>JAGQQE010000114.1 GCA_020426345.1 Planctomycetaceae bacterium
ATTTCGAAACGGAAAAGAACAGCGATGTGATCGTCGTCACAGAGATTCCTTACATGGAGACTCGCGACCGGATTCGAGAGAAGCTCGAGTTGCTGGTTCGTGACGAACGCATCAAGGGTATCGCACGCATCACGGACCTGACCGATCGTAATGTGCCACCCTGGCAGGTGCGGCTTCACATTTCGCTTCGGCGTGACGCCGACAAGGATGTCGTACTGAACCAGTTGTACGAGTATTCACCGCTGCAGACGACCGTCAGCATGATCATGCTGGCTCTTGACGGTAACCGTCCACAGCTGATGAATCTTCGCGCTTTGCTGGATGCGTTCATTCGGCATCGAGTTGAGGTGATTCGACGAAAGACGGAATTCCAGTTGCGGGAAGCTCGCAAACGCAAGCACACCGTCGAAGGATTGCTGATGGCCCAGGTCGACATCGACCGAGTCATTCAGACCATCCGCCAGTCTCCCAGTCGAGCGGCAGCAAAGGATGCGTTGCAGAAGATACCCGTGCCCGGCGAAATGGTCGCGCGCGCGCTGGGTGACGATGGGTTCAAAGCCTATGTTCTGGAAAATGGCGAGGCAGAGGACTACTTCCTGTCGGCAAATCAGTCCGAAGCCATTGTATCGATGCAGCTTGGCTCACTGGCCAATCTCGAGCGTGAAAAACTGATCGGTGAACATCACCAGCTGCTGGACGATATCGCCGAATACCTGCGGTTGTTGTCAGATGAAGCACATATTCGGGCCGTGATTCGGCAGGATATGGAAGAACTGAAGTTGAAGTTTCCCAACAAACGGCGGACAGATATTTCCGACGAAGAGCTTGGCGAATACGACAAAGAATCCCTGATTGCAGAACAGCCCATGGTGGTGACTCTGTCGCAGCGGGGCTACATCAAACGAACGCCACTGGACGTCTATCAGGCTCAGAATCGTGGTGGCAAGGGCATCAAAGGTGCTCAGTCGGATGATGAAGATCCCATTGCCCATCTTTTTGTCAGCAGCACCCATGACTTTCTTCTGCTGTTCACCGATCGCGGCAAAGTTCACTGGATCAAGGTCTATGATCTGCCGTTACAGGGACGGACGGCCAAAGGTCGCGCGCTGGCGAACGTGATCACGCTCGAAGAGGGTGAAGGGATCGCCAACTGTTTCAACGTTCGGTTATTCCCGGATGACAAGTTCCTGATCATCGCGACTCGAAAAGGTATCGTGAAGAAAACGGCGCTGTCAGCCTACGGGCGTCCGATGAAAGGCGGGATCATCGCGATCCGTCTCGATGATGATGACGCACTGGTTGATGTTCGCATTGTTGAAGAAGGTCAGGATGTCATTTTGTCAACATCTGGTGGCATGGCGATTCGCTTTTCACACGACGATGCTCGGCCAATGGGACGGGCAACCCGAGGTGTGAAGGGAATCACTCTGACGAAGAAAGAAATTGTTGTCGGGATGGTTGTTGCCGACACGGAACGAACGATGCTCAGCATTTGTGAGCACGGTTACGGCAAGAGAACGCCATTCGGGCCAGGAGAACTGGCAAATGAAGATTCGGTGGATGAATCCGGCGAGGAAACTGCTTCGGAAGAGTTGTCAGCCGAAGGCGATGGCCCGGAGGCAACGCCCGGGAGCAACATGCAGTATCGACGACAACGTCGTGGTGGCAAAGGGCTGCGAGACATCAAGACGACTCAGCGTAACGGGCAGGTCGTGGACGTTCTTTCTGTGGCTGATGATGATGACGTACTGATGGTCACAGCTCGGGGCAAGATTCAACGAATTCGCGCATCGGACATCAATACCATCGGCCGAAATACTCAGGGTGTGCGGATCATTCGACTGGATGAGAATGATACACTCGTGTCCTGCGCTGTCATTCCAAGCGACGTGTTCGACGATGCGGAGGTTGCAGCAGCGGCGGATGTGCCAACGCTACCGCCACTTACCGGCTCTGAATTAACCGACGAAGTTGTTGGTGGATCGGCTGATGGTGTTTCTCCTGACCTCTCCGATTCCTCCGGCGTCGCAGATGGCAATGACACTGTCGACGAAGAACAGGATGGTGATTCAGAGTCCTGATGCACATCTATGGAATAGGCCATCAAGTGGGAAACATCCAGTGTCTGCACCTTCTGTCAACTCAGACGGTGCAGGACAGCAGCCTCCGATTGCTGGGCACCTGACACCTGACGCTGAATACAGCAGATTGGCCCGTGAGAGTTGAATAGGGTACGTTGAACAATTCAGGGTCGTCGAGCGTCGCTGTTTGAGCGATCTCGGCGACTTTGTTTGTTTACATGACCAGCCGTCTGCGGTTCGTCCGGCATTGCGTACCCACGCGTTTCGGCACGCCTATCCACCACTTCATTAACAATGTCAGCTCAATAACATGATGACGACTGGCTGGTTAGTCGCCCTGTTGACGGCGTTGTGGACGATTCCACCTGTGCTGGCATTGATTGCGAAGCAGCTTCGCCCCAATTGCAATCTGCGTACGGATTGTCCTGATGTTTCCGTGATTGTGCCTGCGCGAAATGAAGCGGCTGGTATTCAGACGGCGTTGAGAACAATTCTGAAATCGGAAGGCGTTCGGCTGCAGGTGATTGCGGTGGATGATCGGTCCACAGATGCGACCGGCAGGTTAATGGATGAAGTCGCCGCAGAGGATCCGCGGTTACAGGTCATCCATATTGATTCGCTTCCCGCTGGGTGGCTTGGTAAGAATCATGCGATGCACATCGGTGCCCGGAATGCGACTGGCGAATACCTGCTGTTCACGGATGGTGACGTTGTCTACGAACCACTTGCAATCTGTTCGGCAGTCCGATTTCTGCGGGAGAATCGCCTGCAGCATTTGTGTCTGTTGCCGCGCATGATTCCCGGCGGGGTCATCGAGAACTGCGTCGTCGCATTTTTTGGTTTGATCTTTGCTGTGGGAGTTCAGCTTCAGTTGATCCGGACCCGCATGCCGTTTTCGTATGCCGGTGTGGGAGCCTTCAATCTGATCGATGCTGCATTCTATCGTCAGATTGGGGGACATCAGCCTATTGCCATGGACGTGCTTGATGATGTGATGCTCGGAAGAATGGTGAAATCGAATGGAGGTCGACAGGATTTCTACAGTGCTCCGGAATTGCTGTCGATCCGCTGGCAACCCTCACTCTGGGGAATCGTAACGGGGCTCGAAAAGAATGCATTTGCGTCGGCCGGTTATTCACTTCCATTCATTTTGTTTCTGACGGTGTTGTTTTTTGGTGGGATGATTCTGCCCTGGGTTGCTGTTGCGGTGCTTCCGTTTCACGAATCCGCAGGTTTTCTGGTGACAATATTAATCTGGCATGGATGCTATGGCGTTGCTGCTCATTTGTCGCGAGGGGGCTGGTGGCTGGCACCACTTTTTCCGGTTGCTGCTGGTATCATGGCGTTTACGTACTGGCGATCTACTTTCATCACGCTTCGTCGCGGGGGGGTTCGATGGCGAGACTCGTTCTATTCGCTGTCGGAACTGCGGTCGATGCGATATCGAGGAGCACCACGCTCGAATGACTGAACTTAAGCTTCCGGAAAACTGGGTGATGCTTCGCGAAGCGTCGCGTCAGGCACGGCTTCATGCCTATGCCCCTTATTCCGGGTATCAGGTGGGTGCGGCAGTGCTGACCGACACGGGGCGCATCTTTGCGGGATGCAATGTCGAAAACGCATCGTACGGTCTGACCATTTGTGCGGAGCGTGTTGCGATTGGCAACGCTGTTGCGGCATGCGGAGTGATGAATTCAGCGCGCAGCGGGAAAGATGCTCAGGAGAATCGACCGCAGATCACGGCAATATGCATTTCGCTGACAGGCATCGCGGTTCCGTGTGGAGCGTGTCGCCAGGTGCTGCACGAATTCAATCCACAGATGCTGGTGTTGCTGGATAATTTGCAAGTTTCGACCGACGAAACAGGTGACGCGGAGGACAGTCCACAAGTGGTTGCACTGGAAGAATTGCTTCCTCGAGCATTTTCACTGGATTATTCCTGATTCATCTGCATCCGCCAACGGGAGGTGTTGCGGCTTGAAAGGCCCGTAGAGGCTCTCTATTCTTGTGAATTCCTGCTCCGGGCGGCGGTGGCAAGCATCTTCCCCGGGGCGTACAAGAACGAGAATCAGGCGGAATGAATCCGTCAGAAGTCTTCGTTCGGTTTTTGGTTGGCAGGACGAAGGTTGAAACGTAAACAATTTGGCAAAGCCAGACGCTGGGATATCCCGCAGGGACAGCGGATGCAAACCTGGCAAAAGATTACGCCGCCGCAATTGTTCGTCGGATCGTTCGGTCTGCTCGTTCTTTTTGGAACGCTTGGGCTGCGATGGCTGCCTGGACTCTACACCGGCGAACGGCTGTCGTGGCTGGACGCTTTATTTACATCGACCAGTGCCGTTTGCGTCACGGGATTAATTGTTCAGGATACCGCGCAGTTCTTTACCCCTGCCGGGCAGGCGTTCATTCTGCTGCTGATTCAACTTGGCGGTCTGGGAATGCTCACATTCACCAGTTTGATCATCATGGCACTCGGAAAGCGCCTTTCGCTGACTGCCGAAGCAAGTTCAATCGTGGCGTCCGACAACGTCACTCATATCGATCGCCGCCGCCTGGGGATTGACATTGTTCGTTTTACTCTTGTCTTCGAGGCTGTCGGTGCGTTGCTTCTGTACCTGATCTGGGGTCCTCGCATGGGCTGGCGTGAAGCGGCCTGGCCGGCTTTGTTTCATTCCATCAGCGCGTTTTGCAATGCGGGATTTTCGGTCTTCAGCGATTCGCTCATTCAATTCCAGAACTCACCACTGAGCCTGCTGGTTGTGATGATGCTGATACTTGCGGGAGGCCTGGGATTCCTCACGCACGAAGAAATGTACTTGTGGTGGCAGTCGAAACGACGCAAGCGGGCCTTCCGCATTTCGCTGCAAAGCCGCATGGTTGTTGTGGTCACATTCCTGGTCACGATTTGCGGCTGGTTGTTTTTCGCATTGTTTGAATGGAACAATCTTTTGGGTTCTATGCAAACCGGAGATAAGCTGATCAATTCTCTTTTTATGAGCGTGACTCCCCGAACCGCCGGATTCAACTCCATTGATTATGCACAGGCGACAGATAGTTCAAACCTGTTGACAATGATTTTCATGATGGTGGGAGGGTCACCGGGATCAACAGCCGGTGGTCTGAAGACGACAACGTTTGCATTGATTGGCCTTCTCGCATGGTCCCGGTTGCGTGGATGGGAACACACCAGTTGCTGGTCTCGTTCTGTTCCGGAGGCCACCACATCCCGCGCCGTTGGGCTTTTTGTCATTGCATCCGGACTTGCGATTGGCGGCGTCTTTTTCCTGACAGCAACAGAATCCAATCCCGATGTTACTCTCATCAAACGAATGTTCGAAGCCTGCAGTGCGTTCAATACCGTTGGGTTAAGTATGGGCATCACTGGAGGCCTTTCCACGGCCGGTCGCTGGGTCATCATCCTTATGATGTTCTTTGGACGCGTCGGTCTTCTGACGCTCGCGTCATCGCTGACCATTCAAAGAAGTCAGTGTTCACAGTTCCGTTATTCTTACGAGGACGTTGTGGTTGGTTGACAAACATTGAAGCAGGGTTATCGCCTGCATCCGAGCGTCCCGGATTTCAGATTAAGCATCAGCCAAATGGCCGCAGATTGCGTAGTTCCATCATAAAAAGAGTTCATTATGAAACGGTTTGTCGTCGTCGGCCTCGGCAACTTTGGTTCCAGTGTTGCTGAATCACTTTTTGCTCAACGACACGAAGTCATCGCCATTGATATGCATGGCGATGCTGTCGATCGGATCTCCCCCTTCGTCTCCAGGGCTGCCGTGGGAGATGGAAAGAATCTGCAGACCCTGGAACGCATTGGCGCAAAAGGGGCAGATGCGGCCGTCATCAGCACCGGAGACGACATCACTGCCAGTATCCTGACGACGATGGCGATGCATGACATGGGGATACGCGACGTGTACGTTAAGGTGATTTCGCGTGACCACGCCCGAGTGATGGAAAGATTGAAAGTGACAGAAACGATCTTCCCGGAACGTGAATCGGCATTAAGCCTGGGCAAACGAATCTCCGGATCCGGCTTGCTGAACTACGTCAATCTGGGCACGGGATTCAGCATTCAGGAAATGGGCGTCCCTGAAGCGTGGACGGGCAAGACATTGCGTGAGCTCGAACTTCGACAGAAATTCAACATCACTGTGGTTGCTGTCCACGACATCCTGACCGACAAGATGAGCGCGTCTACAAACCCGGACGCGCGGCTGAAGGAATCGGATACCCTTCTTGTCGCGGGCAATGATGAAGACCTGTCACGCGCCGCCGCCGTGAAGTAGCTGCCTGCTTTCAGGCAGGATGTCCCGTTGCTTTGGTTCAGTGCGACGATGCGTCTGCTTCGCGGCAGCATTCAGAATTCGTTGCAGCAGCCACGGTCATTTTCGTCACTGATGAGCAGCCAGAACCTGTTTGGACGCTCCTTCTTTTGGTGCCAGATCGTTAAGCTGCCGGGATGGTTCGCGAGTCCGGTCCTTCGTTGCAGGTATTCAGCAAATGCATCCCGAACTGGTTGGTCCTTATCAAATCCATCGCAAGATCGGCGCTGGAGGTATGGGCAACGTCTATTTCGGCGTCCATAAAGACACCGGGCAGGAAGCTGCCATCAAGGTTCTCCCGCCGTCGATGGCTCGTGAAGATGGTTTTGTTCAGCGTTTCAATCGAGAAATCGCTGCGCTCAAACAGCTATCGAACCCGCATATTGTCCGGCTGTTTGAGAACGGGACATCGGACGATACTTTCTATTACGCCATGGAGTACGTCGATGGCGTAACGCTGACCTCTGAAATAACAGATCGAAAACGAATTCCCTGGCGGGAGGTCATTGATCTGTCGCTTCAGATCGCAACGGCGTTGAAGGCGGCACACGATGCAGGCATTGTCCACCGCGATCTGAAACCTTCAAACCTGATGCTGACAAAAGATCGGCAGGTGAAACTGACGGACTTCGGAGTGGCTCACGTCTTCGCCACGACGCGACTCACACGCACCGGCGGCGTCGTAGGCACCGCGGAGTATATGTCTCCCGAGCAGGCTGCCGGTAAACGGGCGACCAAACGCAGCGACCTGTATTCGCTGGGTGTTGTGATGTACGCGATGCTCACAGGCCGTCCGCCATTTACCGGACAGACTGCCAACGACATCCTGCAGAAACATCAGTTTGGGCAGTTTGACAAGCCAACTCGATATGTTGCGGAGATCCCTCGTTTGCTGGAAGACTTCGTCTGCCAGCTTCTGGAAAAAGATCCAGCGCGACGGATGCCTGACGCGCTTGTGCTGATCAAGAAGCTCGAACAGATCCGTTCGCGGATTGAATTCGCCGAGCAGCAGTCGGAAACGGCGACCATGGAACGCCCCGTCCCGGGAGCGACAGTGCGTGCTCCTAATTCCGTCGACGAGCAGGATCGGACATTGCCACAGGGGCCCGGTCCAGCCACTCTGATCCGTGACCTTCTGCGAGAGGAAGCCACCGAGTCACTTCGCAAATCACCTGTTGCTAAGTTTTTTGATAACATTTTTGTGCTGCTGACAATGCTTGGGCTGATTATTGCCGGTGGTTTTTATTTCTCCGGGAAGAATCGAGCGAACCCGGAAGAGGCGCTTCGTCGCGCTCAGGCCGTGCTGGAGGCGCCTGCGGGGACCGCATGGATTCGTGCACGTGACGAATTGCTTCAGCCATTGCTGGACGACGATCGCATGGAAGAAGAACGTGATCTGATTCTGGAAATGATCGGGCGAGTTGATCAGTATGAATTCTGCCGCTCCCTGAATGTCACATCTTCAACCAATGGGACGGCTCAGTCAGAAATACAGAGAGTCATCCGTCGAGCATTCGAAATGCGAGCGCTTGGAGATACCGACGGCGCAGAAAAGCAAATTCGAGCTGTGATGGGAGTCATCAAATCTGACGACAGGAATATCTTTCTGCGTCAATTCCTTTCGGAGTCGCTTCAGAAATGGCGCAGCGCAGAGGATATTGCAGGCCGTCAAAGCCTGATCGAGGAATGCTTAGCTCGTGCAGAAGATGCCCGAAATCATCTGGAGATCGATCTGGCTCGGTCAATCCTCCAAAGCGTGATTGAGCTCTATGGAAACGATCCGTCAGTGTTCGATATTGTTAGCCAGTGTCGATCCCTGCTTGAGACTTTGCCCGATATGCCCCCGGTTGAAAATTCAGACGCCGGTGGCAGTCAATAGCTGTTCGGTTTCAATATCCAATCGGAATGTTCAACCTTCCATTCTAGTTGATCGCCGATTCTAAGGTCGAGAGCATTGCCGGCCAGACCTAAAGCCGTGGTAAATTCGTCGATTTGCAGCACCGTCGCACCTTGCGGTCTGGTCACGCGCACGCAAACCGGGCCCGCGTCCGGCCAAAGACTGAAACGGCCAATATCAATAACGGCCGTCGACAGAGATGGTCGGGAAATCACAGTTGCATTTCCGGCTGGATTACTCGGGCCGACAGCAAGATCAGTTCTGCCCATGTCGCGACCGTCGTAGAGGATCAGATCCGTAGCTCCTGTCCGTATCAATGAATCTGTACTGTGTGACAATGCAAAGTCGCACAGCATCACACGACTGACTGCAAGACTATTCTGTGTGAGTAGATTTTCAGTGTGCCGTATTGCCGAGACTGTTTCTGCTAGTTCATTGTTCTGTTGGCGTGTCAGATTCGTCGCGAGTCCGATGGCATTCAATCCTTTCAGCTCCTGCATCGCTTGTGCCAGCCGTAAGGCGTCGTAACCAGGGCGAACGCCGACACAGTCGGTTCCGGCATTCAGGGCAATCAGCACCGAAACCTGGAAACTTGTTTGACTGAATGCCTGCGACAACAGTTCGGCGTGATAGAAATGATCGACCACGGAGGTGACGGCAGCATGTTGAGCGACCGTCGCAAGGTTGACGGCCGTGGATATGCAGGCTGGCATCTTCAGAACCGTGATGAACTTTGCATTCGAACAGGTCAGTGCCGTGGAATCGTCAAGGAACACACGTTCGTCCGGCGAGCCGATCATCCTGAGACCGTTTAATTCAGTGCTGTCTCTGCCCACGATCAGTTGATGCATCTTCATTGTCGGGGGAGTGTCTTTCGCAATGCGTCGGCGGCCTTCCTGCGTTCTGGTGCGCCCCAGTCGGGATAAAGCACTTCGACAACATTCAGGATGCGAGCAGCTTCGGAAGCCGCACCTTCTCTGGCATGATGTCGCGCAATCTGAAGTGACGCTTCCAGCCAGCTACTGCTTCCCTGAGTACTGCGTTCCAGAACGCGCTGCCAGATAACCTGAGCCGAATCAGATGTTGTCGCTGTGGCGATGGAAGCCGCCTGAGAATAGCTGTATCCGGAGACAGCATCTGCAATTTCTGACACCTGCGCATCCGTTAGCTGTTGCGTAAGCAGGAAATCCATCATCCTGTTCATCAGAACCGGATTTCCATTGCAGGTCGCGCTGTCGGCAGCCACCGGAAACAAGGCCAGCGTTTCATTGAGTTTCTGTTGGTGGCTGATCTTGTACTTGTCGTCAGCGACAAACAATTCCTCGTACAGCGTCTGTGCAGTCACTTGAAGCTGTGAAGCAAGAAGCACATCACCAGGGAGGCTGGCGGACAGACGATCCGATTCTCCTCCGGCACGCAAGTCGCGTCGGCAGGTTTTCTGAATGCGTGACAGCAGCAAAACGGCTTCCAGACGATGGTGCCGATCGAGGCCGGAAATCACTCGCTGACGCAATTGCAGCGCTGACGCATTCGATGTGACATGCGCTTCAGAGATCATACAAAGAACCTGATACTGCCAAAGAAGCTCTGCATGCTGATTCAGTTTGTTTTCCAGTGGTTCAAGTTGTTGGCGAATCTGTTTCCAGAATGCCACAGCCTGATCGGTTGTCTGCAGGCCCGTGTTCTGAGAATCCTGCCCGGGTTGCGCGGGCAGAATCTTTTCGAAAACCTGCAGCATCACAGAATGAAACCTCAGGGCAGAGATCATTTTATGTCCAGCGTCATCCGGAACCGCTGGCAGCTTCTCCGCAATGTCGTTGATCATTTTGTCGCTCAGCAGACGCAAACGGCTCGCAGTTAGCTTCCATTCTGCAATCGAAGCATTGTGAACCACCCAGTCCAACGACTGAAATGTGATCGCGTTTCTTAGCAGTGTCCCTGCATCAACAAGGCGTTTGAGCTTCTGTTTTGTATCCTGCGTTGATTCAACAAGCATGAGTGTTTCGGCAGCGGCGTTCACGGGTTGATCAGTCTGAAGCAACTGGATTTGCCATTCGCGCGCAATGTTGGCTGATGGCTGATCAGCAAAAGAGTTCAGATGTTGCCGGATTGCGGCCTGGTAGTCGGCCCTGAGTTTGTCTGCAGTCCGGTCCGGGGTGTTGTCTGCAGGAGACTCTTTGATCAAGCCAGGCTGTTCCTGCCACAATCGGCCAATGGCAAAGACTCTTAACAGGTCAGCCGCGCTGGACGACTTCTCGTCGTCAATTTCCCGGAAAAGACGTTTCGATTCCTCAGCCTGAATCACAGCCTCGTTCCAGTCGGAGGCTTTCACAGATAAGTCGGTGGCAGTCAGATACATGGCGGCTCGTACCCGTGTTCGGGTTGCTGCCGGAAGAGTGCCGATGACGTGCGCGATCGTGGATCGCGCCAGTTTGACATTTCCGTCGCTGACCAATGCGTCGATGTTTTCCAGGGTGTCTGCCAGTTCAACGCCGACTTGTTCAACCCGGCGGGTCCGATTGGCAACTCGTTCAATGCATTCCAGCCAGACTCCCGCGGTCGCCTGAACCCCGGTTTGATTCTGACGGAGTAGTTCCTGATAGGTCGCCGCTGCGCTGGGGGGATTGCCCAGCGACTGCAGCATCGCAAACATGCCTAACAGGGCCTCGCAGCGGAGCCAGCGAAGCTCAGCATCCCCGATCGTTCGGGATTTTGTCGCGTCCTGAACAATCTGCAACGCGTCCGTTGGGCGGCCCCGTTTGAGTAATGCAAGAACCTGCATGCGCTGGATGGCAGCGGTGGTTTCTCGATCAGGGTTTTCTGCGAGCAGCCCGTCCGCTCGCAGGTTAAAGCCTTCCCAGTCCTGCTGATGCATCAGCAGCTGAATCAGAAGCAGGTCGGTTGAGTTCCTGATTCCACTGTCGCTGGCCGATTTTCGAAGTGACTGCAACAGCGATTCGATTTCGTCAATGTCGTCGTGAGCCCGGTTGACAGAGCCAGCCGCATCTGTGGTCGGAAGGTTCGTCGCCATCAAGTACAGAGATTCGGCTGAAAGCAAGCGCAACCGATCGCGAAGCATTCGAACGTCTGCTGGTTCGAGAGCGGATCGGATCTGATTGAGCTGATTCTGGAGTGTCTCAGCGGTCTCATTCACGGCAGTCAGAGATTTTCTGAAGTAGTCATCCAGGGCGTTGCTGCCGAAGGTCAAGCGATGGTGAGGGCTGTGGGCTGCTGTGAGTCCCGGAGGAACAAACCAGTGGCCTGCATTGCTGACAATGCATTGCATTTGCGCTTCCTGAACCAGCAAACTCAACTGTCGTATTCGCAATAACAGGTCAGCAACGGGGCCAACGGGCTGTTGAAGTAGCGGGTTTGCCTCGCGAGCGCCCGGTTGAAGAGATTCCGTAATTTCCTTCACAGCGAACGCAATGGATTGTTGTCGGCTGGCTCCTTTTTGTCGCCATGCCTGCCGCTCGGTACAGTCGGCCAGTTGTAATTGCCAGGCAGCCAGTTCGTCGATACTGCGTGCCGTTGAAATCTGCCGCCGACAGAAGTGTTCCGCCAGATTCAAATAGCCGCGCTGCAAAAGCGACCGGGCGTGGCGCAGTTCATCCACTGACTGAGCGCAGAGGAGCAACGGGAATTGTGTCCAGACAATCACCAGGGCGAAGTATCGGAAGCCACTTTGAAATGGCGACCATGCATACTTCCTTGTGGAGGCAAAGGGCTTCACAAAGCTTCCCCCGCGCTGAATTCGTGCCGGATGAATGTCAGACGTTTCGTTCGCGTAGCCGTCGACTCACACGATCCAGGATTTGAAGCTCTTCTGTGGACAGCGCTTCACGGCCATGCTGATGCAGTTTTTCAAGTATGGAATCCATCCGCTTTTCGTCCCGTTCGTGTTCTTCTGATTCGCGACGCTGCCGCTCTTCTGCGCGCCGGGCTTTCCAGCGTTCCAGAAGTCCGGCCTCGGTCATCTGGTCGTTGTCATCAAGCGATGGGTTTGAATCAACGGGGGACCATTCCGAACTCGAACGATCCAGGCTGGTATAGCCCTCGGAGAAATCGTAGCCCATGAACGATTCGTCACGGGTTGGCATGGGCATTCGCTGAACCTGCATGGCTTCGTGAAGATGCATAATCAGCACGACAGCAGACAAGGCCACCACACCGCTGACATCGAATACGAACCCAACAAGGAGCCCGAAGAGACTAGCGACCAGTCCAATCCGGATCAGCAGGTCTCTGGTTTCTACACGACTATAGCGTAGTTCCAGGAACCATTGCAGCAGGTTACCGCCATCCATTGGAAGTACGGGCACCAGATTGAAAACAATCAGGCACCAGTTGATGTAGAATGCCATTCGCCAGGCGGTCAGTTCAAGGCTGTCACCGTCGAAGACATCGAAACCTCCGAATGGATTCAGCAATTCGTCCAGTCGCTGCGCTTGCTGCAATGGCGAAATCAAAAACGCCAGCACCACCACATTTACCAGGATGCCCGCGAGGTGAGCGATAATTGCGGCCCGATTCCCCGGGCCGGGCAAGACAGGCCGAAGGCCTCCCAGCGGCCACAGCAGAATGTTCTCTGCGTCGCCGCCGGTCAGTCGTGCCGCAGCCAGGTGCCCCAATTCGTGCAGAATCAGGCTGGCAAGCAGAATTACGCCTGCAATTAACCCCAGTGTGAGGCTTTGCAGACGCCATCCCATGGCGAGCAGTGCAACCGGCAGAAGGAAGCTCAATCGACACCGGGCACCGAACCAACGGCCCGCTGGAAACGCAAACATCAAGATGCTGTCGGTGGCATACATGTTGATGATTCTACGCTGTCACCCATGGCCATGAAACAGGCGGATCGGCGATTTACCTGAGTTGCACGCGGATTACCGACCTGCCAGAAGATGTGACTGACTGAGCCGTTCCTGAAATTCCAGTGCAAAAGATTCGTCACCTTCGAGGCAACGATTGTTCATCGCCAGGATTTTACGGATGCGTCCGACAGTTTGCTTCGCCGGGCTGGTCAGCCGCATGACAAGGTCGTCCGGATTGAACTGCTCGAGTTCACGGATGGTGTGAACTCCGAGGAATACGAATGCTTCTCGGGCCTGCATGTCGTTTTGAAAGACCACATCCAGAGGAGCGTCTACCGGAATCCGGGAGCGTCCAAGTTTTCTGGCGGGTTTCTTTGTTCGGATGCCAGTGGTCAGCGTCGCCTTGCGTACTCCCTTTTTACGAGTCGGGGAAGCGGGCAACGCGGCCACAGGTGCAGTATTCGATGCCGTTACGGCCTTCCGTGACGCTGGTTTTTCTGTGCGGCCGTCACTGACGGGCTTCTTCTTGACGACCTTCTTGATTGTCCTGGGGGCCGCTTTCTTTGCGGTACGTGCGGTCGCCTTCGGCGATGATGCCGATTTCTTCCCGGAGGATGCTGCCTTGGCCGGAGCTTTCTTGACTGCCTTCTTGGCCGCTTTTTTCTTTGCCATTGGCCGGAGCCTTTCTTCTTTCGCACCGAATATAGTTCGGAGGAATCGAAGGGTCTAAGGGTGGGTATGTTCAGGAGAGTTCGGAATTCTCAAACGCGGATGATACGCAGAGAATCGACCATTCTTAACTCAAAAGGCCCGGTTGTTCCTCAAAAAATGCCGTGAGCAACTCGAACTCCTCCTGACTAAGCAAACCGTCAAGGTCTGCCAATGCCGCCCTGTCCAGGGTCCAGCCCCCGACAATCTCCAGCAATTCTTCAGCTTCGTGATCCTCACCGCACAAATTTGCGAGGGATTCTGACAGTTTACTGGTCGCACAGGATGGGAAATGCAAATGCCCCGGATGGCCGGCCAGCTCCAGATTCATCGACTGGATACAACGAATCTTCGAATGCAGCCAGATATCACACGGAAGATTCAGGGCTCGCGGCCCGGCCCAGACACGCTTAAGCAGACTGTTTTCCGAGGACTGCGTGATGGTGGCCATTTGTTCTGTGGCGGCGAGGATCACGATCCGGTTTTTCAGGGGCAGAATGTCCGGTCGATCTGGTTGTTGCATCAACTTCCAGGTTTCCAGCAACTGTTGCAGCTGAACCTGCAAAGCCGTACCTCGAAGCAGGGGAATGACGTCCAGGAATCCGTAGTTATCGGTGGTTGCTGAGTGATTTACCCAAAGGATCGAATCATCCTGCTGGTGAAGAGAATCGTAAATGTCGTCCTGATTCATGTCGTCCGGGCGAAGTTCTCCCGGACGCAAATACTCAGCGATGAGTGAATCAAGGGTTATGAGAAATGCAGCCCGAAAGGCAACATAGTGCAGTTCACAAACGAGCTCGAGGGGGATTCGGGGGTTCGTTTTCATCGTTTCTTATGCCGCACTCCAGTTAGCAAACATCAATTGCTCATGGCAGTCCGGAATTCGTTTTAGGCCTGTCCTGGTGATTTGCTGTCAGAATTGAGTCTCGACTTATCCCACGCTTGCCCACTCGAAACAACAGCAAACTCAGTGAATTGCCATGACGTTCATGTTGCCGAAACGAAGCAAATCGGCATATTTTGGGCCGATATGGAGCCTCCGTTCACCTTCGGGTAGGCCCGAGCTTTGCCTCTTCTGTTCATAGAACGCTATTCGGACCAGCATGGTCTCAAGAGACCGTGGCTGACCGGTTGTTGTCGCTCGCTGGTTTACACATGTTTCAGCGCAGATGTGAATTTTCCTGACGGGCGAAGCCTGTCACCAATCGTGAGTGCCATCGATCCGTAGATCCCAACGCTTTGAAAGCAGGTGATTCTGGATGCTGTGGCCAGCAGCACCTTGCCGCGCAGGCTGTGTTTGATGGCTGCGTGTAACGACCAGCGACTTCCTGAATTGCCAGATTCCGGGTCGTTTACACGAGGTAATTCCTTTCTTGTTCCGTTTTACGGCAAAATCCAGGCAACCTGGAGTCACATGGATAGGTCTGCTGGAGACGGAACGCATCGACTGGTACTTTATGGTTTCCACTGCCGGAACGTGCCCTTGTTTTCCCGGTGGCATCGACCTGCAGGTTTGATTGCCGTTTTACACAGCAATCGTTCCTGTCCGTTCATGACAAATAGAGACACGAAGCAGAAAGTGTGATGAGTACTTCAAACGGACCGGACTTTTCGAAAACGCCTCTGATTCCCGCAATCGCTCAGGATGCCGAAACAGGCGATGTTCTGATGATGGCCTGGATGAATGAAGAAAGCTTTCATGAAACCCTGAAAACCGGCCGGGTCTGCTACTACAGCCGTAGTCGTCAGAAGCTCTGGCGAAAAGGCGAAGAAAGCGGAAATGTTCAGGAACTCAAAGCCATCTACTTCGACTGCGATGCGGACACTCTGCTTGTGAAAGTCAATCAAATCGGTGGCGCAGCCTGCCACGAAGGCTACAGAAGCTGTTTCTTCAGACGGATCGATCCGGCGACTGGAGAATACACTGTTGAAGGCGATCGGGTCTTCGATCCCGGCAGCGTGTATAAGCGGTCGTAAAGAAACTCCCCCGCACCATGGATTCGCAGGAATGCCATCTTCTGGTGACCACCGATTTGAATTTCAGACACGCACAGAACACAGGAAACACGATCATGTCCGACAACATTCTGAAGCTGGGAATCCCGGCCGGCAGCCTGCAGGAATCCACCGCAGCATTGTTCAGCCGTGCTGGATATAACATCAAGTTCGCATCGCGATCGTACTTCCCGACAGTGGACGATCCCGAAATCGAATGCATGTTGATTCGTGCTCAGGAAATGGCCAGGTATGTTGAAGACGGCATTCTGGATGCCGGTATCACCGGCCACGATTGGGTTCTGGAAACCAATGCGGATGTTCACGAAGTCTGCGAACTGGTTTTTTCGAAAGTGAGTCGTCGTCCCGTTCGATGGGTCCTGTGCGTGCCGGAAGATTCACCAATTCGCAATGTCAAAGATCTGCAGGGTAAGCGGATTGCGACCGAAGCCGTGGGGCTGACAACACGTTATCTCGCGAAGCACGGAGTCACAGCAGATGTGGAATTCAGTTGGGGCGCAACGGAAGTGAAGCCTCCCAAGCTGGCGGATGCAATCGTTGAAGTCACGGAAACCGGAAGCTCTTTGCGAGCCAATAATCTACGCATCATGGATGAGGTGTTACAGAGCACCACGCGGTTCATCGCGAATCGCGATTCGTGGAAGAGCGAATGGATTCGGACCAAGATCGAAAACATTGCCCTGATGCTGCAGTCATGCCTGGAGGCCGAAGGGAAAGTCGGGTTGATGATGAATGTACAGCGGGATCATCTCGATACTGTTGTTGCAACACTGCCAGCGCTTCAGACTCCAACGATTTCTCATCTGTCTGACCCGGACTGGGTGGCGGTCAATACGATCGTCGATGAAAGTGTCGTCCGCACAATCATTCCTCAACTAAAACAATCCGGCGCCCGTGGCATCGTTGAATA
>JAGQQE010000115.1 GCA_020426345.1 Planctomycetaceae bacterium
CTCTTCGATGGATGTGAACACGTTGGAACCATTGATCACCAGGTCAAGACCTCGCTCCGCCACTTGTTGATTCAGGTAGCCTGCCTCCACCAGTGGCGTGACAAGGTTACGAAGCTGAACTCCGTAGTACACCTTCATCGCTTCTCGCTGTTCCAAGGTCACGTAGAGCTTGGCATAAACTGTGAAGGCACGTTCCGTCCAAACAGCCCCGCTGGCAGGATCATCCCGATGGAACACGCCTTTCACGACAGCGTCTTCGTTCCAGTATTCTTCAGCTCGTCGATCAAAATCTTCAAGAAATCGCCTCGTGACAGCATCGGAAGCAACACCTTTGATCATCTTCAAACCGGTATCCCTGAGCATCTGCGTGCGCGCTGCCTGCAATTGCAATTCATGCACCATGTCGCGATACCAGGGGCGTCGTCGCCATTTCGCCCCCTGAAATAAACTGAAGATTGCCATTTGATCTCCTCTGTGAATGTGTCAATCGGTGCGGAGTATGCCTTTAATCGGGATCAGCCAAGTCGAACTGAGCATTGTCTGCGAGCCATCTTGCAAACAGACGCCCCGCTTCCTGAGCGAGTTTCTGTTCGCTGATTGAATGAGCGCTGTATTTCGCTTCTTTCTTCAGGCGATCATAAATCGCCTGAAATTCAGCCTCACGAACACGCATGGCTTTCAAGAGTATCTCTTGCGATGGTGGGACTTCCTCAGGCGGAAGCTCGGGTTCGATTGCCTTCTGTGCACGTAGTGCATCAACCTCGGTCATCAGACGACTTCGCTCATCGGCTTGAGACTGCTGCTGCTTGTCCCGGGATTGCATCAATGCTTCGTATGAGTTGTCTGCTGCTTGCAGTTCGCACAATAAGGATTTCTGCTCAGCATTCAGAATTGCCAGTGCAGCCAAGACCCGTTTATACCGCTTAAGGACCTCAGCATCGGGTTCACTTTCACAGGTTTTCCTGAACTCCCATGCGTCCATTTCCTCGGGCGGACGAGCTCCCAATGTGCCAAGATAGTCTTGATATCGCTGAGCCTCAAAAGTCAGGTCTTCCACTGAAGTCTGAGAAAGAATGACCTTAAGAGAAGCTTCTGCGGCTTCCATCTCGATCCTGTCTACTTGGACCAGGACGTCAATCATTCTTCGCAACCGATAATTGATGCGGAGTCGAAGTGATGCTCTTAACATTCGCTGTCGCTCATCTTCGACAACCGCGTCGAAATCTTCGCGACGCAGGCGTTTAGCAGCCTGAGGATCTTTCACATCCCGGACAACGCGTGGCACGAGCGATAAGTCACTCCACGCGTACTTAATGCAATCATCAAATTCTGCGTCAAGTTGGCGATAGACCTCAACCGGAACATCACCGAGCACGCCGTAACACTCAAATCGAACCTTGTCAAAGTCATCGTGGAGTGAGAGGTGACGGAGCTGGCGATACGCTTCGTACCAGGGATACTTGTCGTACTTTGGTTCCGCCTTGCCACCAAGCAGTCGACCCAAAGCCCTAAACATAATGCCACCACCGTATCCCGAACTGCCAATGAATATGAACCGTCACGGCTCGAAGGTGAATCCCTGAGCACTCAAATCACGATCCGCTCGACCTCATCGAGGCTCACCTGATCGTGGACTCGATTATACATATTGGTGGTCTTCGATGAAGCATGCGCGGCCATCTGCGGGGCCTTCTCCAGGGTGCCGCCGTTTCTCATGGATTCGGTGAGGCCAGCTGCCCGGAAGGTATGGCGGCAGATTCGGGAACTGACTCCGGCGTGGCGAGCTCGACGGTCGATCATTCTCAATGAGTCGTCGCGTTTCATTCGCGCTTCCGTCAGATGACGGCGGCCAATAGTCCGGAAGAGGGGACCGCTCTTGAGACCGTGCAGGTTGACAGCGTCCATGTATTCAGGCAGATATTGTTCGACATCGTGATGCAGCGGCATCTCGTGATAGCGACCGCCGTGCTCAATTCGGCCTGGCTGGCCAATCAATCTTAGCGCCGGTCTCCTCAACTGCAACCGCTCGACAATCAATGCCACGCTCCATCAGCAGGGACAATCGCCTGAACACATCTGGTGTCGCCGATCATTTGCCGTCATCCGGTGTATCATCGTTCACCATTTGACAACTGAACGGCAGGGGGAAGTGACAAACTGAACCTAACATAATGTGAATTATGTTAAGTCAACGCGGTGAATTAGGTGATTAATGCCAACCTCACGATCCGATCAGCAATCAGCACCGCGTTACTGCTGCCGCTTGATTTAGGCACACACGGCCAATCAGAAAACCGACATCGTCGCCATCGAGTTCCGCAACAGGAGCGACTCCATAGATGTTTCTGATTAGGTCGTCAGCCTCTCCCATGAATGCTCTGAAACTCGCATCCCCATCGCAGCGGCCCAGCTGTCTTGCGGCCAGCCACCAGGCACTGAACCGCATCAGATAGCGGCTGCTGTGAATGCGAAGCACCTATCACGTTCCGAAATGCCGCGGCTCTTCGTCCGGTTGCGGGGCGGGATCCATACCACGCCTCCACTATTGACATTAGAAAACTAAAAATTCACTAGTTCACCGGAATCACAGGAAGTGAGGGAACATTGCTGCAGACTATCCCAGAACTCGCGATGCTGTTCCCCGTCAGGAATTTCACACAGAAAAGCCGAGACATAGGTGCAGTCGAGTCCAGGGCCTGTTTCGTCAGCGTCTGGGTAGTCGTCCAACAGGACTTTTGAACAGACCATCTGCGATCAATTTGTCCAGTGCAAGTTCGATCTCTGGCTCGGGGCATCCGCAGTGCGACTGCCCCCACGCGACTAGGGCGTGTGGACATTCCGTTGCCGCGAATTTCTCTGCAGAAAATCGATTCGCGAGGGGCAACTTGACCAAATGGCACGGCGAGCGTCTCATCTGACCCGAAAAATGTGAAAGTCAAATGTCCACACGCCCTAGTGTTTCTCGATCAACCGGCGCTAACCAGTCTGAGGCATCGTCGCCACGCCAACCAACCAAAGCCGCGTAGATCAGGCCTTGCCGCGGTGTCATCTTCCCAGGACGGCAATCTCCCGGATCTCCGTCGGAAAATCCTGATTCGCTGGCCATATCAAAAACCTATGTTGGTTTGCCAATCGTACGCACTACCCTGATTTTCAAATTTAGATTATCACTGATTCATAGCTGGGATCAACGATCCCGTTGACAGGCTGAGGTGGTACAGGTTTCAGGGACAGGTCATTCTCCTATTCTGAGAGATTGATGATCTGTTCGAACTGAGCTGGCGACCTGTAATCGAGGCTGGTGTGTCTGCGTTCGTGAACGTAGTAGCGGATGTATTTTGACACTTCTCTTTGGGCTTCGGCCATGCTTGGGTAATCGGTCATTTCGAGTTCGGTCTTGAT
Organism: Planctomycetaceae bacterium; assembly: GCA_020426345.1. Taxonomy (GTDB): domain Bacteria; phylum Planctomycetota; class Planctomycetia; order Planctomycetales; family Planctomycetaceae; genus F1-80-MAGs062. Next base: position 3,403 of record JAGQQE010000115.1, read on the forward strand.
CGTTCCGAAGCAGCTTTCCATGAATGCGTTGACGTAACAATTGTCTGCACGGCTCATGCTTTGCCGGATGCCTGCTCAGCGAAGAAGTGATCGGTATTCGTTGCTGGCGTACTGGCCGCCTCGGTCCGTGTGGTGACTACGGCGAGTTCATCGAAAAGAAGCTGGCTGCCGGTCTGTCAACGGTCCGAATTCATCAGGATCTGCAAATCGATTCTGGCATTTCCGGAAGCTATCACAGCGTCTGGCGATTCATTCAAAATCTTGGAAAGAAGGCATCGCTGCCGTTTCGTCGCATGGAAACGGAACCCGGGCAGGAGGCTCAGATTGATTTCGGCACGGCCGCCTATGTGATTGGTGCGAACGGGAAGAAGCGTCATCCCTGGATGTTTCGCATCGTGCTGAGTTGTTCTCGGAAAGCCTACAGCGAAGTTGTGCGGCGGCAGACAACTGACAACTTCATCGCAGCGATTGAAGATACGTTTCACTATTTCGGAGGGGCGCTTGCCCCAAGGCCGCCAGCATCGAGACAGATCGCAATCCAGATGACGAGGCCAACGATTGTAGATTTGCGCGTCAGGTGGATTGCCGGATTGGAGGTGTAAGGTCGATACGGAGCTTTTCAAAGTTTTCGGCAATCTGCTCCGGGGTAAATTTCTGCGAGAGATATTCGAGCAGGTCGTCCTGTCGAGGCTGACCGAATACCATGCGGTAAACTGCCAACGAGCGTTTGAGGTCGGGGACCATTGAATTCTCTTTACTCAGTGGCAGCATAGGAAGATGCCGTTCGATCATGGCTCCGTTTTCAATGCTGTACAGCCAATAGGGAATAAGATCGTGCTCAGTCGGTCGAGCGTTGCGGGCGGCCTCAAATAAGTAAGTCCAATGGTCTTCGTCGCGTCGCGAATTCGAGATCGCCGCAGCATGCCGTCTCGCAACATTCTTTCTGACCGCGTGCCCTTTGTATCGGTGGACTCGGCCTTCGCGCTGTTCGAGATCGACCGGGTTGCATGGCAGGTTCCAGTGTACAACGGCGTGGCAATACTGATGAAAGTCCAATCCCTCCTGGCCGATTGAGGTAGTGGCCAACACGAAAGGCCAGAACGGCGAGTTGAAAGCCGCCCTTACATGTTCTTTACGGAGACGGGAACTCTCTTGCTCAGCATGATCGTCACCAAATCGCATTGCGAAGCGGGAACGGGTGACATGTGGCTGAATCTTGATCGCACCGTCCTTGCTGGCGTGGATGTCGTCGATATGTGGTTGTGAGACGCGAATCGTGACGGCTTCAGTAAGCGTCGCGGCAAGTGCCTTTACGGTTGCCTCCGGGGCTTTACCTGCCAGTGATTGAGCATCGCGCTGAACGTGCAGGTATTCGTCGAGCACACTCTGCAAACAGCCGTCACAGCAGTATTCGAGTACCCGCCGCCAATACGGTTCTGCACGATTGATTCCGCGAATCATCGCGATGACGTCCGGCAGATTGAACTGATATCGGAGCGCCCAACCAATTGCCCCTGCGGCATCACGAACGTCCATGTTTGTCGCAAGCTGTTCACCCTCGCACATTCGCACGAGAGCGCGTAGCGCTGCCGTCGCTGGCCCGCCGATTGCGGCTAACGCCATTACATCAACTAGATCGTCAGGCGGTCGGCCGAGTTGACTGGCGTTGTTGGCCAGTTCCACGGCACGTTTGACGTGGTCCGTCCATGCCGTGTCAGCAGTACCCTCGCGCCTTGGGATGTACGGCCCGCGCCAATCCTCCGCCAATGAAGCGTATTCCAGCCATTCACCGATCTCATTCGGCCACTTTTCAAGATCGAGCAGAATGGGAGCTACCCAATACCAGTCAGCGTCTGCCGGTCCTGTGTCCGGTCGATTTCCTGTGAGTTTGCGTAGTGCCTTATCAATCGCAGTGCGAGCCTCACCCAGCACAGTGGACAGGGCGGGACGCTGGCCTTCTCCGAGTGCAGGCTTCGCCAATTCCAGCGGGTCACAATAAGTCGCGAAGAAGCTACACGGGTAAACCAATCCCAGAACTGGCATGCCGCTCAGTCGCCCTTGCGAGCGAGAGAAGTCCAATAGTCTTGCGCGTCGCTCGCGATCAGCACTGGTGTTCCGGGCTTCCGAATCAAATGACTGAAACATCTGTCGTTCTGCTTCATAGCTGAGTAGAACGGAAATGGCTTTCGGCACGACTTTCCAGCTTGAGAATATCAATCGCTTCGTGAATTGTCTCAGCCCCGTCGCAGCGAATGGCCCCGCCAGTTCGTGATAGGGCGCTGATGGAGGCAGCCAAAGGAGTTTCCATAACTCAGCACCGTCGCACTCCAGGGTCTCGCTTGCCAACTTTCTCAGTCGAGAGTTAGCTGGATCAATCGACTCGTAATTCTCCATCACATCGGTGGAGAGCAGAGAATGCCTACATGCGAGTAGCTGCCTGGCAAGTTCTTTTGCGGCGCGTGAGCCTCGACGAAGGTCATCCGCTGTGGTGTCGAACGATTGCTTTAGCTTGTATTGCTCCATGAAATTCAGCAGAAACGGCGCAGACTTCCAGTATTCCGTTTGGTCCGTAGACTGTCCGCCGTTGACTGATTCCAACCAGGTGATCAGCCGCCCGGTCTCAAGATAGGATTCGATGTCTTCTTTGGTGACCGGAATCGAAGATCGCACTTCCTTCAACATCGCGTCACCAGTTGCCGATACGGCCATGCGTTCCGTTCTCACCATGACATCTCGCAGCTGTGATTCCAGCGAGCTGCGATGTTCTTCAACTTTCTGTCCGTCTCCTTCAGTTAACTGGTACAGCGAGCGCCGAAACTCGCGAAGCGTCTTGTCGATTTTCGCCGCTGCATTTGCATCAGATAACAGAAAGTTAATTGTCTTGAGGAAATCCCGGTAATGATCGTCTTCCCCGGCATCGAGGCCGCGAGTGTACATCTTGTAGGGAGTCGCAGAAAGAAGAAGGACACGAGCGTCCTTCCATTCAAATAGCTTCTCGGCCAGCAGGCCGGCATCGTCCTCGCCTTCCAGCAGGCTACGAAACCGTTGAAACTCGTCAAGGATAATCAGGTCCGGGCTCAATGCCCGGATACACGTTTCCGCCAGCAACGCACGCAACTCGCCAATCACCGAACGAATTTCGGAGCGAGTTTCTTCCGGTATCCGTTTCCATTCCTGTGACTTAGGCAACTCGCGGCACACACGATTGAAACGCACTTTCAGAGTTGACTGGCCCCGCTCTCGACGCGCAGCATTATCGTCGGTGAGTGCTGCGCGAAAGGCAGATTTCAAGCCACGTGAGATGCTACGGTCTCTATCGAATCGCTTGATCTGATCGCGGAAGCTCTTTCTGTCGACGCCGACCTGTAAGACGTTTTTCGGAGCCACTCCATCCAACTGCCAGATTGACTTCAACATCCAGTACAGCAGCACTCGTTCTTCTTTAAGGCCCGTTGCATTCTTGAGATCGAATGACGTTCCAGGAGTCAGGGCAATGAAATTCAGTTTGTTCTTTTTCAAATCCTCAACATGCTGTGGGAGAAGCGTAATGCGATCCGGTGATTTGAATTCAACGTCGCTACTGACATTCAGCCTCTGCACGTTCTGCCGTGCAATGTCCCCGCTTGAACAGATATAGATGATGTTGATACTACGTTGTTGCCACAAATGCTCAACGACTTTGGCAATCACGCCGCGTGCGACAAGCGTCTTACCCAAGCCAACCTCGTCAGCCACGAGAAATCGTCGAGTTGGCTCATCGGCTTCGTACATGCGATCGAATACATGTTCGACGGTTCGTCGCTGGAAGTCTTTCAGTCGACTCAACACCACTTCAGGGTCAGGTTTTGGGGTAGCCGAGGTCATGACTGCATCCCCTTTCGCACTTCCCAGATCGGCTTCCAGGTCTCGGCGAACTCCGGTGGAATGATCGCCCTTCCTTCAGGTGTTTTTTCCAGATCGGCAACCAACTGAGCGATTCGATCCAGTTTCTCTGGCGCCTTGGTCAATGCCTTGAGCATGGGTTCGAGCAAAGGAAGGTCGAAGGCAGAGCTCCCGTCGTAGGATCCGCCCGTTGATCCGTCAATTCCCTCCAGCAGGTTGAGCGTATCGCGAGCATCCCAGCCGTCGTCAGCGAGCAGGAACAGCAAATAGCGCATGAGTTGGGCGCTATTTCGCAGAAGTGACAGGAGCAGGCGTTCGCGACGGTTATCTGGCAAGCCCTGAATGGGAAGATTGACGACAAACTGCCGTTCCTGTGTTCGCTCCTCAATACCAACTCGAACACAAAACAAAATAAATGGTGTCAGTCGGTCAAAATGCAGCTGCTGAAACGTCGCGGTAGGCGTGTCGGCGAATCCTTGTTGCCATGTTTCACGCAGCGTGATTGGTCGACAACTCACTTCACGAGCGGAACGCCACTTTTCGGGGAGTGGCATCGCGGCACGCACTCTGAGGTCGAACAGTTCCTCCTCAGGGGTTGAGGCTGTTTCAACCTGGACGCGAAGTTCGTGCTTTGCAATGGCTATCTGGGTGTCGTCAAGCAGTCGCTCCAGCTTCTCTGCGACTTCATCAACGTCGCTTTCCGGTGGACGAACAAAGGGTTGCAGAAGCGTGTGTAGTCCATTCTTGTTCTGTGGATCGAGCACAGCTTCGACACCGTACTCCTCTTGCTTTCCGACCAACTCGACAAGGATTTCGACGTTCTTTCCGAAAGCTGCGTCCGTCGCGTTGGCGGAACCTGTCCAGATGTGCCCCGCACCATTCTGGTCAGCGATGTAAACCTTGGCATGCAGACCGGAAAGATTGTCTTGTCCTGCATCCTGTGCTGTTTCCTCGTTCGGTTGATCTTCCTCGGCAGCTTCGTTTGCAAGCGCAACCGGTTCTTCACTGCCTTCCGCGTCTTGAACGTCCGATTCAGCGGCAGGATCAAGCGTGTATCTCGCCTTCAGTTGCTCAAGAGTTTCTGGCTTGAGTCGTGTCAGTTCTTCAGCGCGTGAAATGATGGTTGCTTCAACATCTTGCGACAGGCGTTTTAGCAGTCCATCCGACCCAAATGGCGAAATCACGAGAAGTCGGTCCATGGACTCCTGGAACGGCCATTGGTCTTGGCTTTCAAGTCCCAAGGGCCAAAACCGCATTGAGTGCGTACCTTCCGGCGGCTCAAATGCGACACGCAGAAGTTCCTTTGCGATCAGTTCCGCATGCTGGCGGTATATCTCCGTTGCGGGCTGCCTTACGGCGAGGTCTGGAAGTCGTGAAATCATTCGTGCGAGTGACGCGTTCTCAGTAGATCGAGGCTCACGCGGCCAATATGTTCCTTCAATGGCCAACATCGTGTCCCATGAACGGTCAAATGTGAGATTTCGACTGGGGCAAAGAACACGGTACTCGATCGGCCATTCCTCGTCGGGCTGCCGTCCAACCGGCTCGAACCTCAATACCCACAGCTTTGGGTGAAACACTCCTCCGAGCGGGGCGACGACTTCAACGACGCATTGCTCCAAGTAGCCAAACAGCTGACGGGCTTTGGTCGGTGGTTGAATCTTTCCTGCTTGACAGAACAGAGTCACATTGTCCGCATAGCGCCGCAGCGACTCCAATAAAGCCGTGGGGTTTGCAGTTAGCTTGCCTTCTTTGGTCTCACAATCAAACAAGGTGAATGCCAACGGCGTAACCAGCAACGCGAGCAGATCAAGGCTGTAAGTCGTACCGACAGCGCACGACAAACGGTAACCCGTTGGCGGCCTCAACAGCTCGAACAGTAATCGTCGATCGGTTGGCTCCAGCATTCGCGCTAATCCTTTAGTGGCCGTACGATGTCTTCAATGATCTGTGAAGACGTTGGCCAGCGATAATTCAGCTGAGCCGTTCCCGACTTGCCACCCCAGTCCTGCAACATTTGGTGATTTCCAATTCGTGCGCGACGGTGTTTGATCTTGCGTTCGCGCTCTTCGATCAAGAACCTGGCGTCAGTGTTGTCCACAATCGTCGATTCGTTTGCGGCTTCGATAACCATCTCATGCCAACGATTGACGAACGTCTTGGTTGGCGGCGGAACCCGGTGCGCCGTGTTACTTTCAACTAATGACCAAAACGCATCGCGTTTGTTGACGACTGGTGACGTTCTGATCATGGGAACTTCAGCCCACCATTCCGTCAGGCGATCGCGGTATTCAACGCAGAGGTCGGCAAATTGAGGATGTGACTCGGCAAGCAGCAAGTTGTAAAGCAACGCCGCTCCGTGCATGACCTCCGAGAAGTGCCGGGCATGGTCAACCAGAGTTTGGAGTTGCTCGGGCAATGTCTGACATGCTTCATCCAGCCACGGCAATGGAGCTTCAGGAATGATCTCGTGGCTGATGTAGTGAGCCAATAAGCTGCCAGCCGTCTTCTGGCGGATGCGATCAGCCAGGTAGTCGGCTTCCTCGACTGACAGATCGAATGTCGTTCCGTCTGGGAATCCTTCAGGGGGTGAAGGTATATGCTGGTGCCAGTTTGCTGAACCGATGCTTCCCGCGTCGTCGGATTCATCAGCAGCAGGAACACGATGGAGCTGGTCGTAGTACAGATCAAGCCAGCGGTGATACTCATCCTTCGACCGCGCGAGCTGGAGGATCCCCCACTTTCGCAATCCCGCCCAATAGGCGGTGCTTGGCAATCGCTGGAGTTTGCCTCGTGAACGAGCGCCGATCACGCCCAGGTCTGCACCGGCAGCCAGCAGCTTGTCGATCAGAACGGTTTCCGCCTTGCGTGCTTCCTTGGCGATGTGTGCGTAGCCGATCTTGCGACGTTCGAGTTCGAGATAGACCCACGGGATAAAAAGAAAATACCGGGCACGCGTCTGGATGGTACTTGTGCCGGGAAACAACTGGTCCGCCAGCGAATCGCGGACCGTGCCAATTCCAAGCTCGTCACGAGTATCCTCGTCACGGAACTGATCAATCACCTCCATCGCCTGACGACGCTCGCCTTCCGAAAAGTCGAGCCATGTGAATGTTGAAGCCATTTGGTCTACTCACCCTCATCGCTGTCGCTTGCCAGTTCGGCAGCATCGACTTTGTTACTCGTCGCATTTGTAGAAACACCGTTGCCATCTTCATCACCATCTGGTTTTCCAAATATGGAACGCCTCCACAACTCAGGAGGCAGTGGACTGCGGTGTTTGAGGCAGCCGAGCACGATCACGGATAGCGGCAAGCCACTGGGGTATTTGAAAGCTCGTTTTGATCTTGTTTCGGAGACCAAAACGTTGATTTCAGCGACGATCTCGGAGCCGGATTTCGGACCTTCTCCACCAAGTTTTCCAAAGTGGATCGTTGCGCATTCCCCTTCGTCAGCGAGTGACTTTTTAAGCACTCGATCACCCCAGTCGTTCGGTGGAATCCACGACATCAGGTCGATTGGTTTGCAATCCCGCATCTGTTCACCCTCGTCAGTCAGCGCGAGGACCAATCGTCGATATGTGGACTCCAGTAAAGCATCCCTTGGATCAGGCGGTAACATGCAAATCAGTTCAAGCAGGCACATCAGGTACACTGAACTTGAGTCGCAAAATTCATGCGGACGTTCGCCTGTCGCAGCGAATTCAAAAGCCAGATCGACGGAGTTGTGACCCTCAATGAACGGGAGTTGTCCCAGTCCACTTCTTCGCATCGTGAGTCGATTGACGAGCAACGTCAGCCAGCCAAACACGTCTTGTTCTCGCCCGACCTGCATCAGCGTGCCCCAAGTCAGGAACAGTTCGATCTGGTGCAAGTCAATGATTGGGCGAAGCGCTGAAGGATTGCCATTCAGGAGACCAATCAGCCAGTTTGAAACCGTGACCAAGGCTTCTGTTCTGGAGTGCTTGTCTTCGTCCGTCGCGGCAGGGAGCGATTCAGCGTAGGAGATTCCAAGAACTCCTATTCTCGCGACATGCCAATGGGCAAGTACCGCAGACGCGACAGCGTCAATAAACCCACCGGAACTCGGCTTGTCGAGGCTAAACCGCACTGCGAGATCAGCGCTGTGAGTGTCGTAGTAGCGTTCCAGTTCCGTGAGATAGAACGATACCCAAATGTTGGCAACGGCCTTCGCTACAGGCTTCTTGTCCGTCGTCCGTGCAATTTCCCATGCGGCCAGCATTCCCCACTCGGTCAAGTCGATGAGTGCCGTTTCGTTTGTTGGATTGCCTTCTCCATGTACACGTAGGATCAGTAACGCTACTGGCAGCAAACGAACGCAACGCTCGTCTGCTTTCTCGGACAGAAGCTCTTCGAGAAATCGACGCCAGTTGGGGATCAGCTGGTTAGTCCATTCATCGGAGCCGTGTCGAAAATCTGCGAACTGAGCACAGATGTACGAAAAGTGACTGAAGAACTTTTGTGGCAACAAGGCCGGCGTCAGAAGGTGATTCTCAACTTTCTCGACGATCGTTGTAAGATTCCATCTTCCGAAGCTCAGGCGAACATCATCGCCAACGGTCGTTCCCAATCCTTTCGTCAGATTTTCAAACAGCCTCACCCCTGTATCGTCTTCGTCCTTGTTGTACGCCAGAATGACTTCGACTGATTCAACGTCAGCGAGTTCCGCGCCGGATAGATCAGGAGTTGAAGCGTTTCTCAAGTCAATGTCAAAGCTGTGATTTCCCCAATTCCGATTGTTCAGCACCTCATCTTTCAATGCAAAGATGCGGAGCTTCTTGCGGTCTTGCGAAAGAAACGCGAGGTCGACACCAAATTCCGGCTCCGTCTTTGTGGTTGACGTTTCATCCGGTCCACTGCGCAAGAATGGTAACCGGTGCGGCGTCCAACCCTCCGAAAGGCCAAGGTTGTAAATGATCCAATCGAACCCAAATTTCGTGCCTCGGCGTTCCTCGCGCGTGCGTTCACCGAGACTCTGGATGTAGAAGGTGAGAAATGAAGTCTTTGCATCAGCGCTCATCATCGTCCTCTTCAGGTTGGATCGAATCGAGCAGTGCAGCGATGTTGGCTGAGGCGTGCATCCTGCGTAGTGCCATTTCCTCCGGGTCAAAGTAGTCGACCATGGGAATCTCCATAGTATGAGACGTATGTCCCAACGGAAGCGCATCCCGCAATACGCCGTCGATGAATTGACTGGACGACCGGCCGTAGAGAAGTGACACGTGTTTCATCAGGCTCAGGAGCGGGGAAGCGGAACGTGCGCCCTCCGAAACCTGTCGACTGAACCGGCGGCGTTGCTCTCTTGCAGCTTTCCGAACGCCGGCAACCTCCATTGCATTGATTCCTGCATCCCTCGCATGCTTCAACGCTTCAAAGTGCTCGGCGACAGCTTTCAACGCATGGTCGATCAGCGGATTGTCGCTGCCAAGACGCTCAAGTTCTTCTCGACAACTGCCGGCAAAGTTCTGGCACTGGACTATAAGCTCATCCAGAAGTTCGCCCTGAAACTCCGCTGAGGTCTTCTCCGCAACCGACGTAATAGCGGCAAGTAAGCGAGCAATTGCCTTTGGACTCAGAAACATTCGCTGCGATTCATAAAACAGAATCTGGACCAATGTCGGGTCACTCGCCTTGATGGCGTCCGCAGGAAACTCCTCAATTTCCAACTCGTTGAAAAGCAACAGTCCAAGCTTGCGAGTCGGCGTATCAGTAGAGAGGGCAAGCGGGGCCACGAGCAGACCAGCGTCTTCGGTTTTCAAGTCATGCAGGAAGTAGCGGAAATCCCGTTCTGCCATCAGGTCGAGCATCGTCTCGGCTGACGTCACGCACAGTTGCGAAAAAACCGTAGACAATTCGTCGATGCCATTCTTGCAGGCATCCCCCAGAATGTTGCCAATCCGATTCCACGTACCGCGATCCTCTTTGCTTACCGGTTGGATTGCACAGATCCACATCGTCGCTTCCCGGCGAGACTCTTCATCGGCCGAATCTCGATAGCAGCGATTGGCAGCGTTCACGACATGGTATTTGGTGTCGCTTGAGAGTGTTGGGCCGATATTCTCCCCGAGCCATGCGATTGTGCGTTGGGTAAGCGTGGCAGGTAGTCCATCGACTTGGATAAACCGGGCAGCCACACTCAACATGTTGTTCAGATCGTCCTCTGACTGATTGCTTCGATCCAACAACTCCATCAATTCGTGCTCCGTCAGCTCCCTCTGACGCGCGGTCGTCACCCACGACCAATTGAAAACGGCTCGGCCCGTGGAGTCACCATGGTTCTTGTATGCTTCATCTATGCGTTTGATTTCTTTCGCCGTATCAGAATCAAGCTCCTGTACGCGAAGTAGACCGAGCATGAATCCTGCAACGCTGTTTCGGCGATCATCTGGCGTGGCGAGATACTGCCCGAGTACGCGGCCCGCCGCATGAGGGTGACATTCGCAGACTATGCGGATCGTCTTCCGGACATCTTCCTGCATGGCGTCGCGTTCCACCGCTTCCAGCAGGGCAACAAACCAATCCGCGAGAAAGTCGGGCGCGAACTCGTGATCCCTCACAACAACCCAAAGGCTGCGTGAGTTGTCGAAAAAGGCGTGCGCCTCCTGTGCAGCGAATGCGTTCAATAATTCCAGCCGCTGCGAGTCGGTGAGGCGACCGATTGCCTCTGACCAGACGATTCCAAGCGCTTCGTCGCCACTTCCCGAAATTCCAATCCAGCGATGAAACTCATCGAGTTGATCGAGGAACGTCTGGTCAACCGGGATTCCTCTCGGAAAGATAAAATCAACACAAGTCTTGACGTTGCTGCTCTCCGACATTGCGGTCAGAAACGCTTCTCCTGTCGACTTGTCCCGAGGAACTTCGTCCTTCGCATCCTTCTTCAGTACGCCAAGTTCTTTGAGAATTGGAGCAACGTCAACCAGATTCACCTGTGCTCCTGTTCGCGACTCAGTCATTCTTTGTCCAACGCGTTATCGCGGTCCAGCTTGAGAGACATCACGAGATGTTCGTTGTCTTCAAAGCCGTCGAGAAGTTCAAAGCCGTAGCGTTCGTAGAATTTACGAGCAGGAATGTTGTCTCGGTGAACCTTGAGCGTGAGCAAATCGACGTGTTTGCTTGGTGGCTTTTCGTCTCTGATCTGTTTTGCAAGTTCGACTGCTCGGCCAATCAGGTGTTCCAGAATCTGATTCGAGTAACGCCATTCCGGGTCGGGAGGGAAGCCTCGGAATTTCTTGTCCAGACCGAGTTGAGGAATATAGAGCAGGCGAGATCGCTTGCCGTCCGGGGGAGGCCATTTCTGCCAGCCGGTTGCTGCGAGAGACCCGAAGCCGACGACAGCATCATCTTCCTCCGAGTTTCGATACACCCAGACACTCGTGCCGAATTTCTCGATGGAGTCAAGAACTTCCGAGCTTGTAATCCATTCCGTTGCAGCCTGTGACCAGGGCTCTTCACCGCACGACAGACCAGCCAGGAATGGCTGGTCTGCTGCGGTAAACAAGTCGGCGAACAGAAGTTGTTCCTCGGAGCCTGCCAAGTGCTACTTCCTCTTCCTTGAAGGAAGATCACGAGTCCTGACTTTGGCAGGTTTTCGCGAACTTGCCGCTTCAATGGCTTTCGCCTGATCCGCAGTCAAATCGCGGTCCTCAAAGAAGTCGCTCACCGAATCAAGGATCGCCGCGACCTCAAGATTCGGCCATAGTTCCGTTGCTTCGATGTTGAGAGCCCGAGCCATCTTGAAAATCGTTTTTCGGTGTGGACGAGCATTCCGCGACAGCATCTTTGACACGGCTGATTGTGTGCAGTCAATCCGTTCGGCCAACTCCTCCTGAGTCAGGTTTTTCTCTTCCAGAATCCGCCGCAGGCGTTGAGCAAACGTTGCTTCTTGTGAATCCAGCTGATCCAGACGACTGGCAACAACTGGACGACGCTCCTCCTGCTCGTGCTTCTCCGCAGTTTCCCTTTCAATTGTGGACAGGTCCATCCCGTAGCGACCGTGCCCTTCGAGAGGGTTCAGGAACAGAGCGTCAGCAATTGTCGTGATTGCCCGCTGCCGGTCTTCGTCTGTGGTTTGGTCATGCTCCAGCACGGCAAACATCGAGCGAACGACAGACTGCACCTGGTCGCTGCACTCAAGATAGCGACGAATGAGCTCCTGCTGTTCCGGCTGGATATTCAGCAGTGCTCGGAACGCATCACGCGGAAAATTGTCGAGTTGAGTTGTCATTTTATCACCTCAGTCAGCACGTTCTTTTACGATCATGCTTCGGCAGACAAACAGCATTTTCTGTAAGTCGCTCAGTTCGTCATCTATTCTCGTTCCGCCCAATACCCAGAGCGTCGGAATCGCTGGATCGGCAGAGTGTTCCAGAAAGATCACTCTCACACCAGTTCTGATCACACCACTTGGTTCAACGACCAGTTGGCATAATCCGGTATCGGGGACTACGTCCCACTGCAAATCGACGACCTGCGGTTGATCGGGATTCCACCAGCGAAGTTTCAAGAGTTGCCGGTTCAGAACAGAACGAGCGTAGTATCTTGAAAAGATCATGTGAAAATCCTGAAACGCCGGACGACAGATTCGCACCTGCCACTCCTGCTCCTCCTCGAATGGTATCGGATCGGACATGACTATCTTATGACCTAAAAATGACGTGTCAAGTTCGCTTTGTCGCCAAATTCTGCAAGAAATTCCGTAAGTTGTTAATTTTCCACATGTTGTGAAGATTCGGCTGAATGATCACAAAATGACTTTTTCATGACTTTTTCTCCACTTCTCGTGGCGGATGCATGTGGAAGGTATTGAGGTCAGTGGTCCATCGGTAGACGTGGACGAACTTGCCGCCTTCGTCGGTCGGTGGCCCCGGGACAGGGTGAGTCGGGTTTGGCAGGGCTGGCCGGAGCGGATGGCTTTGGCCATTTGGTCGCAGGTTTCGGGACAGACGTGGCCACTGGACATACCGCCGGAGTCGTATCGCTCGACAAATATCGGTTGGCCCCTCCTCAAGTCGCTGCCAATCAGGTCTTCGATCTTCGACGCAACGAGCTGGACGAACTCCTCCGAAGTATCCGGGAGCGCTGTTTTGAGGAAGTGTTCGCGTAGCTCCTTCCAGAGGAATGGATCAACGGGCAGCGTTCCATTGTGCGACATCAACACCTCGTACCCATACGAATCGAGCAAAGCATAGGTGCTTTCCAGAAGCTCTTCGTAACCGTACACCGTCGACGACACGAGAATTCTGAGACGCTGCTTCTTGTTTGGCGAACTCTTTGCCTTTTTCTTTGCCATGATACTACCTTGAGCCAACCTGAGTGGACTGATACTGATTGTATAGTTCCTGAGCCCGAATGTTGGCGGTTGTTGG
>JAGQQE010000116.1 GCA_020426345.1 Planctomycetaceae bacterium
GTAAAGAGAGCGGTTTCATCATACCCGTCATCTATGTCGCGTTGCTTTGGACAGACACATCGCGGCTGTCTGTGCCAGTGATGGCAGGTCGATTCACCGCGATGCTGGTGACGACAGCAACACTCTGGCTGATCCGCGGAACAATCACAGGATCCGGCGAACTTACGGGAGTGAGACCCGGGAACACGGTTGTGCAGCAGGCATTGACGTTGGCCAGTCTGTGGTGGCACCATGTCAGCACGGTCTTCTGGCCGTTCTCTCCGCGACTCAGTGATCGGTGGGAGGTCGCTGCACTGAACGATCCTGTTGCCTGGCTGGCGTTGCTGGGCGTGCTCCTGATTGTCGTGTTCTTTGGGATTGCGTTCCGTCAGCGATTTTCACCTGCCACGGGGCTGGTCTGGTATACCCTGTGGACACTGCCAACATCCGGAATTCTTACCCTGCGTCACTGGCGTGCGGAAAGGTATCTTTATCCGGCAAGCTGGGGCCTGATTCTGTTCGCGATTACAATTCTGTATTCGTTTTCCATGCGATCGCACAATACAGCGGCGTGGAACAGGAGAATTGTGCGGTGCAGCCTGTGTCTTGTGATCGTATTCGCGCTGACATCACTGTGGGACCGGCAATACTGGATCAACGATGCCGCTCTCTTCACACATGCCGTGTACCAGGATCCGCTTTATCTTGAGGGACACGCAGCGCTGGCGGCACTGAGCCTGGGGTCGAAGGACTACGACTCGACGATTTCACACTCTGAAGTCATCTTTGCTCAATCAGATCACGCACACATGCTTTCATACTGGTCGCCTTATATTGTCTACACAAACTGTGGACTGGCCTGTTACCACGTGGGACGGCTTGAACAGTCAGAGCAATATTTCGAATTGGCTCGACAGTTACAGCCAAATCAGGCCACGTCTTACTACCATCCCGGGTTGGTTGCACTCAAACGACCCAACTACGCAGAGGCTGAACGTCTGTTTCGCCGAGCGTTTGAGCTGAACCCCAATGACCCGCTGATTCGCAGCAATCTCTCCTTCTCGCTGCTTCAAACACATCGTCCCGATGCCATTCGTGAATGTATGGAACTGCTTGAACCGACGATTGGTTCAGAGACGCCGCCGCTGGACCTGCGCAACTATGGCAGCGCAGCTCTGGTGTTAAAGGTTTGGCCTCGCGCTGAGGTCGCGTTTCAGGAGATCATTCGCCAGCAACAAGCCACTGCGGCCGACATGGCTAAGCTCGCGTGGGCTCACTTCGAATCAGGAGATGCGTCCCGCGGATTTGAGCGACTGCGTGAAGCGGTCGAACTCGATCCAAAAGACCCGGCAGTGCTGGCAATTCGACAAAAGTACGGGCGCGAAGAAACAAACAAGTGACAGTGTGTCTGGCTAATCATTGGAATGACCATGTGTTGTGAACACGCATTCCTGGCACACATGAATGAGCCCGGATCAGGGGGCGTTCGTTGAACGACAGTTATCCGGGAGTCATGAGATTCGATGCTGTTCGCTGCGGCATTGAACGGTTGCCTTGTTTGCCTTGTGCGTGATGCATTCTCCGTGTGGAATCGGGGACAGAGGACAGAGGAGCTCAGGCATCCGAAACGTCCGTCGATCGCGGCTATCATTAGGAGGCCACCAATCGGAGGCAGTGCAATCATTTCTTCAAGCTGACCAAACCTGGTATCCGTCTGAGTGGTGATCGGCTTTGCAATTCTGGCACTTCCGGATCGAATCAGGATCGTATTGTTGCCTGGCCCTGGTGCGCCGACTTACTCGAGTGAAATATCAATGGGATGATTGGATGGCTGAACCGCCGCACTGGATTTTAGTTGGGTTGATTCGGGCGTCGTCGCTGGCGGCTGTGAAGGTTCCGTCGATTTGGTCGATGTTTTCCCGGACGGACGATAGTAAACAACACCATTAATTTCTTCGGCCACAACATCGTCGTTTGCCTTCCTGAGTTGCTTTACTTCTTCTTCTGCCATGGGCACAGAGGTCTCGTGGATCGCATGCATAGCTTCTGCGGCGGGAGGAGCAACATCCATCATTTTCAATTCGTCCGGAATACCGGATGTATGGGGATCCGTTTCAGAAGCACGACCCGTGCGGGCGAGGCGAGCAGCACCGGGCCCGAAATACAGGGAACCATCGCGTCCGGATACGGCTGGCGGTTCATGCTCAGTTTCAAGGGTGAAGCTGGCCTGCCGGGTTGGTGATGTGCGAGCTGACGGCATTGTCAGGTTTCCCGGGCGTCGGATGTCATTGCCGCCGGGATTTGAACCGATCGTGTAACTCATCTGCGATCGAATCTCCTGCGGTTCCGAGACAAGATGGCCAGCTCGCTGAATGACGCCGGACGGACTTTCGAGAAATCGCTGGGCAATCTCCTTCCGCATGGTGGACCGAATGTCCACAACCTGCCCCGCTGAATTCTGGAATGAAATGTCATCGATCAGCCAGCGTCCATGTTCCGGTACAAGTCGTACATTCGCGCTTTGTCCTTCCCCGGCCTTCAGAACGGCAATAGCGCTGTCTTCGGTCATCTGGTACCGGCTGACGGGCAGCGAAAGCAGATCAGGAATGTCAATGTAACCGACTGGCAGTTCATCGACGTTACTCCAGACCAGGCGATTGAACTGCAGCGATGAAACTTCCTGCACTTCGCTCAGGCTTCCCTGCTGCCATGCCAATGCGCATTCAAGGATAGGGACAGCAAGACTGACCTGATTCTTCAGCGATACGACTTCCGCCATCGAATTGGGGTACTGAACGTCATCCACTTTCAGGTCACCGTTTTCGTCTGTCAGAATGATGCTGAAGACCTGCCCGTTGTCGGTTACAAAATCCAGTTCTGTATTCTGGCCTCTGACACGGCTTCCCTGATGCTGCATTTCGCCGACGGGTACATCAGGAATTCTTAGCAGGCTGGCGTGCGCGTCTTTCAGGCGATGCCATGTCCCCTGAGACAATGACTGGGTGGAAGCGGCTCGCAACATCTGCAGGTCCCGCTGCTGCAGCGCTGTCATGAACAGCGATGCTCTGGCCGGGCCGGTGAATGCTGACGAGAGGTTGCGCTGCTGCATCGTCTGTCGATCATACAGTGTGACTTCCCGCACAACGAATGCATCGATATCGGCCTTGCTGCCGACCTTGTCCAGCTTCCTGCCTGATGCCCCTGCATCGGCCACGGACATCAGATCCAGTCGATACATGTTTTCTTTCCCGGGGATCATCACAGTCAGCTGATCTCCGTAAGCTTTGATCTCAAAGTCATCGGGGGCATTGTCGTGGCTGGGCATTGGAATCATGGAAAGATCAGAATACTGCAGTGCTCCCTGGAAAAATTCGTGATCGGTGGCTTTCTCAAGCGTTGCCAGATCATTCGCGTTGTAACTTTTCAGGAATGTGGTCACGGCAATCATTGCGCGTGCCTGTCGGCCGATGGATCCTGGATGATCCTTATCGCGGCGACTGATCAACTCAACATTGCTGATCAGCCAGCGGTCATCGATTCTTTGCACTTTGACCATCAGGAAACCGGTCTTGGCGGGCAGTTTCACAGTGGCATCGTCACCGTTGAGCTGAGCTTCCGGGCGACGTGCCATCGCGACTTCATATTCACTGGTAATTCTTCCAGCCAGCTGATGCATCCATGGTTCTGGCAGAATCTCCAGCGACGAACGCATTTCGGGGTCAAGTACGCTCAGCATGGCGTCACGGTCACCCTGTTTCCATGTCTCCAGAAATTCCCGCAGTGTCAGCAGCAGGTCCATCACCTCGGTGCAGGACCTCGCAGATCGGGTTCCTTTTTGTTGCTGACGCGTGATGACGTCGTCCACCACCCAGCAGTCTTTCTGGCTGTCACGCACAAGCTTCATCTGAAACTTTTCTTCGTCTTCGTCCATGACTACGAGTCGCCTGGTAACGTCGTCGACAACTTCTGTTTCTACGACGGTCAGGTCTGTTCGAGGCAGGCTGACGATTTCAAGATCGCGAAACGCTGTCTCGGATCGTAGTGCCTTCTGCTCGAATCTCGAGGAGACTGCGCGACGCAATGCTGGTTCGTTGTCCTCCTTCAGTGCATCAGCAAATGTTGTGACAACACGCTGTTCCATCGTGAATTGCCTGACCATTCGTGTGTCAAGCAAAGACGACATGCAGCCCGCAGTCAGGCTCAGAAACGTCAGACTGATGATCGCGATTCGCATGAGTCAGGCACTCCCACCGATCAGCGTTCGGATCTTCATTGCCATCGCGAGCTATCATGTCTGCAGGCCGAAGTCTGTCTGACTGATAGTTCACACGTTCTGCACCACTCAGGAAGCTATGCAGGCGTCTGGCTTTGAAAAGTTCCGAAACCGTTTTGTTTGGCTGAGGTGTGGCAGAGAAAGGATTACAGGAGGGGAACGAGAGATTCGCTGAAGAACCATCTGTTTTCGCAGTTGACTGCGGGGAGGTCAACGCGACTGAAACCCTTCTTCCAGGTCCGTGGATGTTCCCGTCGATTCATGGGTGCAGGTTCGGCAGAATTCGGCACTCTGCGTCGTCGATTCGTCATTCGCTGCCATTGATAACCGACCATTCGCGCCGATTTCTGCAGGTCGCGCCGTCTTCATTTGGGATCGGCATCATTTGCCGAATCGCTCAGTCTTGCCTGTTTTGAAGGGCGATTCGTGGGATTTGCCAGCGATTCTCCATGTGACGAGTCGGTCTCCGCAACTCCCGGCGGCTCAGGAAGGATCAATTCGCACCGCGGCAAGTGACACCTGATTGGCCAGTTAGCTGCCCTGGTCGAGGTGATCGGGCAATGCAAACCGGGGAACCGCCTACGAACAGAACACTGCATCCTCAGCGGTCTCGATCTTTCGAGCGGCCGCGTAGATCAGGCCTTCTTCCGGAACCGATCGAGCGGTCCATTCCAGCAGAATATAGTGGCCATCCTGGTGACGATATCGATTGCAGAACCGCACCACAGGGCGCCCTTCTCCGAGCGTGCGCATTGCCTGTTCTGTTGGTTGATGATCATCGGGGTGGACGTAATGCATGAATGGCAGAGTCAACAGGGTTGTTTCGGTGTACCCAAGAATGCGAGTGAAGTTGACGTTAACGCGGCGCATGTAGCCGTTGAGACCCGCGATACAGAACAGATCGAGAGATAAGTCGAAGAAACGGACCAGGTCGCGTTCGCTCCGGCGAATATCCGCTTCAAGGCACTCGGTCAGCCTTCCTGCCAGTTCTCCTGCATTGCGGCATCGATCCGTGGGTTCGGGGGAAAGGCACTTGATGGCAAGTTGAATCAATCCGTTGTCTGCTGAGCAGCGATTGAGTCTTTCGAATGCGTCCGAAAGGTCTGCCCTGGCAGCTCGACGATACAATTCGGCTGGTTCATTTCCGCAATAGGGCGGAGAGCCTGTCAGAATTTCGCAAAGAATGGCGGCCAGGCTGAACACATCGGCACGCTTGTCGACCTGATCCGTTTTCCCCTGAGCCTGTTCGGGCGGTAGATAGGCCAGTGTTCCGAAGACGGTCCCCCAGGAAGTTTCAGCTCCGCTCAGCATTCCGATCTGAGCGTCAGATTCGGGGTTCGAGTGCGAGTCCGGGATTTCTGCGGGATCACGACCAAAGTCGTAGCGCAGATCGCCAGGGTAGTTGAGTCGCTTGGCGAGTCCCCAGTCTGTGACTTTGACGATGCCGTAGTCACCAACGATGATGTTGTCTGGTTTCAGATCGCGATGGATGATATGGTGATCGTGCGCGTAGGCCATCGCGTGGCAGATGCGTTCGAAGATCTTCAGGAATCGCATTTGATCCTGTGAACCACAACTGCGTCCATCTAACAGACTCTGAAGCGAACGGCCTTCGATCAGACGCATCGCAATAAATGGCTGACGGTCGTTCAGCAGACCAATCGCGTGCACCGGGATGGTTCCCTGATGCTCCAGCAATCCACTGATTCTTGCTTCGGCAAGAAATCGACGAACCAGTAAATCGGTTCCAATGAAGTCTTCCTTGAGCAGCTTGACAGCCACCGGTCTGCCGACAAGCTTATCCCAGGCACGCCAGACAATTCCCATACCACCTTCGGCAATTTGCTCCTGAAGGTCGAATCGATCCCCCGGTGTTGCATACAGGTTGAGTTCGCTCAGAATGGCTCTGGTTCGTTCTGAAACGGGATCGTGCGCTTTTCCGGCCGGCGATCGCCCGGCAACATATGTTCGTTCTGAAGCCTGATCTGACTGGAACCAGTCGCGTGATTCCATCAGGCCGACCAAATCTGCGTCGGTAGTCTGATCCGGGTTGCCGGACTGTGCCTGGTTCTGGATTTCCAGTTCGAATGTTGAATCGGCTCGGCAGTCTGCCGGTGCTGATTTCAATGAGTTCTCATCCGGGTGCTGCGCAACGAAGTGCTGGTTGGTCGCATTTGTGGAGGGGCTGCCGCCGGTTTCGGGGGGCTGGTTAGTGGGGGGGACAGGCTGGCTCATAGCAGGACGCTTTCGCCGGGGAGGAAGAGGACTTCGCACCTATAGGCGACATCCTACGAAATACCGGGCGATTGACAATCCAATTGTGCTGAAACCACTATCGGCGCAGACGAACAGGATTAAACGAACATGGTCCGCTCAACAGTGCAATCGTGCACCGACATCGCCCATCCGGGCCGATTGGTGTTTCGGAATTCTTCTGTGTGGAAGTCCGTCACCAGACCAGGATTCGGGAAAGGCAGGCCCTGACTGCGTGCGGTTACGCTGAGCGATTCACTGTTAAGCGATTCACTGTTCGGCGTTTACAGTTCGGCGTTCACAGTTAAGCGATTCGCCCGGGACACGATTGCTGAAGCGGCGATTATTCGTCCTGAGTATCGGACGCTTCGCCGCCCTGCAGAGATTCCAGTCTCTGCAGAACGTCGCGATAGTTGTAATCGACGCCCAGAATCTCGTGGTAATGGTGCTCAGCCTGTTCCGTTTTTCTGGCTTGTTCGTAGATACGTCCCAGCCAGTAATGTGCCTGTCGAAACGCATCTGGCTTATCTTTTTCGCTGAGGCCTTCCAGGGCACGTTCGAGTTGTCGGCGTCCCAGGTCCGCCTTTCCATCGCGAAGAAAGCAGTAACCAAGTGACACCAGAGCGTCTGTCTTCACACGATTGTCGGAAGCCGCCTTTTGCAGCAGCGGTATTGCCTTCGACCATTCCTTGTAATGTTTATAGCGTTCGGCCTGCTGATACATCATCGGCATATCGTTTGGGTGACGAACGATGCGACGTTCAAAGATATCCTTTTCTCGCGCGATGAGTTCTTCTTTCAGTGTTTTTGCTTTTTCGACGATGCGTTCTTTGGATGGATTCTTGCGAGCACGATCTTCTGCAACGGCCAGATCGTTTCTCAGCATCGCCAGCTGAACGTCTTCAAGAATTTCAGCAATGTCTTCGTTATTGTTGGAGACTTCGACTGCCTTCGTCAGGATATCCTGTGCCTTACGAAGGTCGCGTGCTGTTCGATAGTGTTCGGCCAGTTTCAGATAGTTGTTCAGATCATCGGGAGCTTTTCGGATGGCATGCTGCAGGTCGGCTTCCACAGATTCACCGGGAGCTGCCTGTCCGGTCTGGCCTTTTCGAGCCCGTCGATCTTCCTCGTAGGCATTCACAGGTTGCTGGGGTTGCTCCTGTTTCACGTCACGCGTGTTTTCGGCGTTTTCGTACCCGCCGCGATCCATTGCAGATTCTGCCTGCAGCTTGTTGAGCATCGTCCGCGCTTCGGTATCCGTTTTATTGATCGTCAGTATTCGCTGAAAGCATGAAATGGCGGGCGAATAGTCGCGTCGATCGCGAAGCAGGTAACCCAGTTTCTTCAGATAGTCTGTGTTCTGCGGATCCAGTTCCACTGATTTTGCAAGGGCGTATTTGGCTATCTCCGGTTGATCCAGTTCAATATTGGCGTCGCCCATGTCGTAGAACAGTCCGGAGTCCCATGGGTTCACCAGCAGACCTTCTTCGGCCGCGGCGTCCACTCCCTTCCAGTCTTTTTGCATTCGGCATTTCTTGATCTTGCCACGCGGCCCCATCAATTTCATTGTGCCCATGCGAGCACCCGTACCGTTGTCGTTGTACAGCTTTCGAATACATCCGTGTTTCGTCTGGCGATACATCACGTTTCCGGGCGACAGCTTGACGCTGTTGCTGAAGCATTCAATTGCAAAGTCCCAGTTCTGGTGATTCATTGCTTCGGTCCCTTTTCGGAACCACTGCTGAGCTGCTTTTTCTCGCTCGTCCATTCTTCAGTTACCTTCGTGTTCTGTCTGCGGGATGTTTCAGAACAGATGCTGTCAATATCTCTGGCTGGTTTGAAAGTTAGCACACTTACACGGCTGTCGCTACGCTCGAAAACTCGCACAGCCAGGCGATTTTGTGATTGAAGACCATCTTCCATCAGAAACGGAATCGCAGCCCTGGATCAAACCGGAATTCGCTGTTTTGCCGGATTTTCTGAGGCCGTGAGATCCCTGTGCCGGATGCACCAACCTCCTCCGCAGAACTCCCTGTAGAGATGCCCGCTTCGCCTTCAGCGAATGGATTTCACCGTGAAGGACCGTCGGTCTAACCACAGAATCAATGCCAGACGGGCATACCGGCAGTCTGAATGCCCGGCATCTGCGGGGTTAGTTTGGGACCTTCGTAGTCTGCCAGAATTGATTCATCGAGCATCGTTTTCATCATCTCGCCCCGAGCCTCAGGATCCTGACCCTGACTTTCAACGACAGAGCTCGCTGGAATCCTGAACACGGGTTTGGCCATCAACAGGCTCTGTGCCAGGACTTGTTCATCGCCCATCTCGATGAACGCGCGCAGACTGCTGTCGTACCAGACTGCAGTCTTCAGTTCCGGTGGAACGATAATGGCGTTGCCGGTGCGAGGCAGTTCGAAGTGGGCATAGAATCGATTAACCGGCCATGACTGCGGGCAAGCGAGACGAATCACCGAAACCTGCGGTGTCAGAACGGATTCTCCGCCCGAGACGGCGACCGTGAAGAGCGCGTCCAGAGTCTGATTATCCGAATGCTGGCTGTCGTTGTCATCGCCGTTGCCTGATTCTTCATCGGATAGAGTTCTCTGACTTTCGATTCGAACGACGACATCCAACAGACTCGCGCCTGTTCGCTGGGTCACTCGATTCATGCTGATCGGAAGTGATTCGCCGTCAGGGTCACTGACATCGCAGCGAATTCCGGAAACGTTTGTCCTGAGCAGGACATTGTCAAGTTGTAAGCGGGTGGGCGGCTGTTGAAGACGAATTCCATAACCCGCTCCGGTGATAGCGACATCACGAAGCAGCAACTCTGTTGACTGTGGCCCCGTCGATACTTCGGCATCATTCAGATCGCTGATGCCGTTTGCCGACTTTGGCGCTGTCCAGGACACGCATGACCATTCTTTTGGATTCTCATCGCCACTCAGCCAGCACTGTTCAAGCACCAGAAGCGACGTATTGGCCGCGAGCAATGCGGCCTGCGAACCCGTTAAGGGTAATGGAGATGGAATCGGCTGAGACCCTGTTGTTCCGGCGACGCGATATTGCGAGACTGACCGCGCAGATATGCCTTGAATTTGTATTCCACGCATCATCACCTGATCGGCAGACACCGACCAGTGACGTCCGGGCGGAACATAGACAATGGCAGGGAGAACGCGCGTTGTCAAAACTGGCGCAGATTCATTGGTGACATTGGGAGTCTCAATCTGCACAAGGCCCGCGCTGGAGATGTCAGATGCCAGATAGTGTCGACCGGCAACCAGTTGGATTGTTCCCGATGCATCAAGTGGTGGAAGCGGCCAAAGCCAGTTGGATTGGGGAGATTCCGGCGAGCCGTCAAGCATTCTCGCAGCCTCTCCAGCGTCGGCGGACATTGGAAACACGTCTTCGTCAGGCACTGGCGTTCCGTCGGACAGCGCAATTGCATCCGCCGTTGGACCGAAGAACAAGGGCTGGGTCGTCAATCCAAATTCCTGAAACGCTGTCAGCATCATCAACAGCACCGCAGCGACCACGGCGAGCGCTGGCCAGCGCGGAGTGCGCCGGATAGCTCGACGCGGAGGTGACTTTCGAACGGTTGTCGAAGTGATTTTCACCGCCGACTTTGTTGCTGATGGATCATTGGCATGATTGATCGAATCAACGGCATTGTTTTTTAGTCCGGGACCACGGTGTGTTGACGGCATCGTTACAGTGGCACGACCACCAGCTGTTTCTCCACTGTTTTCAGCCGAAGGAATGACCGACCGCGCTGGAATTGCGGTCCATGGTTCCAGTCGTCGACGTCGCACAGGTGGCTGGTGTTTGCCGGAACAATCGGGCATTTTTCTGGCAATCACGCGACACTGGCTGAGGCCTGACTTAACGCGATGTCGCCAAAGCTTCAGGACATCACTGACCACTGCGGGGCGTAATTCAGGAGAACGCCGCGTCATTGCCATGATGCTGTGCGCCATCCATTCGGGGCAGTCGGGAACCCACGTCCGGACGTCAATTACATCGTGTTCCCCCAGCTTTCGCAGGCGTGTCACGGGATCGGCATTCAGGACGACTGGCCGGGATGTCAGACATTGCCACAGCAGGCAGCCCAAAGCATAAAGCTCGCTGCGTACATCTGCCGGGCGACCGGAGCCGATTTGTTCGGGAGAAATTCCGTCGCAGTCTCGAAGCGTCAACTGATCGCTCAGCGTCACAAAAGGGGTGAGGTGTCGCCGAAGAAATGCGTCTGTCAGCACGACCCGGCCTCCGGTGGTGATGCGAACATTCCTCAGGACGATCTCACCGTGTCGCATTTGCTGTGTTTCGAGCCATTCAAGTGCACTCAGCAGTTCACGTCCGATTTCTGCCACCACCGGCCATGGAAATCGACCACCTCGGATCAGTAGTTCTTCAAGCGACCATCCGGTTGCATATTCGCTGACTACCCACGCGCTTCCGCTGCCATCCTCTGCGTCGATCGTGACCTGTGGAAGGATCAGCGATCCTGGCGCCTGAGAAGCCTTGCCGGCCACAGAACGGACAAGGTCGCAAATCCTGGCAACAGGGGCTGCCGTTTGTCGATCGACCTCTCCTCCCGAAGCGTCCCAGTTACATTTGGCGTTGGGTTTCGCTGATGGATGCGGTGCCGGGTGGGTTGTCGGACGCACTGGATTTGAAATCCGATGCAGATGATAGAAGACCCGGACACCTCGATCAGCAGCCACAAAGGAATTGCGTCCGGATTGATCGAGGCAGATCAAATGGCCGACGGTCACGGTGTTTAACAGGCCGGTTTGGATCTGCTGAGCCTGCCAGGGGGTCAGTAGTCTTCGCTGAACCAGTGCATCCAGCCAGACGCTGTCAAAATCGGGCAGGTCGCGGCTGAGTTGAGCAACAAATGGCTCACAATCCGCCAGTTCCCGGGCAGAACAGAGGCCGGAATCAGACAGCACACGAATAAGTTTTTCAGACGGTGAACGCATCCTTGCATCCCCTCAAAGGGTCAGCCATCGCACAACCAGGCGGCCATCCTGCCGCAGTTTTCCCCGGTCCCTGTCCCGATTCGGCAAAAATTGCCCAACACAATTGAGTCCGGTGAGGAAGAACCAGCGAATCATGCCGATTTCGATGAATTGCCACAAGACGACTTGATTGGCTCGATCTGTGTTGGACGCTGCGACTCCTTGTCTTCCGGCGGATACGATGGCAGCGCGCCTGGACGAATCTGATTTCGCAGGACGCGGGCGAAGCCACTTCAGACGGACCGGTCCTGGGCTGCGGAATCGGGCCTGACACGAACAGCCGACAGTTCGCGGGTGGTCTTTTCGTGCGGATTTTCTGCCGGTACGGGATGGTCGGCGGAATGGTCGACTGTGACAACGAATTCCGTCTCGCCAAGCAGAATTCGATCGCCGGACTTCAGGAAGGCGTGCGCGATGTCCTGATCGTTCACGATGGTCAGATTTGTTGATTCGTTATCAACAATCTCAAACTGTCCGTTCTCATGGAGCCGGAATTCTGCGTGGATGCGACTCAGAAGCAGATCGGGAATGGCGACGTCGGCTCGATGGCTGCGGCCGACAGTCAACGGAAGATCCACTGGAGCAAGGACCAGACGACCGCCTGGGAAAACTTCAGATTGCAGAATTAATAGAGGCATACCGGGGTGTCCGTCTCCCATCGCAGTTGACATTCAGTGGGGGAGGGCTTCAAACAGAGCGACAGGATACCACATCAACCTGTCAGTCAAAACCGGGAATGCTGTGTATTCATCAATGGATTCCCGAAACCAGAGGGCAATTACGCATCGCTGCACGTCGCAGGGCTCCCTGAACGACTGAACCTCCCTATCGGCAGAATCCGATTCTTCTGGCTAATTCCGATATTCTTTCCAGGATGACGGAGGAATCCTGTGGTTGCATTGGCCTCAATCTCTCGAATCGCCATTTCCCATGCTAGGTTTTGCTCAGGGAATGTTGAAATTCGGGCACATCCGTTGCTCCCTTTCACTTCTCTCTATGTCGGCGATGAACGTCGGCATCGTCGCGCAGTTCTGAGTTTGCTGGGCGGCGGTTCTGCAGGTGCTGAACAACGGAATGACTGAAACCGCGGATTGGAAACAACGTGTCAACAGATCCTGGCGAAACGGTAAAAATCGGCGATCAGCTTGCGGAAATACAACTGCAACTGGGCCTGCTTCTGGA
Organism: Planctomycetaceae bacterium; assembly: GCA_020426345.1. Taxonomy (GTDB): domain Bacteria; phylum Planctomycetota; class Planctomycetia; order Planctomycetales; family Planctomycetaceae; genus F1-80-MAGs062. The sequence goes on from JAGQQE010000116.1 coordinate 12,712, forward strand.
ATCTGAACTGGATTCTGCTGCTCAGGCTCCCGCAGATACTGGCACGCTGACCGAGCGAATTGAATCGTTGCGGTCCGACATTGCAGCGCTTTCGGAGTCTGTCAATTCGCGGCTGGGCAGTGCCGTCGAACAGTTGACGGAAGCGCAGTCGAACGCCGTCAGCAGTCAGGGTGAGATTATCCGTACTTTAACGGAAGCAATCTTCACCTCTTCGTCCGGTGGTGGCATCGAATCGTCTCAGCTGGAGTCGATGTTCAGCGAATTCGAAAGTCGAATTCTGGATGGTATCCGGCGAACACTAAAGTCTTCTGACGCGACCGGCGAATCACAGACTCAACTGCATGCGCCGGACCTGAGCGGTATCGACAGCACGGTTTCTGATTCGTCTGCGGAAGTTGCGGCCCCGCAGTCCATGTCTGAATCGGGCGAGCAGACGTGGGACGATATTCGCCGCGCGCTGCTGGCAGAATCCGGCGACTCTGATCCGGGTGAAAGCTCCGCTTGCAAAACCAGTGTTTCTGATTCACTCGCCCTGCCAGATCCGATCGACGAACACGTTCCTTCTCCGTTCTCTTCGGTTGACCCGGGAAGGACGCAGGAGTTCGTTCTTCCCGAAGTTGAAGAGCCACTCGAACCGCCATCGACGATCGATGTCGAAACACTGGACGTACATGAGCTTCGAGAACTTGTGTACGAACGCGATCGATTCATTTGTACGCTGATCAATCGGCTGCGACGAAGCCAGCAGTCGAACGGCCAGATCATGAGTATTGATCAACTGCAGGCCATGCAGCATGAAATGCCGGAAGAATTTGCGTTCCGAGTGGATCGAACTCTGCAGGCAGTGGACGAGCAGCTTCGACTCAGTGAACTCGAACTGTCACTTGAGCGTGCACGGATCGCTCGACAAGCCGCTCAACTTGAATACGCTCGCCAGCAGGTCGAAAACAACGCTCGTCAGCTTGGGTACACCGTGAATCATGACGGCACACTGTCGATGGAAAACATCGCTGCGGTTCGCGGCTCAGCCCAACGCAGATGGCTCGGCAAGCTTGGATTCTCCGAATAGTGCTAACCTGACAGCCAGTTGGAAAACGGGACTGGCTCGAGCGGGAGACCTGACTCTTCTCCGACATGCTTTTGTCAGGTGTACTCAAGTGTCTTTGGCTGGGTAAATTTGCAGTCCAGAGCCAGGCAGGGGAAAGGCTGCTCTACGCAATGCATGGTTCCGCTGCCTGAAGCGGCGTGAGCTTGCCATTCGTTCGCAGGAATACGGCGCATTGATTGCCACCCAGGCTGCGTGCTTTTTGCGTGGCCTTCTGTGCTTCTTTCGTGACCAGATCCAGGTTCCCTGCTTTTCTGTCCGCGGCTACGGCTATGGCACCAATGCTGGCCGAAATCAGAATATCTTCGGTGCAGGACAGTCGAATCTCTGCAATGCGTTTGTGAAGTCGTCGAGAGATCCTCGCGACAAGTTCCGGCGTTGCGTTTGGAAGGTAAATCAGAAACTCATCACCACCAAATCGGATTACGAAATCGTCTGGTCGAATGACCTGGCGAACAACTGAAGCAATGCGTCGCAGGGCTTCGTCACCGAGTGATTCGCCGTGATGCAGGTTCAGGCTGCCGAAGTTGTCGATATCCACAAAGACAACGCCGGAGCTGAGGTTTTGACGGATGGTTCGATCGTACTCCGTCGAGGCTGCTTTTAGTACACTGCGCCCGTAGACATGCGTTAGCTCATCTTTCCATTGCGATTTGTCGGTCGAGCCGGGATCGATGTTCAGGCACCGAAGCTGATTCTGTGTTGCAATTTCGAATAACAATTCATTGGCATCTTCAAGGATGCGTTCGAGAGATCGATTGCTTCCGATATCGACCGAAAACATCGCAGCAATCTGCGTGGCGCGCGCATCGATGTCGGCCAGCGTTTCAGTAATTTCGTCCGGGGCAATTCCGAAAACCAGCATCAACAGCTGATCAAGCACCTGGCGGTTACAGGATCGATCGCTCACCACCTTTTCGAAGTAGTCGACGACAATCGCAGATGTTTTCAGCGCTGTTGCCAGCGTTGGATGACCCTTATCACCCGCCATGACAAAGTCGCTTGTATCGTGGTGAGTTGCGATGGCGTCGACAAACTCGTCGCCCAGCATCCAGCGGTCGCAAAGCTGCATGCTGACATCGGTGTGGCTGAACCCGAAAGCCGATCGTTCCAGATCCTCAATTTTCGAATCGTCCAGCGAGCTCAACACTTCCATGATGTAGGTGTTTTCGTCAGCAGACAACATGGCCAGACGTCCTACATCCTGAAGCAGGCCCGCTAGGAACCAGTTCGCAGGATCTGCTCCCGCGACATAATGAGCCAGTGTTTCGGCCGAAGCAGCCTGAAACAATGATTGCTTCCACAATAACTGATACCAGGGTTTCACGGTGGAAGCTCGCGAAGTCCGGGCCGCTGACAAGGCAAAACCCATGACCAGCATGCGAACCAGATTCAGTCCCAGCAGCGGGATTGCAGATTCGATGGATGCCGCCCTGTAGCGAACTCCAAACAATGCGGAGTTGGCCGTCTTGAGTATCCGGGCGGAAATCGCAGGATCTGCCTTCACGACGGCAATCAGCTCCTCCATGTCCGGTTCAGGCTGCTGCGCAATTTCAAGAACGCGTCGCGCGACCTCAGGAAGCGTCGGGAGCGATTCTGATTCCAGAATGTCTTGCAGATTTAACGCCACAAACCACTGCCTTCACAGGAGTTTACGAGGATGATCCAACAAATTGTGATGCTGGTGGTCAGGATTGCTTATCGAAGCCAACAGGGCTTCGCTTGCCGAAGGAATCCCAGTTGAATCGAAATGAAGCAAGCAATTTGCTCGGATACCAAATGTCAGTTCGGCAATGGAGGGGGCATTGGGAAAGATAGCCCGAGTTGCTCGAAAAACGGCTTTGACGTGTTTTTTTTTCCAGATCCGACCAACGATTCACACAACTTGACCGAATTTCCAGACGCCTTTTATACTGCGTCTCCTGCCCGCAGTCTGGTAACTGCGGGTTTTTGCTTACTGCACGCTCCTCCTGGCGTTAGGTTCTTTGAACGTAACGTTCGACGGGACCCTGTGATCCATCGACCCGAAAGTCGTTTCGAACATGTCCGACAAGCACTACGTTCATCAACCGGAAGAAACAGAACTGGCCAAGGTTCTTCGCGAATCGCGGAGCTGGTTTGACACTTACGGAACCACCCTGATCTATGGGTTGTCGGCCATCCTCGCTGTCGTAGCCCTGGTGGTCTACATCCAGCGAAGGCCTGCTCCCACGGCCCCCGCTTCAATGGAACTGCTTCAGGCAAGCACCGTGGAACAGTTCCGCGACATCGCCGACAAATTTTCCAGCAGTGAAATTGGAATTCGCGCGAGACTGCGGCAGGCCGAACTGCAGATGAACAGTGCCGTCAACAAAATGTTCTCGGACCGAGCGACCGCGAATGAAGAACTGGAGGCCGCTCAGAAGGCATACGATCAACTGATCGATCGAAGCGATATCCCGTCGGATGTGCGTGAAAGTGTGCTTGCGGGGGTGGCTCGGCTGATCGAATGCCGTAACGACGGTAGCGAAACCGCAATCAGCAATGCCACGAAAGCCTGGCAGAAGCTGATCGAAGAATTTCCAGATTCGGAAGTGTATAAAGAATACGCGGAAAGCCGGATTGAAAGTCTGAAGAGTCCGGATGCGAAGACGTTCTACGCATGGTTTCACGCTCAGGATCCGAAGCCGGGCGATGACCTTCTGCTTCCTCAGGACAAACCAGCCGTTCCAAACGTACCGAATGCATTCGAACTGCCGGAACTGGATCTTTCTGGCGGATTGATGCCTGCTACCAGCACCCCGGCAGAGCCCGCGTCAGATACTCCGAAGCCAGACGCCC
>JAGQQE010000117.1 GCA_020426345.1 Planctomycetaceae bacterium
CGGTTGCGGCAGGAGCGATCATCTTCTTGTAGACACCCAGGCTGAAGAGCGTTGCCGTGCTGTTCAGAGCCGAGTTAAAACTGCTCAGAATTGCGCCCACGACGGCCGCTGCAAAGAAACCACGCAGCGAAGAAGGCAAGACTGCCTGGACAAGGTGGCCATAGGCATGGTCCCCTTGTATGCCTTCAGCTGAGTACAGATGGAACGCAATAATCCCGGGCAGAACCAATATGAGCGGTGCGAGAATTTTAAGTGCGCCAGCAAACAGGACGCCTTTTTGTCCTTCTTTCAGGCTGGATGCTCCAAACGTGCGCTGAATGATCTGCTGGTTCGTGCACCAGTAAAAGAGGTTAAGCAGCAGGACACCTGTGAACAGGGTGGAAAACGGGACGGACTGGTTTCCGGCACCGAGTGAGTTGAATTTATCGGGATGCTGTTCACGAAGGATCGACAGGGCCGTCATCGGATCGCTATTGATGGCCTTCAAGCCGTACCAGCTAATCATGATGCCACCGGTTAATAATCCAAATCCATTCAGCGTATCGCTGACTGCGACCGTGCGAAGTCCACCAAAAATGGCGTAGACAGCTCCGATCAACCCGATAACCCAGACCATCAGAGTTAAAGCTGCTTGTTGATTTTCGATTCCCGTCAGTGATTTGATATCGAGAATGCCATTCAGACCCGTGGCTCCGGTATACAGAATCATCGGCAACAGGATTCCTGCATAGGCAACGATAAAGATGATAGACGTGATCGTACGGGTATGCGTGTCGTATCGAAGCTCCAGAAACTCCGGGATGGTGGCGATACCGCTTTTCAGGTAACGCGGCAGAAAGATCAGCGCCATGACAACCAGAGACATGCCCGCGATGACTTCCCAGGCCATGACACAAAGGCCGTCGTTAAACGCGGCACCATTCAAACCAATCAATTGTTCTGTTGAAAGGTTTGTCAGCAGCAGTGAGCCGGCGATGTATCCGCCAGTCAGCGAACGACCCGCAAGAAAATACCCATCTGACGTATCGTGGCGATCACTCCTGGTCAGCACCCATGTGATAACACCAACAAGCGCAGTGAAGAAGATAAACGAACCTAACGTAAGCGGATCCATCAATATATCCCGACAACGACAAACAGCTCCAACGACGGAAACAGAAGACCGGGTAGGTTACCAGTCGGTGGAGGCCAATGAAAACGGGCCCGGCGGAGAATGATGACTTCCGGAGAATTCCACAGGACGCGCCCGCATTGTGTGGACATCTATCAGCCTGTTCAAAAACGGGACTGGCTCGAGCAGGAGACCTTAAAACACGATGGTTTCCAATCGTCCTGCCTGTCCCGGTTTTTCAACGGACGGTTATGTTATCGCCCGCACAATGGGAACTCCTCCGCGCGAACAAACCTGGTCGTACCGTCGCACGGAGCGAACCGGAAAGACGCGACCCGGAACGCTGGCTGCGGAATGTGAAGAGGGCCGTCCATGGGTCCTCGACGCTGTTGCGTCGTTAACTCCGGGGACAGGCCCGCGACCGGAAATCATGTCAGCCAGTGCAACTCCGGCGACTCTAGCTGTCCTTCGGCTGACCGAAATCAGCGGGAGGCGCGCCCATTTTGCTGAAACCACAATCCACATGCAGGACTTCGGCAGTGATGCCACTGGCGAGGTCGCTCAACAGGAACATACCTGATTTGCCAACCTCATCCGCCGTAATATTGCGACGCATTGGTGCAACAGCGTCATAGAGATCGAGCATCTGCTTAAAGTCTCCGACTCCCATAGCGCTGATGGTACGTACCGGCCCAGCGCTAATTGCATTGACTCTGACGCCGTCAGGGCCCAGTTCACTGGCCAGGTAGCGGACACCGCATTCCAGAGCAGCTTTGCACAGTCCCATGATGTTGTATCCTGGAATGACTTCCTCGCCGCCAAAGTAAGAGAGCGTCAGAATACTGGCGGTTTCGCTGAGGATGTCTTTGCGTTTCGCTGCACCTGCCACGGCCAGCAGGCTGTAAGCGCTGATTTCCATCGCAGTCTTGAAGCCATCACGACTACAGTTGTACGTTGGCCCGGTCAGGTCTCCTGGCGGAGCGAATGCCACGCTGTGCACAATAAAATCAATCTTGCCGAATTGTTCTGCCGCCTGATCCATGACCGCTGCCAGATGGTCATCATTGCAGACATCACAAGGCACAAGGAATTTCGCCCCGATGGGTTCGACCAGTTTCGCGACCTTGTTCTTGTTCTTTGGCCGATCGCCCGAATCCGGAAGGTGCGTGAATGCCATTTCCGCGCCTTCTTTGTGCAGGTTTTCCGTAATGGCCCATGCAATCGAGCGCTCGTTTGCAATCCCCAGAACGAGTCCCTTTTTGCCGGTAAACAGTCCCATTTCAATATACCTTTGACGATGTCAGTGTTGTTTCGAGCGAAACATTTCGGATGCTTGCACACTCGAACGAGTGGCAGGATTGTGCGAAGGATAGACTCTGGTCAACGGTTCTGAAAGCGCTCTAAAACCTGCGAACATTTGTTCGTTGAGATTTCTGCTTCTGGCTACGAAGATCCATGGCGGAGAATTTCCACGCACCATTGGCAGGTTCCACAGCAAAAACAGCTTCAAACTGGTTCTGCCGTTCGTGGATATGTCCCCAGTGCTCGACAGTTCCCGCCACGGTCCAGGTAATGGCCGCCTCAAATCCCGGCCACGAAAGCTGGTCTGAATTCTCGCCGTCGGAACGGGTGATGTCTGTCGGTTGCGTAATGTCGACGCTGTCATAGGTGACGGACGTTACACGTGCCACCGCGCCGCCCTGGTCCCGAAGCTCAAGGCTGCGTCTCATCTGAAGGTAGAGCTCCTCCAGAAGCGGTCCGTCCACCGCGGTCGCCAGTGAATCGAGAATCTGAGCTTCTGCGCCTGCTTCCAACGCTTTGTAGGTTCGAGCGTGCAGTTTCTCCGCCAGCTGCTGGCAATCGGACGTCGCAAGGAGGGGAGGAGACTTGAACGGATTCCTGAAAACAGTGATACCAAATTCACGCGTACAAGCACTTACAATGAGCAGAATGGCGCTTAACCCAACGAACGAAATCCGGCCAAACCCAATCAGGCTGCCGGTGGATCGGAGAAGATAACAAACGCTACTGGATACAATGGCGCCCAGCAGCAGGCCGAATGACAGCATGGGGACTGTGATCGTTGGCAGAGGTGGAGTCTCCGCTGGAATGGGGGTGAAAGTTTCCGGTAGAAATTCCGGCGGGCACTCCCAGGCAAACGTATTGTCAGCTGGTTTGTTAAATCGGGAAAACTCAAATCGCTGCAGTGTCTTATCGCCCGCAATGACCACCGATTCAACCTTTCGCATTGTGGAATGGAATCGAGTCCACTCCACCGTTGCCGCCCGGACAAAACGGTCTGAGGGGTGATAGGTAAGAATGATGCCGACTCGCCCGTTGGCGAGGCTTGTCCGTCGCTTCTCTGCGTTTGCGGCCATGTCTTTCTGGTCAAGCCCAAGCAGGTCAATCCGGGTAAACTCAGGGTTCACGTGCAAGCCGTTTATAGTCGTGGGATTGACATCTTTCAGCCAATTCCGGATCAGCTCTCGCACTGCATCCTGTTCATCGATGTCAATGAACGATGGATCCCTGTGCTGGATCGGCAGGAACGTCTTCAGGGTGGCAAGCGGAATCAGCACCTCATGACGTAACTCTGTTGGATCGATGTAGATAAAAGAATACACGCTGCTGTAGCTCATGATCCCCAGCGTTTGTTCTCGCTGCTTCGCAAACCACGATTCCCATTCTTCATCGCTTGCATCTTCAGAGAGTGGTGTTTCGGTCCAGTCGAACCGCAATGTGACAGCCGCACCAGCTTTCATCGAATCTGTGAACGTAAGATCGCTTCCTGTCTGATGAACCGACAGTTTCATTTCGCTCGGGGTGACGAAATCCGGATCCGACAAGTCCTGCTGAATCGTCAGGAACTCAGGGGGATCGGCGAATGGAAATTCAATCTGATAGACCGCCGTGTGCAGCATCATGTCTGTTGTTGCGATCCCCGCCTCGGGAATCTCAAACGACTGCAGATCGGTGATGTGACCTTTCAGCAATTCGCCGCGCGCATCACGCAGAGTGACTCTTTCCAGCAGAAAATCGCGATGAAGTTCGAGACCTCGCTTAATTTCTGACGCTGGGACCACGTCCGATTCGTTTGCCTCCAGTTCATGAAACAGGACGAGGTCCTCCGCGAACATCTGCAATCGCATGATTGCACGGGATTTTGTTACGAAGATATCCGTCTCTGTAATTGAAAATGGATGCGTCGACGCACTTATCACTTCGTTCGACATGGCCGCGAAGGCAAACACCAGAAGGCAGCACAGCCAACGAAACATCGGTAAATGTGATACCAGCAAACCAGACGCAGACAAACGTGACACGAGGCAAATCCCAATGGGGCCATCTAGAAATAAGCAAAACATCATCCGGCTGAATGGTGCGAATTGTGATTCCGAAGCAGCAAAACAACAAGTGGCTGTCGACTGTGAGGGATACGAGGTTTCATCTGCGGCGTATCTGAAATGATGCCGCAGAATCCGGGATACATACGGAAGCCTTGGGAATTCCTTCGGATTTCGCTAAAAACGATGCCAACAATCGAAGTTTTGAATTCAATCAGGGGCAAATCATGAAGCGTCGTGTCTTTCTGAGTTCATCAATTGCCGCAGGACTGTACGCCGGCTCATCTGTTGCGAGTCAGGATGCCACGCGTCGAGTGGGAGTGATGGGGCATACTGGACGCGGCAATTACGGGCATGGGCTTGATACTGTCTGGCAGAACATCCCCAACGCTCAGGTTGTTGGTGTTTCTGATGGAAACGAAGCCGGTCTCGCCGCGGAACTTAAGAAGTTGAATGTCAGCAGTGGTTACCTTGATTACCGGGAGATGCTTTCCGCACAGCAACCAGAGTTTGTCTCCGTTGCCCCACGCCACCCGGATCAGCACTTCGACATGATCATGGCTGCAATTGCGTCCGGGGTCCGCGGAATCTACGTCGAAAAACCCTTTTGCCGAACTCCCGCTGAAGCAGACGCCATTGTTTCCTCGTCGTTGAAAGCCGGTACGAAAATCGCCGTTGCTCATCGGAACCGATATCACCCCGTTCTTGTATTGATCAAACAGATGATCGCTGATGGACAGTTGGGACGGCTTCTTGAAATGCGTGGTCGCGGAAAGGGTGATCGCCGAGGTGGCGGAGAATGTCTATGGGTGCTTGGATGCCATGTCATGAACCTGTTCGAATATATTGGTGGCAAGCCACTCTCATGCTCTGCGACGCTGCTGACAAATGGAGCCAGGGTGACGGCGGCTGATGTTGCACCAGGCAATGAAGCGTTGGGGCCTCTCGCCGGAAATGAGGTTCACGCTCATTACCAGATGGAATCCGGGGTCTTCGCCGCATACGACTCCATCGCAAACGATGGAACGAAAGATTCCTACTGCATGCATTTCATCGGCAGCGATGGCGTTATCGCATTGCATATCGACGCCAACCCAGTGGCGCACATCGTTTCGGGAAACCCCTTTGCAGTTGATATGAAACCGAGGCAGTGGGTGCCAATTACGTCTGCTGGTCCGGGTAAACCAGAACCACACCCCGGTCGGGTTGCTGATGTTCATAACCACGTTGCCGGCGTGAACGATCTGATCGCAGCGGTAGACGAAGACCGTCAGCCATTGTGTGACGCCCGCTCCGGGGCTTTGACTGTCGAAATGATCTGCGCAGCGTTTGAATCTCACCGTCAGAACAGCAAGAGCGTCAGTCTTCCACTGGAACGCAGAGACCATCCTTTGAACCGACTTTAGTTTTGATTCGCAGGGGTCTTCCTGAGGAACGGTGTCAGTCCGCTTCAACCTCAGATTCTGGTTTTGGCTTTGGAGTGAATGCCTTCTCCAAAGCGACCGCTCCTCCCACCACGGGCAGCGTGAGGCTGGTGTGATCCAGATCGACCGTGAGTTCGGTGCCCGGATCCGGCCACAGGGTAAAGTCGCGGTCTGTTGAAAAGACCATGAATCCAATTTGCTGGCCCGCGGCAACAATCTGATCATCCGGCTGAAGGCGAAACCGGACGTCATAGAATTGCCCCGGCGTGAGGGGAGCACTTTCACTGACAGAATCCCGGTTTTGCGGATCGGCCCAGCCCCGAGTGATAATGTTGTCTGTAATTTTGCCTTTGTCGTCCCACGGCAGTGACACAAGCCATACCGAAAGATTGGCGGCCGGGCGGTCACTGGCCATAGTGATGGTGACTTCGGCGTAGCCCGAAATATGCACTGGTTCGCTGAGTTCCGGCGTTGAAAATAACAACCGGTGATTCGTCCAGTCTGCCTTTGCTAATGTCGCTCCGTCGAATGAAAAGTTGTCAACAATCAGCTCTGTACCCTGATTCATCGGCTGGGCCAGCAAGAGGTTCCCTTGTCGTTCGCCCCCGCGCGTCGGATACAGTGTTACGGGCATCGCGGAGGGGTTTGGGTAATCGGGATACGACGTCGGTTCATCACGTTGCTTGTCTTCTCGAACGATCCACGCTTTGGGGTCGTTCTCCACACCGTTTTCGACACCATACAGGTAGCGGGTGAACCATCGGTTCATCATTTTCAGTGGCGGTGGTCCGCCATGTCCGCCCTGATGATAGAAGATTTGTGTGGGAAGTCCTTTCGCCCGTGCGGCTTCGTAAATTCTCAGGCTGTGCTCGGGCATCACATTCCAGTCATTGAAGCCATGCGACATCAGCAAAGCAGCTTTCATGGGGCCCATCTCATTCAGATAGTCGCGACCGGCCCAGAAACTGTTGTAGTCGCCGGTGACGCGGTCCAGGTGCTTGAGCATTTCGGCGTCGCGAACATTCTTGTCGCAATCACAGCGCCGCGCTGGGTCTCCACTGTTTATGAAGTTATAAAGCACATCGATATCTTCGCCCATGTAGCCACCGGGGTGGCGAACGAGACCATTTGAACGGTAGTAGTGGTAGTAAGAAGTGTTGGGGGCCACCGGGATGATGGCTTCAAGTCCTTCGACTCCGGTTGTTGCTGCCGCAAGCGGAAGGGTACCGTTGTAAGAAGTGCCCGTCATACCGACCTTCCCGGTCGACCACGTCGCCTTCACTTCTTCGTTACCATCAGGGGTCGTATACCCTTTTGCTCGGCCATTCAGCCAGTCTATGACCGCCTTGGGGGCCAGCGATTCATTATCGCCACCGACTGTTGGGCATCCCTGAGATCGTCCTGTTCCGGGTGAACACGAATGAACGACGGCAAATCCGCGTGGGACCCAGTCATTTACGTGGGATTTGGATATCGAGCTTCGATCCTTGTCGAACTCGATAGGCTGAGGTAGCTCGTGCGGAGGAGGAGTCGCCCCGATGTTGTGTTGCGGATCCCAGAAATACGGTTTCGCGTTCTTTGCAGTTCCGCAGTAGTACGGACTGGTTTCATAAATCACTGCAACCTTCAGGCCTTCTGACTCCGTTTGTTTCGGCCTGGTGACGTCAACGTGCATTCGGTCGAGTTTACCGTCGCCGTCGGAATCGAATTCCGTCTCAACCCAAAGATGATGTCGAATCCAGTCTTTCGAGTCCTTGAATGCGTCTACGACCTGTGCTTCGCCATCTTTAAAGATGGGCCTGGCCTCAAAGTCTTCCGCAGGAGAAATCGATGCGGTCAGGACAACCGCCGCCAGAGAAGCGATGCGAAAGGTTGACGTGTTAGCCATCTCTTGGCGCTCAATAACAGGGAGGGGGATGTTGTCTGCTGCACGACTGGCGTGATGAAAAAGGCCCGTCATACAGAACGACGGGCCTGAGTCAGAATGATGCTAGACATCCTTCGCCAGAGGGCAAACATATGGTTTGCGATATTCACGAGTCAATAAAGCGTTGGCAGCATTGTTGTTCGTGAACACTTACTTCTCCGGATCAAACGCGAGGTTGGCACCCAGTGAAAGTTTATACTTATCCAGATCGACACCATTCTTCGTCAGGTGCTTGACCGTCCGCTGAAGGGTCGCTTCGTTATCGTCCAGGCTCTTGATGCCACTCAGGACGGATGAAAGTTCCGAGACAGTCACTTTGTTGTTTTCTCCCATGTAATAGGAGATGTTTCCGAGGTGACTCATTCCAGCGGAAAGATGGCCTTCGCGGACGTCGGCATTCAGGTCCTTGACATTTCGGGACTCACACGCGGACAGGAAGTTCCCGAAATGGTCTCCTCCCCCTTTGAACTCTTTGATGATGTTCATCTCTTTGTCGAATGCAATACAGTGGGAATAGCTGACCTGCGTCAGGTAGCCATTTGTTCCGTAAAATACGACACCGATCTTGTTGCCTTTGGTGCTCTGGAACAGTTTGTTCAGTTCCGTGTCATCGCTGTCATCAACACTCAATCCGCGCGTTTCGAAAACGATGCATTTGTCACCGTAATCATAAACCGTGACCTCCGTGTTTCCGGTGTCCCCAGCGTCGACGTAATTTGGGTCCTTTCTTTCCGCCTGATATCCCAGGCGTCCGCCATACGTAAAGATATTGGTCGGATGATTGTCGATGCCAAGTCCCCAGCGAGCGACATCGGTCTGGTGTGGTCCCTGATTGCCAAGGTCACCATTTCCGTAATGTCGCTGCCAGTGCCAGTCGTAGTGGAATTTTTCACGAGTCAGCTTCGGGCTGGTGAGCGTTGCCGGACCTGACCAGAGATCGAAGTCGACATTGTCAGGAATCTTGTAGTCTCCCAAAGCACCAATCGATTTTCGACGTTTGTAACACAACCCTCGAGCGAACTTCACTTCGCCAATGCCACCCGCGTTCATAAATGCAAAGGCGTCTTTAATGGCCTGGCTGGAGCGGCACTGAGTTCCTACCTGACACATTCGACCATATTTCCGGGCTGCGGCAATCAGAGCCGACCCCTCCCAGACGTTGTGACAGACTGGCTTTTCGACGTAGGCATCTTTGCCGGCCTGCATGGCCCAGATGCCCGTCAGGGCGTGCCAGTGATTTGGGGTTGCGGTGCTCACAACATCCAGCGCGCTGTCTTCGAAAGCTTTGCGCATGTCGGTAAACAGTTTTGGTCGCAGTCCCTGTTTGTCGTTGATTGCATCACAACGTTTGTTTCCAACGGCCTCGTCGACATCAACGATGGCGCGGATCTCTGTGCGGGAATCGCTCAGGTAGGCATCAATATGTGATGAACCGCGACCATTCACGCCCACAACAACGACGCCCATTTTTGCGTTGGCGGACGTACCGGCGCGTCCAATAGCCGGAGCAGCGAATACGGTTGATGCAGCAGCGACGGCTGACGTTCGAAGAAAATTACGACGATTAAATGTGGTCATCGGCAATGGGCTCCCAGATCTTCGTTGGAGGGTTATGGCGGGCCGGAAGATTAGTAGATTAGAGGTGGGCTCGATCCATCAAACGGCGATTTACCGCCTGACTCAGCGTGCATAGGACCGTATTCGGGCGTTGTTTTCAAGGCTTCGGCATGATCAACGGGGCCACGTCCGCAAAACTAAATGGCTGCACAAGACACAATTGGCGAAAGTATGAAGTTCGATAAAGGGCTGAGCGGCACGTCAAACTGAAAATCCGTTGACAACAGAGACAGTGATCAGACTACAGACGATTTGGAGTCCGATCAGTATGGAAAAGTTTGTCTTATCGCTTTCGTAAGACGCCTGCCCCGATCCGGATTGCCCGAACGGCAAATGCCTGAAGCTGCAGCCGGCAACGATCGCAATCCAGGGAACAAGGAAACACCATAATCTGGCGGCTTCTCCCATATTCTTGCCGGATAGCCACAGGATGACCCATGTTGCGGCCATCGAAACCATCAGTGCGCTGCAGGCAGAGTCGATTGCGGGCACACCAGGATTCGGCTTTGATGGCGACCCAGCTTCATTGGGATCCTGTTCCAGGGTGCCTGCGCGCACTTTCACAAGTTGTTGATCCGTTGACGGAATCATGGAAGATGAACGATTCGATCGAAGATTCCGGAGCAGGATCCTGAAAGAGTCAAAGACGTTTCTTCCGCCCGCCAGCATCAAAGCCCCGCCAACTGCCAGCGTCAATTCAAGTGGATTCACAAGAGTCCAGATCCACCACGTTCGGGGGGAAGTTTCGTAGAACCCCTCGTGATTCATTAGATTCATTCGCCAGACGTTCAGCAGATTGCAGTCTGTTATGACGTCGAAAAGCAGGACGCAGCCAGCCCAGGAGAGAACCATCATGCCCACGGCAGCAAAAATCGATCGCGGCCGGGTCGCCTGATTCTGGCCGAGTTGCAACACGGCGAAGGCGAAGGCCACGACAATGCAGGGGAGGTGGGCCAGGCTCAGGAGCATCCCTGCAAACAACAGAATTCCGGCAGCCAATGAACTGAGAATTCTGACACGCAAGTGAGAAGTCAGTCCCGCGACGACAGTCAGCCAAAGAAACAGAGTCCCTGTGAAGGCAAAAATGACATCGGACTTGGGTGTGAAGATAACAAGTGTTGGGATAGTGGCGCACAAACATGCCGCTCTCCATCCGGAAGTTCGACCAGCAATGGTCGATGCCAGCAGATACACTGGAATCACAGACATGGCGGCAAACAGAATGCTGATTGACGAGACCAGCTGTAAGGCTGCCAGTTCCGCCTGCGAAAGGGGCCGATTCATTCTGGCGGTGGCTTCCAGCTCACGGAACAAGATTTCTGTTTCGCGACTCCGGATGTTTCTCAGAACGTCGACAAAACTATCCTGATTGTGCGTCAGGTTCAGAGCCGTGACGCACAGCATGAAGAGTCCTGGTGGGTGTGTTCCGACATGCAATACGTCTCCTTCTGCCATCCGCTCCTCGTACCCGGTCAGCAGTTCGTCCATCGAATTAATTTTGAAAGCGGCTTCATAGAAATAGCCGGACGCAAACCTGTCGTAAACAATCCACCACGACTTCACTTCGCGATGGGGCGTTGGCGCCGAACGCCCTGCTGCATTCTGCCAGGCAACCGTCAACAGAGTCAGAGCGATAATCAGCAGTGCGTGGCGAATCTGTCCGTATTTCGAGATGCGGCGATCACCAAAGACAGCCAGTATGAAAAGCAATATCCCCACAACAATGCCCGGCAGAAATCGATCCATCCATTCGCCAGCTGAACTGGCGAACGCATGCCTCGTCCATGTCCATTCGTCTGGGACTCCAAGCGGAATGAATGGGCAAAGCAGAATCGCAAGCGTGGCGACGGATGCCAATACCAGCGTGATTCGCCAGCAATACGCACCAGACACCAGACGGGAGGGTTGGTCTGCGGCCACGATGGGCTCGACATGCATTAGCGGTCAATTTCCAGAAACGCGATCATCGATGGATTGCCAACTGCACCGTAGTCGCCCGTAAATTCAAGCTTTCCGGTTTCCCGATCGACCTGAAACACCGCGACATGATCTGCCCGCTGATTGCAGCAGTACAGGAACGTTCCACTCGGGTCGATGCTGAAACTGCGGGGATAATTGCCGCGAGTCCAGACGTCGTCCACATGCGACAGCGTTCCGTCAGCACCAACAGCAAAGACTCCAATACTGTCATGCAATCGATTGCCAGCATACAGGTACCGGCCATCTGAACTGACGAGTACCTCAGAACAGAAGTTGCTGCCCACAAATCTCTCAGGAAGTGTGGAGATGGTCTGCCGAGCGGTCAGGTGGCCGGACCCTTTTTCGTAGTCGAACACGACAAGCGTCGATCCTTCTTCCTGAATGGAATAGAACCATTTGCCGTTGGGATGAAAGTAGAAGTGTCGTGGCCCATCTCCCGGCGGCAATTCAACAAACGGTTGTTTTGCGGGCGACAGAGTTCCATTCTCTGCGTCGAATGCCCAGATGAAGATCCGATCCAGGCCCAGGTCGACATGAAGAACATACCGCCCATCCGGCGAAGATTCGATCATGTGCGCGTGGGTTCGGTCATGTCCACTGAATGCGAAGCTTCCCGGAGGAGCGTTGACAGCTCGCGTTGGTCCAATCTTTCCTTCGTCATTTTTTACGTCACTCGCATCTGCAAGTGTGCCGTCTTTAAGGATCGGAAATACGGCAACAGATCCACCGAAGTAGTTGGCCACCAACAGAAATTTGCCGGATGGATGGATGCTCACATAAGTCGGTCCAGCGCCGCCCGCCTTGACCGAATTCAGCATTCGCAATTGCCCGTTGCTTTTGTCGATGGCAAATGAGCTTACGGAGCCCTGTTTGTCATTGCCGACCCGATCGGTCTCATTTGCGGAATAAAGCCGATCTCCGGATCGGTTAATGGTAACGCAGCTGGGGCTGGTTCCGAGATCGAATGTTCCCGCCGGAATCATCGCGCCAGACTGGCGATTAATCTCGAAAATATGAATACCACGACCATTGCCCGGAGGAAGGTCGACCTGAGTCGGCAGCGTATCCTTCAGGGGCGAGCTGAAAGTACCGACATACGCGAAGAGACGTGAGTTCTGTTGCCCACTGGGAATCGCCATGGTGTGGCAGGACGCAAATATTCTTGACAACCCAGCGGTGATGCCCAGCGAGGCTGCGCTGCCGACGAATTGCCGCCTGGAATACGGACTGGTGTGCATATTATCATTCCGGTTGTTCGAGCAGGATCACTTTCGTACGCCATTTGTGGTCGCAGTATTGAATTATTCCACCAAATTCGCGAGCGAGAGATGAAACGCCCTGAGTATTTCCTACCGTGTCATCCCGGACAAACGTCCTGATCGATGTCCGTCGACTGGTCGACCGTTTCGGCGAGCCCCGCTGGAAAAATCCCAACCGCCAACACAGAATCATTCCATGAAAGTTGCAATAATCACAGCCGGGGGGGCGGGGATGTTCTGCGGCTCATGCATGCAGGACAATGCACTTGCTCGCGCTCTGCGGATAGCCGACGTGGACGCTGTGCTCATTCCTACTTACACGCCGATTCGTGTGGATGAAGAGAATGCCAGCAGCCCTAAAGTTTTCCTCGGCGGGATTAATGTTTACCTGGATTCCGTGGTTCCCGGTTGGCGGCGTCTGCCGCATTTCCTCAAATCATGGCTCGATCACCCAGGTGTGATTCGGCAACTTTCCCGACTGAGCGGCAGTACGGACGCAGCCAGTCTCGGAAAATTGACCATTGATCTTCTTAGCGGTACGCACGGCCCGCAGCGCGGCGAGATTGTTCAGCTTGTTGACTACATCGTCGATGACCTGAAGCCGGATATCGTGGTGTTCAGTAACGCACTTCTGTCCGGTGTTGTTCCTCATTTACGCAGTCGGTTTCGCGGCAGGATTCTCACGCTGCTTCAGGGCGACGACATTTTTCTTGATGCTCTGAGACCACAATTCCGGCAGCCGGCATTACGGCAGCTGACTGACAACTGTCGTTCTTTGGACGGAATACTGACTCACAGCCGGTATTACAGCAGCCACATGAGGGATTACCTTTCCCTGCAAGGCATGGAATTTCGTGAAATTCCGCTCACCATGGATGGGTGGCATGTTGAAGAAAAACAAGCCAAAACCGAAATACAGGCGGATGGGGACAAGGGCCGTGTGAATATTGGCTATTTCGCACGAGTCTGTCCCGAGAAGGGCGTTCAGCACTTCCTGGATGCGGCCCGGCAGTTGCTTCCGATCTATCCTGACGTGGACTTTACGATCGCCGGATTTTTACCACAGCAACACCGGCACTGGTTTGACTCATTGCTTGCAGGAGTGCAGAAGGACGTCCCTTCAGACAGGTTGCGGTGGCTTGGTAGTCCTTCGACAAGGAGTGAGAAGTTCAAAATCCTGCAGGCGTTCGACTTATTGTTTATTCCTGCGGATTACCACGAACCTAAGGGACTGTACGTCATTGAGGCGGCTCTGCTGGGTGTTCCGTCGCTGCTTCCCGCTCATGGAGCATTTCCTGAACGCATTGCCGACCTGGGAGCAGGCTGGTTATTCGATTCCAGTTGCAAACCGCCGCATGGTGAATCTTCGGTCCGGAAGCTCGAGGATTTTGTGACGACCTACACGCGGAATATGGATTCTGATTGTAAATCCAGGTTGATCGAATCGGCTACGAGGCTGCATTCCATGCAGAGCACCGGACCAGTCGTGCGTTCTGTGCTGGAGTCTTTCTGAAACTCGCGCGGTCTCGAATTCGAACAGTCTCAACTGGATTTCGCACAGTCTGCAATTCGAACAGGCCCGACCATAAGAAGTCAGGCGTCGGGCCATTCGACAGCGATCAGTGAGGCACTTAGTGAGCTGGCGGCATGCTGTTCTGGAATGCGCGGTTGCGAAACAGGAAGTCGATGATATTACCTTCGTGTGGCTGCAGCCAGTTCAAAGCGCAGGTTGGTATCGGACCGATATTCAGTCGATCAATGTGTCTCGCGTCAACCAGTTCCTGTGTCCATTTCGGATCTTCAGTGATTGCGGTTCCAACCAGTGTGGAACCGATCTTTTTCAGCATCTGGTTCTGAGGACATTTCACCACAGACACGAATGGAAACATGTACTCCGTATTTGCCATTTTGTCGTCAGGATCACTGACGTGCAGAACGGTCGGGCGAAGATAGTCACAGCGTTCTTTGGGAATCCATCGATCACCGTCCCGATATTTGGCCGTCA
Organism: Planctomycetaceae bacterium; assembly: GCA_020426345.1. Taxonomy (GTDB): domain Bacteria; phylum Planctomycetota; class Planctomycetia; order Planctomycetales; family Planctomycetaceae; genus F1-80-MAGs062. The sequence continues at coordinate 14,668 of JAGQQE010000117.1, forward strand.
TCTCTGTGACGGCAGCAGATTCGCAACCTTCGTCGATCTGACGGTTCATGGCTTCGGCAGCACCTGCCATCGTATTCGCAGCAAGAGCGGCATTGGGATCGGTGGTTGGCAAAGCTGTGATCGGGCCCAGCTGTTTTGCAATCGCATCCGCGATCTCTTCTGTGTGGCGAGATGCCCAGATTCCGGAGCAATTAATGCAGCTGCGACCGCCGTTAATCAGGACGCTCTTCACCAGGATGTCCAGATAATCTTCCCAGCGGTCGACAACGTCGTCGCCGAGCATGATCTTACTGAATCCTGGACCATGAGCCTGAACCCGGGGATTGCCAGCGTATTTCTCGACCGTGGCGGTACCCCCGAAAATCATCGCACGCTGGCATGTTTCCAGTACTTTGTTTCCGACATCGTGTGGCCCGGGATACAGTGAAAATGCTTCCCTCGGGACGCCAGCTGCCGCAAATGCTTCGTACATGCGATACGGAGTCCATGGTTCTGAGGACCCCGGCTTCAGAACCAATCCAACCTGCAGAGGAATCGCCGGAAGCCATAGTGTGTGAACACCAGGAGAATTCGATGGTAACACGAGCCCCAGAACCGGAGTGGTGCTTTGATAGCTCACCATCACCCCGCGACTTTCCATGCCGTATCCACGCGAAAGAATTTCGAGTGGCAGACCCCGTGTCAACGCATCCAGCATCGCGCCCATATTGCTGAGCACGAACGCATTCTTGCTCATGTTGGCTCGTGCCATGTTGAGCGGAAGACCCGTAGTTGCCGATTGAATCGAGCAGAATTCTTCCGGCGTCTGTGTGCCGTTACCCATCGGCAATGTTGCGGTCAGAAACAAGTCCGCCGCTTTCACGCACATGTCGATCAGATCGGCGGGCTGGAACTGACGAAGTACTTCTCGTGCTTTGTCTGCTTTCCGCATGTCCATTTGCACCAGGCCTGCATTGGCCTGATGCATCTGAGCCATGACTTCTCCGGTTTCAAAATGAACTACGTCCGCCTTTTCGAGCGACTCGTAAGGCTTACCCCATCGGATAACTGGAATTTCAAGCATGGCAGAAGGTGCTGATTAAACAGAGAAATTTGAACTGAAATGCTTCGCAATAAGCGTTTGCGTCGCAGGTTGCCAGGAAAGACACCTGTGCGTGACAGATGACTCCGCTGGCTTCCGACGGTCACTGTGGCAGCTAGTACACTCCAACAGTCGTTGTTTTCGCAAATACGTGGTAGGGGCGAACACTGCTGACGCCGTCCCAGGTGTATTTGTCACACGGTTTTTCTCTTTCGCCCTCATCGCGTTCGAGGAACCCGGGCACGAAGAGCTCTTTCGTCAGGGTATAGAGCTTTACTCGACCTGTTTCACCGTACCCAACGACCTTGTTGTGGTCGTCAAAATCCACGACCTCTACCACGGCACGTGGCTGCGGTGCATAGTACGTGATCTTGTAATTGTCAGCGGGGTCAAATGGCTTGCCGCATGCCAGCCCCATCAGCGTGTTGCCATAGGTCGGCGTGATGTAGACATTGGGACCGAGCAATTCTTCGCATGCGAACCGGAACCACTGCTGCGTAAACTCCGTACCACCACAGAAGATGCCTTTGATTCCGGCTTCTTCGATACTGCTGCCTTCATCCATCAGCCGCAGTGCCAGGGCTTCCAGTAGTTTCGGGGTGGTGAACATGCACTGGATGTCGTTATTTGCGGACAGGACGGTCATCGCCTGATCGATGACGTGAGCGCTGTATTCTTTCGCCTCTTCAACTTTCCCTTTCTTCAGGAGTTTGACGACCCACCGCGGATCCAGATCCACGCAGAAGCAAATGCCCCCCCTGTGTTGTGCCAGATGCTCAATTGCAAGGCGCAGCCTTCTTGGACCCGATGGGCCCAGCATGAGCCAGTTCGCCCCGCGCGGGAAACTTTCATCCGGTAACGTGTCGCTGAACATTTCGTAGT
>JAGQQE010000118.1 GCA_020426345.1 Planctomycetaceae bacterium
GTCAACATCGGCCTCGTCAATGAGCTGAAGGTCGTCGCGGACCGAATGGGAATCGACATCTGGGAGGTCATCAACGCCGCAGCGACGAAACCATTCGGCTACAACGCCTTCTATCCAGGGCCGGGGCTGGGCGGACACTGCATTCCCATTGATCCGTTCTACCTGACCTGGAAAGCCCGTGAGTACGGACTGCATACACGTTTCATCGAACTCGCTGGCCAGATCAACCACAGCATGCCCGACTATGTGGTTGAAAAGGTAACACGAGCTCTGAATGATCACGGAAAAGCTGTTCGCAACAGTCGCATCATCATTCTTGGTCTGGCCTACAAAGCCAATGTCGACGACCTGCGTGAATCCCCCACATTCGCACTCATGGATCGTCTGGCCGACCTTGGAGCAAATATAGCCTACCACGATCCCTACATTCCGGAGATTGGCCCAACTCGAGAGCATGCCCGCTGGAAGGGTATGAAAAGCGTTGACTGGACGGCAGCAACCTTTGCTGACGCAGATTTAACGCTGATCTCCACCTGGCACGGCTGCTTCAGCGAACGGGAACTGGTGGAATGGAGTGAACTGATTGTCGATACGCGAAACGCACTGCACGGGACCCCGACCCGTAGGGGACAGCTGGTCCGAGCGTGATCGCAATGTCACCGGTAGTCCGCCGAGAGGTCAATTCACGTCGACTAGTCAGTGATCAACAGCGGTAGAGTCCGCAGGATTCGTAAGGAAGAACGGAGACGATGACGGGAAAAATTTCTAGGATCATCAGGACGGCGCTGTGAAACTCCCCGGCAAGACAGACGAATACCTGCGGCAGACATGGCGCTTGTTGGCATCTGGCGACTGGCGTCCGAGGGTGGCCCGAATTTGAAAACAAGACCTTTACCATCCGGAGCAAATAGTCTCCGGCACCAACAGCTTTCCGGCCTGAATTATCAGGATGAGGGAGCCCATGGTGCCGGTCTCAGAATATTCAGCGGTGACGCTGAACAGGGCGGTCACCCGGACGGCGACAATTGTCCGCTCGCCGACGGTAGCGTCGAGGAATCGCCAGAATCTGACAAGCCAACAACAGGGACAGCGTCTCTTGTTGAACGAGCGCGGAGCGCGGTTGTATGGAACACCGGGTTCAATATTTTCCGCGACGTACTTCAGTTTGCGCAAATGGTCTTTCTAACGCGCCTTCTGGACCATGCGGCATACGGCATGTTTGCTTTTTCAACCAGTGTTGTTGGCATTATTGCGGTGTTCTCTGCGACGCCTTTCGTCTCACATGCTCTTCAGGTGAAGTCCGAAGCGGAGACTCATTTTCAAGATCATTTTACGGCGGGTGCGGTGATTCAGTTTGTCATGTTCACGATTGCGAACCTTGCTGCATTTGTGATCTCACAAATTCCATCTTACGCATCCGCTGCCCCACTTGTGCATGTCCTCAGCCTTACTTTTCTGCTGGAGTGGCCCTGTGAAATTCGCCGGGTGATGATTCAACGCAGGTTCGATTTCAAATCGCTCCGTCTTCTGCAGTCTGTTGGCCTGATCGCATCAACCGTGACGTCCATACTCATGGCGTATGCAGGCATGGGGGCCTTTGCTCTGGTTGTGCCTGGTCTGCTAGTCACACTGCCCTTTACCTGGGACCTGCTCTTACAACAAAAGTGGCGTCCATTATGGTCGTTCTCCTGGTCCAACTATAGTCCGGCATTTCGGTTTGGTTTGACTCGAGTTGGGTCAGGAGTAACTCGAACCGGAAGCGTTCTCGTGGAAACGTTTGTGTTAACGGCAATGATCGGCTTTGGTTCACTGGGTGTATTCAACAGGGCTGTTGGTCTCGCAAACATCGTGTGTATGAAGACATCTGCTCAACTCATGGCTGCCGTATATCCGATGTTGACGCGACTAGAAACGAGTTCTGGTGCGGCCCAACGAGCCGGAAATCTGATTGTGCGTCTCATAATCTGGCTAATGCTCCCAGCGGCAACGGTACTGAGCATCCTTGCTGAGCCAGTAGTGCATACGGTCTACGGTGTGGAGTGGCATAGTGTGACTCCACTGCTCAAATGGACACTGGCCCTCAGCGTTGCTACAGCGCTGGTTCATGTGAACTACCAACTTCTACTGGCGAGAAACCACTCGCGCATCTGTCTCGCTTGCGACCTGTTCTCATTTCTGGGCAGCGTCGCCGGACTCACATTTGCCATTCCCTTTGGGGTCATCGCATATCTCATTACCCAAGTGACCGTCAACTTATTGAGTCTGCTATTACTGGTATACTTCTTACTTCAAGCCGGCGCGCTGTCGGGTTGGGGACTTTGTCAAGCATTGGGCCCCGCGAGCCTCAGTTCATGTCTTGCAGCCGCCATTTCACATCAGTGCGTAGGGCCAACTCAAGAGTTTCAGAAGGCAATCCTCTGGGGCGGGTGCTTTAGCGTTGTATATGCTGTGAGTATTCGAGCGCTGTTTCCGGGCGCACTCTACGAACTGATCCGGCTACTGCCGCGAAGTGCTCAGGTTTCACGATTGTTGATGCTGCCGCAGAAATTGCTTACATGACGCGATCTTCAGCTCGGGAACAGAAATGGCGTTGTCAGTGGAACCGACTCCTAGGAGTGCGAAAAGTGCGACCGTTTCAGTTGGCTACAGCACAGAGAAAAATCGTCGCAGGATTTCGTAGTTTGCACATTCATTACGCAGTGTGGAGATGGCGCTCTCGCGGAAATATTGCAATTGATGGAAGCGTCGTCGTTGCCGGGCTGCCGTTGATCCGGCTGCACGAGAAGGCGCATCTTAGAATTGGACACAACGTCACACTAACGTCTGTCAATTCCGACTATCATTTGAATATGTTTGCTCGCACCAAAATTCTCGCTGATAGGCCCCATGCCGAGATACGAATCGGTGAGAATTCCCGTGTTCACGGAACATGCCTGCACGCCACTAAAAGCATCGCGATCGGAGCGAACTGCCTGATTGCAGCCAACACGCAGATTATGGATTCAAATGGACATGAACCCTGTTTTGGAGACGTGTCACGCAGAATACGATCAGTTGATTCGGGCCGACCGGTAGTAATTGAAGACAACGTCTGGATTGGAACCGGCAGTGTAATTCTGCCCGGCACCTTTATCGGGTTCGGATCCATAATCGCAGCTATGAGTGTCGTGCGAGGAATAATTCCTCCCTTCAGTTTAGTCGCTGGCAATCCAGCACAGATTGTCAAGACCTTTTCACCAACTGAAAGATTTGCAGGCTGATTCTGCGAGTCTTAGAAAACTTCGTCTTCACCGCTAGCGTTGGGCAGAGACCCCAGGCACAGAGCAGTCGTTCTGCATGTAATTGTGTGTAGCTGGCCGTCATGAATAGTCTGTTGCACTGGCAGCGAACGCATCCTCTGGTAAGCATCTGCATGAAAACAAAAATTTACCTACTTACAGAAGAAAGCGGCTTCTTTGGTCAGCAAATGGCTCCATGGGAAAGTATGGACGTCGCACGGCTTCGCACTCAGCTTGAACAATCGCTCGATGTAGAGCAGGTGACCTACGAAGACGTGGCGTGTGGCCGAGTGCAGATCCGAGAGGCCACAGTGCTGCACTCAAGTTCACAGCAACCGGAGTACAAGGCATACATCGATGACGTGCTTCTGTACCTGCACGGTCTTAGAAACGTGCTGATACCGTCCATACATATGACCCGATCTCATGAAAACAAGGGGTATCAGGAACTCCATCGAAGACTCGCTGGACTTCCTTCACTTCCCTCAGTTTATCTGGCAAAAAGGTCGGCCATTTCCGAAGGCCAAATGCGTCTTCCTGCGGTTTACAAAGACTTAGCCGGGTTCGGCTCCGGCGGCGTCCGATTGATTGAGACTGCGGCTATGCTGGACCAAGCTGCACGGCCAGATAGGGTAATCTCACTGGCTTTGTTGCCACGCATGATCCGGCGCTACATCGGAAACGGAATTCGGCGGGTCATGTTTAACCGCCGAAATCTGCGACCGTTCGGGGACTATTACAAGCCACTAAAACGCTTTGTGCTTCAACAGTTCGTACCCGGAGCGACGTGTGACTACAAAGTCTTGATTTTTCGGAACTCTGCTTTCGTTTTACGTCGAGAAGTGCGTGATGATGATTTTCGCGCAAGCGGTAGCGGAAAGTTTCGTTTTGTTGAACCATCAACCGATCTCCTCGATTACGCGAAGTCTGTTCTGGACAGATTTAGGGAACCGTATTTATCTCTGGACATAGTGCAGCATGGTACGACATTTCACCTACTGGAGTTTCAGGGCGTACATTTTGGCCCCTATACGGTTACTAAATCGCCTTTTCATTACGAATTGATAAACGGACAGTGGCTAAAGGTCAGTGGTGAGGCCTGCCTTGAAGACGAAGTGGCGCGTGCAGCGAAAGACTTTATCGGTAGAAATTCTTCGATAAGCAATGCAGCATAAGGGACTTGTATCCAGAACATGGACACCAGTTTTAGTAATCGCATTTCCGATGGCACCAGTGCCGTTCCAACCGAGATTACGACGAAACTGTAGGATTTTCGACATATCGTTCCGAATGTTGACGAAGCAGAGATATGATTAGTATGAGATTTGTCTTAAAGGACAACCGAAGTCACGCACCACCGGAAGGCTGTTTTCGCGTCAGGAGTTTTCTTCGGCAGCACATGGAAATACCGTTCCGTGATTCTTTCACACTGCCGATCGGTTTCTGTTTCTACGGCACAGAACTCGGTTATCTTCGCCCGTTCACCTATCAAGTCTCTGATTATATTTGGTGTTTCTGCGCGGTTCGCAGCCATGAGTTCTATTGGCACCCTGTTCCAACTCAGCTTGCGAATGCCGAACCTTATACTCCTAACGTTGCTGCCGTACTGGCAAATAATGAGAGGTCTGAAGTCGAAACTTTCGTCTTTGTCCTGAATGTTTCAGAAAAGCCATGGACACGTGGAGCTCTCCCCAAGAATGCAGCGACAACTGAAGTGAGCCGTTTTTTCAAGGCACTGTCGCGCTCGGTGCCTCAGTCTGATGAACGACCATATTCCCGTAAAACTTCTCGAAAACTTGATTGCCATGCGTATCCTGATGGTTGCAGATCCAATGCTCCCGGTTCCACCGAAGCACTACGGCGGGATCGAGCGAGTTATCGACATGCTGATTCGCGAGTACACAAGGATTGGACATGAAGTCCTGTTGGTGGCCCACCCCGACTCAGACACCGGCGGAGAACTGGTGGCATTACCGGGTTTGTCGTGGGAGAGCAAAGTCGACATGGGACGTAATGCTTTGCTTATTGCGCGGCACGCGCTAAGGTTCCGCGCCGATCTCGTCCATAGTTTTGGAAGGCTGGCTCAGCTGTTGCCGCTTATGCCATTTAGGATTCCCAAGATAATGAGCTATCAGCGAGAGCCAGACCTGCATGGGATCGCCATGGCCGCTCGTCTGTCTCGCAACAAGTCACTCATCTTTACAGGATGCTCCGATTACATTTCGAACCGTATAGGTGATGTGGCCCATGTAAGAACCATCTACAACGGCGTTCCTCTGAGTGTGTTCAATTTTCAACCTGCAGTGGCCGCCGATGCTCCACTGGTCTGTCTCGGACGCATCGAACGCATAAAAGGGGTTCACAACGCGATCGATATTGCTATCCGCAGTGGTCGTCGTCTGGTGATTGCGGGAAACATCCCAGAGGGTGATGAGCACCGTCGATATTTTTCGCAACAGGTAGAACCATTTCTGGGCAGGCAGATTGAGTATGTCGGGCCAGTCGACGACGTACAAAAAAACGTGTTACTCGGAGGTGCTGCAGCACTTGTCATGGCCATTGAATGGAATGAGCCGTTCGGTATCGTGATGGCAGAATCGCTCGCTTGCGGAACACCTGTTTTGGGAACTCCTTTGGGGGCGATTCCGGAAATCGTGACACATGGTGTTAACGGATTCGTTGCCAGAACGAATGAAGAGTTGGCCGAGTTCGTCTCAGAGCTTTCAGCAGTTTCACGAGAGGCCTGTCGCGCAACATGCGCGAATAGATTTGCCGACCGGGTAGTCGCGAAGGAGTATCTGAAACTCTATTCCCGGATGTCGGCACCGAGACTGGACATCAGCGCTGTTGCGTAGCATGACGGCAGCGGAGATTTTATGTCGTTTCTTAAAGAATTCGTGATTTCACGGGCAGATTGACCTTACGCTTTCAGCTTAAAAAAAGACTCCGCAATGATTTCCGCGATCCGTCAACGTCTCAGAAAGTATCTTGCCAATCGGCTCCGCGTTCCGTCGATCGAATCCAGCCTTGAGCGACTTGCCCGTTTTGGATACGAGCCGGCTGGCGTCTACGATGTGGGGGCGTACAAAGGAGAGTTCACCGAAACTGTTCTAAGCATCTGGCCAACAACTAGAGTAACATGTTTTGAGCCCCAGATCACTCGCATCCGGGATCTCGAGCGATTGGTCAACAGCAATCCTGGCATAGTCACCTTCGAGAGTTGCCTGCTGGGAGCCGAGGTGCGGGATGCTGTTCCGTTTCACCTTCACGAGACCGCTTCGTCAGTTCTTGCTTACTCGGCAGGAGTCCAATATGACACGACTGAGTTGGCAATGACAACCATCGATGAGTATCGTAGTCGGAAGGGCAGCCTTCCCTGCTCGCTGTTAAAGCTTGATGTTCAGGGCTATGAGCTGGATGTTCTGAAAGGGGCTGAGCACACGATTTGCAACGAAACGGAACTGATCCTGGCTGAGGTAAACTTCTTGGATCTTTACGCGGATGTGCCATTGCTGGACAAGACGCTTTCCTGGCTTGCCGAACGCGACTTTCTTGCCTACGACATAAGCAGCCTCATTCGGCGGCCACTCGACGATGCCTTGTGGCAAGCCGATTTCATTTTTACCCGGGCTGAAAGCATATTTCGACGTAATAAGCAAACTGGCTATCCGGAATGAAATCTGGAAGTTCCCGTTGATGCGTCTGCGTCAACGTCGATTGTTCATGAACATTTCTGAACGTTTCCAGCCTGATCTATTCTCCGAGGGAAGACAGCCCACGAGCTTCGTTAAGCCGGAAACGCCTTTCCGCTGTCCTCGATTCCGAAAACTCTGATTGGCTGCCATCGCGCAGGCTGGATCGTTCATCTACTCCTGTTGACTTGGTCGCTCGCTAGGGGTGGAGCCGGGAACAGATATGCAGGAACCCCGTCTTTCTCCCAGATAACTATGACCCACCACAGTCCCGCACGCATCCGAATCACGAAATGCAGAACTTAGAACATCGCGCAGGGGCAACCGATGTCCTGCCGCTGAATGAATGTCGGGTCATCGGAATTCTGAACGGCCCTGAACTGTTCGGGCACGAGCGAGCCAACATCACGGTATTCGAGTCGCTGCGTTCATGTGGCGCTGAGGTGACAGTGGGGGTCACGCAGTTCGCGAATGAGTCATCCACAATCCGAGCTGTGGAACGCCTGGGGTTTGAAACGTTTCGAATGCCATTCGGCAGTCAGTGGTCGAAACGAATTTTTCTTCAGCAACCTGCCTGGCTGCTGAAGAACGCGGCCCGTGTGTTTCGATGCAGTCGAGTCCTTGGACAGCAGATTTCACGACTGAGAGCAACACATATCCACATCGGGAACCCATTGGTTTACTCCTACATCGCACCGCTACTTTTCTCCCGTCCGGAAATTCAATTGGTCTATCGCATGGGCGATGAACCGCCGGTAGGACTAAATCGGCTTATCTGGCGCGCCTGTCTTACAAGAGCTGACCGTGTTGTCGCGAACTCCGAATTCGTTCGTCAGTCAATTCGAAGCGCCTGCCGCACTCGGACGGACATACAACTGATATACAACACGGTCTCGGAAGCAGGAGGTTCGCCGGCCAATACTAAAGAAGGAAAGATTCCCTTCAGGGTTCTCTATGTGGGCCAGATCTCCCGCCACAAGGGGATCCTTGAATTCGTCAATGCCGCAATCACGCTGTGTAAGCGAAACTACGATTGCTGCTTCGATATTGTCGGTGGATCGAGGTACACACTGAAAATGGAAAGGCTGATTTCCGAGCAGATATTCAACTCCGGATTCTCGTCTCGAATAAGGATGCACGGCCATGTCGATGATCCCGGTGGATATTATCGTGATGCAACGCTTCTCGTTGTGCCGTCCCTTTTTGAAGAACCCGCAGCAAACGTGGTGCTCGAAGCAAAGGCGTACGGGGTTCCAGCAATCGTATTTCCATCCGGCGGGCTGCCCGAGCTGATCGTGGAGGGAGTGACTGGCTGGGTCTGTAAATATAAGTCTGAAGTGGCTCTCGTCGAGCAGCTTGAACGATGTTTGGCCGATCCAGACTCGTGTCATAAAATGTCTGGAAACTGTGTGGAGGAAGCTATTGAGCGGTTCGGAAGTGATCGATTTGCCAGACTCTGGTCTATGATCTATCACAACGCCGAGTTTGCCCTGACATCTTCCGGGCAAGGCAGGCAGGCCGCCTGACGCTCTTAGCAAAATATTTCGACTGATATTGTGATGGCCCAAAGCTAAAAGATAGCCATGGAAACGCTGGTGACAGACCAGTTCTGGTTGAGTTAACTCGGATTGTGACGTTCATCGCAGAAGCCACCACGCGAAGAATTAAAGGAGTGTCCATGTTTAAAAATGTAACAAAGAAATACAGGGCTGAGGGATTGAGGGGCGTTGCACGGGCAACTGTCAGAAAGCTGTTACGCCATCGAGAACCGGAGAAGCCACCGGTGTCGGCAGCCTTGGCGGCGCTTCTCGAAGGCGATCACTTCTGCGTCGTTCAGATTGGTGCCTATATCGGAGATACGTACAATGATCCCTTATTCGAAACTTTGAGTAGGGGACTGCATCGCGGAAATGGCAAGTTGGTCGCGGTTGAGCCTGTTTCCCAATACTTTCAACAACTACAACGCTCTTACGTAGGGGTGCCTCACGTATTCTGCGAGAACGTTGCCATCGCTGCTCATAGCGGCCCCGCCACGTTTTATCGACTGGGAGTTGATCCGGAGGAGCACGGTTACCCCGCATGGCTATGTCAACTTGGATCTTTAAAGCGGGAGCGAATGGAGAAGCTATGGAATAATTATGAAGGCAACCCTGACTATCAGGAGTTCTATCTCAAACACCGAATCGCTGAAGAGGTAAATTGTCTGACCTTTGCCGATTTGCTGAAGCGTCATCAGTTGGCGGGGGTGGACCTGCTTCAGATCGACGTCGAAGGATTCGAATCTGAGATTCTTTCGAGCATTGACTTCAAGTCAACTCCAGTTCGTTTTGTCAATTACGAATGCGTGCTGTTGCAAGAGCAGAAATGGAACGTTGAGCGAATGATGGCGGGGAACGGCTTTCGCTGTATGGACTACGGACAGGACACATTTTGCTGGACAGCCGAGGATGATCACCTAATCGATTCATGGCGGCGTTCTTTGCCCATTAGAACGAGCGTTGCTTAAAGCCGGCTTCGAACGCAGTGGTTGGAAGAACTGCTTGAGCCAGCTTAACTGCCGCAAACCTATCGGATCGATTTTAGGAAACGTTTTTCGAGTAGAGTAATGGTGTCATTTTTCCTCGGGACATTGGTTGTTTGGTCGGACCTTTGGCTGAAATGGCCGATTGACGACCCGGAAAGTCGCATGAGCATATGAGCGTCAGAATCATCCTGAAGTCTGTGTGGAGTAATCCAGGGAATCGTGGGCGGCGGTTGTTCAGAATGTTCTCTGCATTAAAGTGGCAGTTAGATAAGCGAATTGGAGCTGGTCGACGGAGACTGACTCTGGTGAACGGTCGCCTGTTCGAGGCTCACGCGGACTGCGTAATTTCGTCTGCTTTGATTTACGCTGATATGCCGGAATACGACGAACTCCACTTCGTCCGGCGGCACCTGAATGCAGACGATGCGCTTATCGATGTTGGAGCGAATGTCGGGCATATTGGGCTGCTGCTCAACGATATTGTCCGCGCTGAGAGGATATTTGCTTTCGAGCCAACTCCCGTTACGTTTCAAAGGTTGCAGGCAAACTGGGAACTGAACCGAACGTTCGGCAGTCCTCGACTGTTTCAAATGGCGGTGGGAAATGATGACGGGGAGGCACTGATCCCGGATGTCTCGGTCCCGAATACGATGAATGCCATCGTGTCAACGGAGGATGAATTTCCACGAAACTTCGTCGGAGTGGCTGTTCCAGTAACGCGATTAGATTCCATGAGAAGATGGTGGCATGGTCAACGGATCGGGTTGCTGAAGATCGACGTCGAGGGTCACGAGGACGACGTCTTCCGTGGTGCGACGAACGTATTAAAACAGGATCGTCCAAAGCTGGTCATGTTCGAATCGCTGGACGGAGGACTGAGTCCGGTTGTGAACGCAGTGTTGACTTCCTCGGGTTATCGGGTGTTCCAGCTTGTCAATGGCCAAGTTGATTTTAGTCGACGGGATGCGCAAAATCTGTTCGCCTGTCCAGTTGAAGACAGTGCGAACTATTGCTCCAGGCCGAACCTATGCGCCGTGTCCTGATTGTTTCCCCCCATTTTCCTCCGGCTAATGGCGCAGACGTTCATCGCGTTCGTGCTGTCGTTCCGTTTCTGAAACAATTCGGCTGGGAACCTTATGTGTTGGCCGTGGACCCTCGGATGCTGGCGGTTCCGGAAGATGCCTGGCTGGCAGAGGGAGTTCCAGTGGACCTGCCGGTGGTGCGGGTGCGTGCTTTGGGGCTGAGGTGGTCTGCAATTCCCGGATTGGGTTCTCTGGATTTTCGCGCCTTGCGGGCCATGAAGCTGGCGGGGCTGAAACTGCTTCAAAGCCAAAAATTCGATTTGGTCTATTTTTCGACGACAGTCTTTTCTCTAAACGTCTTGGGACCACATTGGAAACGTAATACCGGTGTACCTTTTCTGATAGACTATCAGGACCCTTGGGTGAGCGATTACTATCGCGAGAATCCGGGCGTGGCACCACCCGGGGGTCGGATCAAGAACGCGATTATGAGCCGGATTCACGCCTACAACGAATCCCGCGTGATCTCCTGCTGTTCGGGTATCACCTCCGTTTCACCCACTTATCCGGAGCAGCTCAGGCGACGATATTCGCATCTCCAAAGTCTCCCATTTCGCGTATTGCAGTTTCCTGTTGCGCTGAGGGACCTTTTACGCATGCGAGAATCTTCCGTATCCCAGTGTGTGTTTCCCGTCAATGACGGGCTTAGACACTGGGTTTATGTAGGGCGAGGAGGTCCGGACATGGCGAAATCGTTGAAGGCGATTTTTACTGCGTTGCGACAATGGCAAGGCGATTGCCCGGAGCTTTATCGAAGCACCCGCCTTCACTTCATCGGAACATCGTATGCGCCCGCTGGCAAGGGAGAGCCGACGGTCCTGCCACTTGCTGCTGAGTGCGGCGTGGCTGACATCGTGACAGAATCGACAGACCGAATCGCGTTTAGTTCAATGCTGAAGTGTCTGCTTGACGCGGATGCCTTGATTATTCCAGGGTCCGACGATGCAGCCTATACAGCTTCGAAACTGTTGCCATATCTGGTTGTGGGAAAACCGGTATTGACAGTCTTTCATGAGCGAAGTCCGGCGTGTCAACTGCTCAGGCAGTTGGGCGGTGCGGTGTCGGTGACCTTTCGGAATGATGATCGGGTCGATCGGATCGCTGATCGGGTGACAGAACAGTGGCTTCTTCAGAATCGCTTTAAAGACAGTGTGGCGCTGGATCTTGACAAGCTCAGACCGTACACGGATCAGGGGCAGGCGGAGATACTTTGCGACTTCTTTTCAGCTGTTGTCAATGGAGCGGAGTAATGCGTCTTGCTATCGTTACAACACACCCGATTCAGTATCACGCGCCGGTGTTCCGAGAACTCGCCCAGCGTGAAACGATTCAACTGCGTGTATTTTACGGCTGGCAGGGAACGGTGAATTCCGTCGACGTTGGATTCGGTCAGCACGTCGAATGGGATATCCCGCTGCTTCAGGGGTATGACAGCGAATTTCTCGAGAACGTAGCTTCAGAGCCGGGCAGTTTTTCGTTTCGGGGCATCGATACACCATCATTGATCAATCGAGTCACGGACTGGCAAGCGGACGCAATTCTGATCTACGGATGGTGCTACAAATCGCATTTGGCAGCGATGAGACATTTTCACGGTAAGATTCCCGTCTGCTTTCGAGGTGATTCTACGCTGCTGAATGAAATCGGCGGTATTCGACGGGTCCTGCGAAGAACGCTGCTTCGCTGGGTCTACAGTCACGTGGACATGGCTTTTTCGGTCGGAACTCACAATCACATCTACTTTCGCCGCCACGGACTGGACGAACATAGGATTATCCACGCGCCGCATGCAGTGGATAACACACGGTTCGCGTCCCCGGAAGCAAGAACTGAGGGAATGCGGCTGCGACACAGTCTCGGTCTGACCGAAACGGATATCGTCGTTCTCTTTCCCGGAAAACTTGAACCGATCAAACAGCCCCAAGAGCTGTTGAAAGCAGTTCGAAGGCTAAGCGACCACAAAGTAAACCTAGTGTTTGCCGGGAGTGGTCCGTTGGAAGAATCTCTGCGGTCTGTCAACGCACCGCGAACGCAGTTTCTGGGATTTCAGAATCAAAGCCAGATGCCATCGGTTTACCATATGGCAGATGTAGTCTGCCTGCCGTCAAAGAGTGAAACCTGGGGACTCGTGCTGAACGAGGCGATGGCATGCTCGCGCCCAATCATTGCAAGTGACACAGTAGGCGCAGCCGCGGATCTCATCGAGCCGCACCGCAATGGATGGGTCTTTCGGTCCAGTGATCCTGAATCGCTGGTGCAGGCACTGGTACAGGCTGTCGCCATGAAACGTGAAGGACTGCGGGAATTCGGCAGGCACTCCGCCCGAATCATCGACAACTGGAGTATTCCTCAACAGGCGACCGCGATAGTCAACGGCCTGCGTCACGTCATCTATCGCACTGAAGTCACTGATCGAATTGCCGCGTAGTGTATTCAAAAAACCTGTGTGGCCATCCCGAACTTATAGCACACGAAGTCATAAGATGGGCAGTTCGGAAAGGACCTCAGGAATTCTGAGAAGTCTACTGGAACAATGCCTGCAGCAGCCCCAACTCTCTCAGCAGCCAAACTCAGGCTGTCAATATGAGAGCGAAAGACGGATTGGTCATCATCGCTTTCAACATGAATGGTCGGGATTATGGAAAGCGGAAGACTGAAAGCACGAAACCCAGTTGTGGCAAGAATGAGTAATCTCAGGAGCCGCGCGAAACCGCTTGGCCCCAGCGCCCCCCCCCAAAGCAAATTCATCGGACTCAAACCATCAGGAATTGTTGTCGACGGCTTGGGAAAGGCTGTGCTAGTCGCGTCATGCTGCTTAGCGGCTTGGGGACTGACGACTGTAAATCCATGGTTGACATTCTGCGAGTTTTTGCTGCCACCCATTATTCTCGCTCTTCTGTGGCGACCTAATGACGTGCCAATTTTTGCCTTTGCAATCATCTTCCAATGGCTGCAGGGGTTTGCGCCGGTCCTCTCCTCAAACATCATAGAAATCCCCTTAAGCCAGCTCGCAGAAGGAGACTCTCTCCCAACTGCAGCATGGCTCTCGATGCTAGGCACATTGGCCACAGCACTCGGTTACTACTTCGTAGTCAGAAAAGTACGAACAGGAAATTGTCGGCAGGCTCTCAATAATCTGACGGCATTATCCAGAAAAAAACTATTCGTCGCGTACCTTGCAGCTCAGGCGATCGTATCTGTTCTGAGCGCACTTGCGCCGCATATGGGTGGTCTTCGGCAGCTAGTGTTAGCCGTAACCGCTGTCCGATGGGTGCCTCTGTTTCTGATTTGTGCGACCACCACGCTTGGCCGAAAACCATCAGGATGGATGTGGGCGACTATCGGGATCGAAGTTGCAATCGGTATGATGGGATATTTCAGCCAGTTCAAAGAGCCACTATTCCTCCTTCTTATTGTTTCGACGGCATCACTTAGATCTGAAAGAAAAGTTCCATATCTTCGAATTGCAGCGGTAATTAGTTTGACAGTGTTACTGACTGCTTTCTGGCAATCTGTCAAGCTGAATTATCGCATTCACCTCAGCCGAAACTCAGGACTGCAAGATGTCTCCATTGGTCATATGGAAAGAGTTTCATTTCTGGCTAGCGCCGCGAATAGCCTCACACTCGAAGATCTTAAAACGGGGCTGGCCTCCGGAATCAATAGAGTCGGATATATCCAGTTCTTCGCTCATACGCTCGATTATGTTCCGTCGCAGCGGCCCCATGAGAACGGCGCACTGTGGGCTGGCGCCGTTCTGCATCTATTTCAGCCACGGATTCTGTTTCCTGACAAACCGGAAATCGACGCCTCAGCGCGAACCATCAAGTACACAGGAATACCAGTTGCCGGGCGTGAACGCGGAACTTCGATTACGATCGGCCTGATGGGTGAGAGCTATATCGATTTCGGTGCCCCAGGGATGTTTCTTCCGCTTTTTCTACTGGGTGTTTTTTACGGGAAAATCGCGAAATACTTCTACACCGCTTCGAGCAATTTAGTACTCGGGCAAGCTTATCTGGCTGCAATCTTTCTGACATATGCTTTGTATATTGGCATGTCAAATATCAGTCTCGTCGGTGGGTGCGTAACCACTTCAGTTACTCTCGTAGTCGTCGACAAGAAGATGGGGTTAAGATTTCTGCGGTTCGTACAGCGCGAACCAATGCAGGGGCCAAAGGTAAGAAATCGCAGTTTGCGGACTCGCATGTACATCCCTGCAGCATAATTCTCTCACGAATTACGCTCTTAAATCATACGAACCGGCAAGGAGTCCTTTGTTGGTTCATCATATTCAGAATCATGACTGCAGTGCGAAATTTGGCCCGTGTTAATGGGCTTGACACAATCAGGCTGGCCCTTGCTATGCTTGTTGTCTTCGGTCATCTGGGCTTTGTAGTATCGCTTCCCGACCCTGAATCGCTGGCATTTCCGCTGAATTACAGCGTAGCCGTGTTCAACAACAGTTTAAATGGGCCGGCGGCTGTAGTGTGTTTCTTTGTTGTTTCCGGCTTCTGCATACATTACCCGTATCGGAACGGCAAGGAGCTAACTCTGGTGCCGTACTTTGCAAAACGCCACATTAGAATCTGGATACCTATAGGTGTCGTTGTTGCGGGGGCAGCGTGGATAAATGTGAAGATGAATATTCTCGGTGACTCTGTACTTTGGAGTTTAATTGCTGAAGAAATCTACTATCTAATTTATCCTGTTATACGTCGCGTGAATAAGCCATCGTCTTGGGCGAAAATGATCGGTTTTGCCTATCTGATTTCTCTGATCTTAGTGGCCACAAAGCCGTTTGCACAGAATTATCCCTCATTTGGCTTGACTGGCAACTGGATTGTTGGGTTTCCATGCTGGCTGTGTGGGTGCCTTCTCGCTCAGAACTTTGACCGGTTCAGCGCAGTTGGCAGGCATCCGAGCATTTCGAAAATGTTGGTGTGGCGTGCCGGAATGCTGCTGGTTGGCTGTGTCACCAGCATCTGTCGGTTTCACACGCCACTGGGCTACCCGCTGACATTGACCTTGGCGTCTCCGCTGATCTACTTTTGGTTGCGTACTGAAATTCTTTTTTACCTGTCTCGGCCGCCGAACCCGTATCTTGAGCGACTGGGAATGATGACTTATTCGATCTATCTGGCTCATGTCGTTTCTAGGTACTTGTGGGTAGAATTTTGGGGGTCACCACCCACGGCATTTTGGATCCGGCTGCTGTACTTTTCGTGGATCGCGGGGACCGTCACTTTGTTTTACGTCGTGGCTGAACGACCATCTCATCAGTTGGCACGACTTTGTGCGGATTGGCTGACAGACCGGGCAAGACGAAATCGCCCAGGACCCGACGTTCTTTCGGTCAGTCCTGCAGTTGATCCCTGCGACAGACGTAGAGCCGCCTGAAAGTAGTGATCACGCGTGACCGCCAGGTGTTCGTCAGCTGGCCGATTTCCGAAGCGAAGTCTTGCTGTCGACATCCACTTTGGCAGTCGCTGTCCTAGTATTTCATCGCACCTTGGTTTTCGGGTAGAAGTCGTACCCTGTGTGACTTTTTTCTCCTCGGATCAAGGATGTTCCGATGTCGAATCGCAAGATATATCGTATCAAGCTTACGGGCGAAGAACGAGAGGCGTTCATCCAGGTTGCCAAAGGAATCCGTGGCCAGTTGAAAATTGCCGCGTGGAAGGTTCAACGGGCGAATGCCATGCTCATGTGTGACGAAAGTAAGGACGGGCCGGCCTGGTCTGACGAGAGTATTGCCGAAGCATTCGGTACGACGACGCGTTCGCTGGAGAACTGGCGAAAACAGGCGGCGTTGCAAGGTCCGCTGAGCCTGCTGGAGCGTAAAGAGCGTCACACATCGCCAACGGCTCCGATTCTGGATGGTGACAAAGAAGCTCGCCTCACGAAAATCGCATGTTCCACGCCGCCAAACGGACGCTCTCGCTGGACACTGCAGATGCTTGCGGATGAACTGG
>JAGQQE010000119.1 GCA_020426345.1 Planctomycetaceae bacterium
CTCTTCTGCCCGCAGCCGCCTGATGCGAGCCTGAATGATCTCAGCCTGCTTCGACATTTCGGGAATGTCCAGCGTGGCGAGAACATCGTCTTTCCTGACGACGTCTCCGATGTCCACTTTGACTTCCAGAACGTATTCGGCCAGCCTGGACCGAATCTCTGCCTGATAATACGGTTCGATCGTAGCTGGTTGAGTCGTCGTGCGGGTCACTTGTTGCCGAACAACAGCCACGGCTCGAACTGCCACAGTTTCCGGTTTTACTTCCTGTGCCTGCGAAAATGACGGCGTTGTCGCGAATGACAGCGTTGTCACAGCCACCACGAACGACCACAGTGCATTGCACAACCATCGCCATGCTGACGACATTGGGGACTTCCCTGCGAAGTCTTGGGGAATGTACATGTCTCTCTGCGATCCTTGGCTGAAAAATGAACTGTACCCGGCTTGATCCTGTCTGGCTTCGCCCGGTTGTACCTGACCTCACACACTCATTCTGTGTGTCGGCTGGCGGTATTGTATTGCCTGTCAGCAGCATGCCGAAAGAATCAAGCCGGATTCAGCCCGTACATTTGATGCAATCGGTCTCGCCCAGTTCAGACCGGTGCAATCGTCAAGAGTGTCAAATTTGCATTGCCTGACGATACCTGTTCGAAGGGGTAAAAGGTTGGGCTGTTCGGACGCAGCTTCTGCCTGCCGATTGCCGATGACGGTCGAAACGCGTCAAGGAATGGACGCCGCGTGCCCAGGTCGGACGGAGTCGAAAGCGAATGTCACGAATACTCAAGCAACGCCCGATCCCTGCGAGTTTGGTTTCGTTTTGCCTCGTTTTCTGTTCGCTGGCCGGTTGCACAACTCGCAGGCAATTTGCGTCCACTCCGGCCCTGCAGGGGCATCAACAGGCCCAATCCAGCGCAACGCCGTCCCTGACGGATACCTATCCGGATTCTGCAACAGCAAGCGACGCCGAAAGCAGTAAAAATGTCGATGGTCGCGATGCCGGGGACCTTGTCCCAAGCGGTCAGGTGGGTGCGAAGTACATTCAACTGGTCTCAGGCAGTGTTGAGTTGCCCGGAACAGATAGTGGAACGGCGGTCTCATCTTCTCACGGCTCAGGCAGCACCCGCGCGATGGATCTGGGGACGGTACTCTCGGTTGTGGGGGGCCAGCACCCGGCTGTCGGGTTTGCTCGATGGAGAGCACAGGAAGCCTATGCCGAACAGTTGCGTGCTCAGACACTCTGGTTACCTTCGATTCAGGCCGGTGTAAGTATCCATCAACACGATGGCAATTTGCAGGCCAGCAACGGCACCATTCAGGACGTGAATCGTTCGTCGCTTCAGGCTGGTCTGGGGGCTGGAGCTGTTGGTGCAGGAACGACACCCAATCCGGGGATCGTCGCCCGCTTTCATGTGGCCGATGCAATTTTTGCTCCTTCCATCGCGGAAAAGAGTTTGTGGGCGAGCAATCATGCCGCGACGGCAGCGGTCAATGATCAACTACTGAGTGCGTCTCTGGCATGGCTCGAACTTCTGACGGCCGAACAACGTGTTGCGATCCTTTCAGATTCGATGGGAAGAATTCAACAGCTTCATAAGATCACCGCAGATTTCGCGGAAGCCGGGCAGGGACTTCAATCGGATGCCGACCGGCTTGCCACCGAACAAACTCTTTCTTCATCGCGTGTTCTTGTGGCAAAGGAACAGGCGGAAGTGGCAAGTATTCGGCTGGTTGAAGCCATCAGCGCTTCCAGCAGTCAGAGAATCGTGCCGGCTGAGACAGCGTTAGTGCCAATCCAACTGGTGAATGCGTCCGATGATCCGGCCAGTCTGATTAGTCAGGGGCTGCATTATCGGCCGGAGCTAAAGGAGGCCCAGTGCCTGGTTGCGGCCGCCTGTGAACGTTTTCAGCGTCAGAAATACGCACCGTTTGTTCCGAGCGTCCTGCTCGGACTGAGCCACTCCGGTTTTGGAGGTGGGCAGGGCATGACGAGCGGCAACTTTGATCATCGGATGGATATGGACGCGGCAGTCACCTGGGAGTTACGAGGGCTCGGCTATGGCGAACAAGCGGCACGCAGAGGTGCGGTTGCTCAGGTCGAACAGGCTCGCTTTCGACAGGTTCGGCTGATGGATCAGGTCGCTCGTGAAGTCAATGAGGCCTGCATGCAGGCCAGGTTTCGGCTGGATCGGATTCACGTGGCGGAGCAGGGTATTGAATCTGCCGAAAACTCGGTCGCCAGGAACCTTGACCGAATTCGCAATGGGCAGGGGCTTCCAATCGAAGCTCTTCAGTCAGTTCGGGCGCTGGAAGATGCAAGACTGGGATATCTTCAAGCGGTGTTTGACTACAACGAAGCCCAGTTCCAACTCCACCGCGCTATTGGGCAGCCGGTTTTTTCACCGCTCGATCGTTAACCCTGAAGCGGAAAATTCCGGGGATTCGTGAACAAAGTTTGTACGCAGAACGTCATCCAGGCCCCGTGTTGGTCAGACTGCCTCCTCCTGGACCCGGCATCTGATGGTCACGAATTTGTGGTGATCTCATTACGATTTCCGCCGGGTGCTTTGATGAGTCGTGCCACGCTGCAATAATTCCCGCTGCAAAGTGAATCCAACTTTATCCTGCTGTCCCGGAATGGTGATACGCGGGAGACCTGCAGGGAAACTTGTCGAATGAAATGGCCAATCGTTGTTTCCGTTGTCTGCTTCTGTGTGGCTTTCTCGAACCAGCCCCTTCTGCACGCTCAGAAAATCGATTCTCCCGACGGTGCAGAATCATCGACAGCAGCGCCCACTGAAATGTCGCAACCGGTTGAAACAGACTTTTATCCGGCGGTTCGTTATACGGTGCCGAAAGACATTGTGCTGGAGGCAGGCGCTGTCGAACCTCTGCCCGACGGGACGCTGGCCGTCTCAACTCGTCGAGGCGACATTTACCGGATTCACAATGCCTGGAGCGGTGATCCTGATGCAGCTCGATTCGAGTTATTTGCCCAGGGGTTGCATGAAGTCCTGGGATTAAGTTTCAAAGATGGCTGGCTGTACGCGACGCAGAGATGCGAGGTAACGCGACTTCGAGATACAGATGACGACGGCGTGGCGGATGAAATAGAAACTTTCAACGACAGTTGGGGAATCAACGGTGACTACCACGAATACGCGTTCGGTTCACCATTCGACAAAGACGGCAACATGTGGGTTGTTCTGTGTCTGACAGGTTCGTTTGGAAGTGATTCGCCGTGGCGCGGCTGGGCTCTTCGCATTGACGAAAGTGGTCGGATGACTCCCACCTGCAGTGGCATCCGTTCTCCCGGAGGTATTGCCTTCAATGCAAAAGGCGACGTCTTTTACACGGACAATCAGGGACCGTGGAACGGGACATGCAGTTTGAAATGGTTAAGACCCGGTTCGTTCCAGGGACATCCCGCCGGCAACAAATGGTACGCCCGTACCGAAGGAGGTGCAGATTCTGCACCGAAGGAACCGGAGAGCGGCAGCCGTATCATGATCGAAGCAGACAGGATTCCTGAATACGAACCTCCTGCAATTCTGTTCCCCTACCAGAAGATGGGCCAATCAGCCAGCGGAATTGCCTGCGACAACAGTGATGGAAAGTTCGGACCGTTCAGGGAACAGTTGTTTGTCGGGGATGTTACCCATAGTACCGTTATGCGCTGCTTCCTCGAACAAATCGACGGGCATTATCAGGGCGCTTGTTTTCCATTCCGCGAAGGTATGGCGTCAGGAAGTCTCGCTCTGCGAATGACGGATGATGGCAGTTTGTTTGTTGGTGGAACAAACCGTGGATGGGGGTCCCGCGGGACAGCTCCATTCGCGCTGGAGCGTTTGCACTGGACCGGCAGGATTCCTTTCGAAATTCAGGAGATGCGTGCACAGCCCGACGGATTCGAACTGAGCTTCACGCAGCCCGTAGATCCCGTGACAGCTGGCGCGGTTGAATCATACAGCATGGAAACATACTGCTATATTTTTCAGTCTTCCTATGGCAGCCCGGAAGTCGATCACACGAAGCCAACAATCACAAACGCTGTCGTTTCTGATGATCACCTGAAAGTGAAGCTGACCATCGATGGATTGCAGCGGGGCCACGTACACGAACTTCGTGCGGCTGGTCTGCGAAACATCAGCGCCCAGCCACTGCTTCACGACGTTGCGTACTACACGCTGAATTACATCCCACGTTGATATCACGAACTGTGAAACCACCAGCCGTGAAACCACCAACTGTGATACCACGACCCCGGTTCTTCCTTGTCCGAACAACTGCTCGGCATCGGGGTTAAAAGTTTTCTCGCAGTCAGGCCTCTTTGAGTGAATTTGCTGCGACCGATTCCCATTCGCTTTTCGGAATGCGGTCTTCTTCATCCATGAGCAGCAGCTGGACTTCCACGATTTCCTCGGCACACGCAAAAAATGCGTCAAGTACCGCCGGATCGAATTGATTTCCACGGCCTTCGGCCAGAATATCAAAGCACTTTTGTCGAGGAAACGGCTCTTTGTAGGGCCGACGGCTGGAGAGTGCATCAAACACATCCGCAACAGCCACAATGCGTCCTTCCAGTGGAATATCTTCGCCCTTCAAGCCGAGCGGATAACCATTGCCATTCCAGTGTTCGTGGTGCGTCTGCGCGATGCGGGCCGCCAGCATCAACAACGATGAAGATCGCACATGCAGCATGCTTTCGCCGATGCGAGTATGCGTCTTCAGGATGCTCCATTCCTTCTCCGAAATCGGTTCGATGATCTGCTTGCCCAGAGCACAATGTCGCTTCATCAGGTTGTATTCATCCTGATGAAGCTTGCCCGGTTTAAACAGGATAGAGTCAGGGATCCCGATTTTTCCGACATCATGGAGCTGTGCCGCTTGTTCAAGCATCTCAAGCTTGTGCTCGGCATATCCCATTTGTTTTGCAATGATTGACGTGTATCGCCCAACGCGGATCACGTGGTTTCCTGTGTCATTGTCTCTGTGCTCGGCCGCACGAGCCAGGCAGAGGATCAATTGTTGTCGGGTTGCTTCCAGCTGACGAGTTCGCCGTTCTACCTGAAGTTCCAGCCGCGCAGCCTCACTGGCAGCCATGTCATAGTGTTTCTTGATAACGATGGCGTTGCGAACCCGGGGCAGAAGCTCATTCGGATCGATCGGCTTTTGAAGGAAGTCACTTGCCCCCAGATCCAAAGCCTGTTTTCTTGTTTCGGGATCAGTTGCGGCCGTCAGGATCAGCACAGGAATGTGCTGAAGAATCGGATCCAGACCGATGACTCGCAGAATGTCGAGTCCACTGATCTCAGGCATTCTGATATCGAGCAGCATGACATCCGGTTGCTCGGTGCGAAGCAGCCTCATCGCTTCCCGAGGATCACTGGTCGTAATGAAATTCTCATAGCCTTCCATCTTCAGATGCTGGCGGAACGTCATCAGGTTCAGAGGTTCGTCGTCAACAATCATGATCTTTGCTGTCTTGTCGACGGCCCGCAAACTGACGTTCGGAGTAATGATCGGCTTCGGCGTTTCTTCCTGACCTTTTTCCACAGCCTCTTTGTCCGCCGCGCGAGCAGGCTCTTTCGAAGAATGTTCAGCGGGCGCCTTCACAATCGGATCTGTTGCGTCCTGCTCGGCGTTGATGTTCACCTGTGCGTCCTGGCGATCAGGTTTGGTTTCTTCCTCGGTCAAACTGGAGCTGGCTGCAGATTCATGCAGTGTCGCTTTTCGAATGGTCGTGGGAATGGTGGGCATCTCACTAAAGACTGATCGAACTGGGGGGGCGACAGTCTTTCGAACTGCTTGAGCAGCCGCAGGCTGAGCTGCGGACTTCTCTTCCACTTTCTTCGGTGCCGTAATCTTAGCGAGCAACTGTGAAGCCGAAGCTCCACTGGAACTTCCCGGCTGTTCATTGCGACGCGCGCTGGCCGCACTTCGCAGAGATTCGAAGGATGCAATCGTCGATCGAATTTCTTCCAGGACAGAGTCTGTCGATCCTGATGAAAGAGGAGTCATGGTGAGTTCCTGCCGGAGGGTGACACCCTCCTGCTCAAATATTGTGGCCGCCAGAAGAACGACAGCGTTGCGGTTGCGGACCGGGTGCCGCCATTGGTTCGTTCTGGAAGCATAGGTCGATCCGATCCAACTGTGTGAGAAATGGACTCTTTGTCCGGTTCACGGAGGGCTTGAAACACCTGGAAGATGGAAAAATGCTTCCGCCCTCAAAATCTCTTTCTCTGAATGAATCGCGCAAACCGATGCGATCAGCGGTTCAGGACATTCTGTTTATGGGATTCCCCGCACGATCGTGGGGCCAATCACCCGGGTGAACCAAACAGGAAGTCGTTTCCAGATTTCAATAACGCGATTGAATCGCCCACTGCCTGGTCGCATGTCCCCGGCATCCCCGCGACGGCTGTAGTACTGCCAAATAGCAGGATATTCGTCAGAACCCCACTGCTGTTTGAATTTGTACGTCCCGCTGTTTTGAGAACTTCGTCCGAAGTCAAACACTTTCTGTCCACGCTCCACCGCGCGACTCAAAACATGCCAGTACATCAACAAGTTGCAACTGGTTTGATTGTATTCACGCAATGAACTGGCACTTGGAATCAGCGTGACTTCGGGGCCGTGCAACAGAAAGCCAGAGGCCACGGGATTGCCGTTCAGTGTTACGGTGCAGATTTCAGCATTGTCGCCAAACTTGTCGAGCATTTGTGCAAACAGCTGCCTGCTGAATGGCGGCGTTCCCAGGTCGCGCATATTGCGACAAAAGATGTCATAGAACTCATTCAATCGTTCGTGGCCACCAAACCCGACCCGTAGCTCAGGGTTATTCAGAGGCTTCCGGATCTGGCTTCGGAGTTTTGATTTCAGCCCATCCCAAAGTTCATCGGTTGTGTTCGGCAGAGCCAGTCGCATGTGTACTTTTTCTGTACTCGTGCCATTCAGGGCAGGGTGATCGACATGCCTTTCATGACGCAATTCCAGGTGCCTGACATCCAGTTTGTCTGCCAGAATGATGGCTTGATCGATCAGGCGTCGTTCAATATCACCAGTGTCTGCCAGAACCCCGCCTGTGTTCAGGTACGGCTGGCTCGCCAGAAATCTTCCGAAGACAGGCCCCTCAATGTACATCAGCGGTAACACTCCGACGATTCGATCGTCCTGTTCTACCCACAAGTACCAGGGTTGATGTCGTAGTGATAATGAGAAGACGTCTGCCCACTCCGTCCGAAGATGGAATCCGTCATAACTCCACTTCTGAAGATAGCTGTTCCATCCGGCTGGCGGAGAAGTCTCGCACCTGACACAGGTTGCGTTTGCTGTTTGAATCGTAGTAAACATGGCGTTGTTGTCTTGAATGCAATGGGTGATAACGCAACGTGAAAATCAAAGCCGTCTTATCGTTGTGTGACCACAACGTGGGACGCGCAATCATCGGTGGTTACAGACGCTTCCTGTTTTGCCTGAGAAGCAATGCGAGACGACAAGCCACTGTCGAGTTGCCTGTAGATATCGACAATCTTCTTCATGCGTTTGTCAAAACAGAATCTTTCTTCAAGGGTGCGGCGACCTGCAGCAGCAAGCTGAGCAGTCAGTTCTGCTGACTGCACACACCTTTGAATCGCATCGAAAAGCGCCTTCGGATTATCGGGCTTCACAATCAGTCCGTTTTTTCCATCGGCAATCAGTCTGGGGATTCCATTGCAGTTGGTAGCGACCACGGGGCGTTTGGATGCCATTGCTTCCAGAACGACATTCGGCAGGCCTTCTCTTAAACTGCTCAGCACGAACAAGTCAATGGCCTGATACAATTCCCGAGGGTCAGCGAGAAAGCCAACAAGTCTGATGGAATCGGGCAGCTGCAGATCGTCAATCTGGCTCTGCAACTGAGCTCGAAGATGTCCTTCGCCCGCGATCAGAAGGCGGACGTTCATGCCGTTTCGGATCAGCTGGCCCACAGCATCAATCAAATGATGAAACCCTTTTTCTTCAGACAGTCGTCCTGCGGCACCAATCACAAAGGCCTGAGAATCCAGTCCGAATCTTGCACGGTCCGGCAGTCCGGGAGGCTCTGTCTTGTAGTCCTCAAGGACAATCGCATTGTCGACAAGGTGCAGTCGAGAATCTTCGATCGGCAGTGATTCACACTGGTCATACAGGTCAGACGATACACAGATGACTTTGTCGTATCGTTTCATACAGAATCGGTCGATCTTGTAGTACAACGGCGTCCGCGATGTAAATCGGACCCACCCGTGCGCTGTCGTAACCAGATGCATCGGATGAAAACATTTCACGACAAGCCCGAGAGCGTTACTCTTGTAGTCGTGCGCATGCCAGATGGATACATTGCGTTCGCGGCAGATTCGGATGCACTGGCGAATAACGCCAAAGTCAAGCGGGCCGTTGTCATCGATGCCCAGTACCTCTGCATCCGCAATCGCTGCCTTTTTTTCGATCGTTTCGAAGCCGGGGTCACCCGGTGGTCGCATGAATAAGCAGGCCGAATCGATTCCGTAACGCTTGAGATAGCGGGGAGAATTCAGGATCGTCTTTTCCGGTCCACCACCTGTCCCGGTGACAACTCGCGTGTGCAATACAAATGGTTTGTTTTTCATGAAATGATTCTCTGACCGCAAAATTGTTTCTTCTGATTCATGGCGTCGTTCAGACGGATTCTGCCGCCCGAATGCTCGCTCCGGATGTCTTGCCTGATCCGTAACGCCCGGACGTTCGCGGACAGGGGCTGGTTGTGTTGAACGGGCAGAAGTCACGCATTGCGGCTTCCAGGTGTCTCGCTTTCGCCTGCCAGTTTTCATCAGCGAGTCGCTGGCGATCTGACAGTTGCTGTGTTGTGACCCCCGTCATTTTTCGCAGGCGGACAAGCCGGCTGAATTCTTCCGGTGAGCTGGCAACGTCCATGCTGTTTTCCCACTCGTCGGTCGCCGGAAGCTTGTTGACGACCACTGGCTTTCCTGTGGCAAGGTATTCCTTCAGCTTCAGTGGCTGCATAGCGCGAGTTACCGGAAGGTCGGCATACGGCATGATCAGTACGTCCGCTTCCTGCGCGATGGCTGGCAGATGCTCCAGCGGTTGGGCTGGCAGCGACAGGACATTGGGAAGAGCCAACAAGGCTGGATCCGGATCCTGTTGAGGTCCAATCAGCACAATTCGAGTTGCCGCCTGACGGCCTTGCGAAGAATCTTCCGCGGCAAGGTCCTGTGACAGCATTCTGACAGTCGCAACATCCATCCTCCGGTCGACGACGCCCCAGAACACGATCGATCCCTCGGGTAACAGGTGGGACATCGATGGTCGTCGGTCCGGAGAACGCCAGAAATCCTGGTCGACACCATGAGTGAGCAGCGTCGAAGTACGACCTTCATCTGCGATCATTCGCTGAAGATTTTCACTGACAGCGACCAGTGAATCCGCGGCACGAATCATGGCGCTGTCCATACGTCGCAGAGTGTTTCCGTCCAGCCCCGGCCATTGCGAAAAGTCGTCGACGCAGTAATAGAGCCATCGATGCACTGGCAATACTGCCGGCAAATCGGCCGTCAGCGGCAGTGTCGTGATGGCATAAACCGGCTTGGGAAGTTTTTCGATCAGAGGTGAGAGTTGACGACAAAGCAGCCATTGATTCAGCTTGCGATCGAAGTCCCGTCCGAACCATGGCCACATTTTCGGATTCACGACGGACAAATTCGGGTGCGAGTGGGCGTGTGTTTTGCGGGTATGGCCGAACTCGGGATCGTGTTCCGCTTCCGCTGACTTTGAGGAGCCCGATCGTGAAATGCCGGACCATTGTTTGAGTTTTTCTGCGACACGTGCCATGGTCGCCCAGTCCAGTCGCGGGGCGCGCGTGCCGATGGTGTTGACCCACAAGACTGAGTAGTCATCCAGAAGGTGTTTGACCAGATGCTGACACGATGATGGGTGTCGCCCCCAGTCATCAGAGAAGACAATCAGTGAACCCTGCGACACATTTGTTTGGGTGTGTGCCTGGGAATCGACAGCAGCGATCATGTGTTGACTCCGTTATCCACAGCCCGGTTGATTTGGGGCTTTCTGATGGAAATTAATTCGCGATAGACCTGGCGATAGCTGTTCATCATCGCGTTCTGTGAGAACTTTCGGGTTGCGATCTGCGAGCCAGCTCTTCCTGTGGACTGCCGCAGGTCGCTGCCAGATGCCAGGTTCAGAAGGTGACTGGCCAGCCCTTCGAAGTCTCCCGCCGGAGCCAGGAATCCGGACCGGCCGTGTTCTACCATTTCGGCGATGCCACCAACGGATGTCGAAACGACTGGTCGTTCGGCCGCCATGGCTTCGATCACCGTCAACGGGATACCTTCGCTGATACTTGTCAACAGGAATGCATCGCTGGCACACAGCAGCCGTCCGATATCACTTCGGGTACCGGCGAGAATAACATTGGATTCCAATCCGAGTGCTGCAACGCTGCATTCAATTGCTGCGCGTTGTTCTCCGTCGCCAACAATTAACAGTTTGGCCGTGGGTTGACGGCGGCGAACCACATCCATGACTTTCAGGGCCGTCTGGTGATCTTTGAGTTCGTGGAGTCGAGCAATCTGGACAATGAGGAAGTCGTCTTTTCCAATGCCAAATTCCTTTCTGACGGCAGAACGCGCGCCTGGATCGAGGATTCGCATGGCCTCCAGGTCAACTCCGTTGTAGATCGTCTCCACCCGTGACGCAGGAAGTCCTTCGTTGTCAATAAGTGCCTGACGAGTCGCCTCGCCAACGCCGAACAACCGGTCATGTTTTCTCAGCAGCAGACGGTTGACAAGGCTTCGTTTACGGCTGGGGATGTCAGGGAAATGCCGTCCATGTTCTGTGAAAACAACCGGTCGGGTTCCGGTCAGCCCTCGGCTCAGTACAGACTGAAAGAATGGCGTGTACTGATGAGCGTGCAGGATTGCGGCCCCGTGCTTATCCGCAAACGCCTTCAGTCGCCTGGCACAGCCGCGATCGATACCCGGCTGACGATGCAGGTGCTCAACGATGATTCCATCCCGGATCAGTTGATCACCGATTTGGCCAATCTCGTCCAGCACTGCCACGATGCATCGAAACTCGTCCGACAGACATCGCACCATGTTATTCACAAGCACTTCTGCTCCACCCACACCCAGTGCGTGGATGACATGGCAGATCGTGGGACGATCATCCGTTTGCGGAATGTCGTGAATGGTTTTCCTGACAGCCTGAATCATGGATCGGGGTACTCGTTTTCGATGAACTCATGGACCGGGCAAAGTGTGCTGCTGATCCGATAAATCAGATTTGTCGACGGAAGGCCTGAATTGCCCGGCGACAACGGTTGGGATTGAGTGCGCGAACAACGGCTCCGGCCAGGTGAACAGGAGATTTCAGAATTCGCCGCACTCGTTCTTTTTGAGGAATAAACATTGACCACTGTGCTGCACATTCCGGCGATTGGCGCCACTGGAGTTCACCAGACGGGATGGGTTGCGGAGCACACGTCCGATGGAACAGATCCCGCTGTCCTTCCGTCATCAGAATCGAAAGGCATCTTGCTGTCAGGTGGGCATCTCCAAAGTCGTACAAGTCACTCCACGCGAAGTTGTTAAGTTCCCTCGCTTTCGATCGCATCGCAGCTGCCAGACGCGGTTCGTCCTCGCAGTTTGCGGCGAGTCGAAGAGTGTTGGCTTTTCTGAAATCCTGTGCGGCCCAGGCTTCTGTCGGATATTCGAGCTTGTCCGGTTCACTCAGGGTGCGTTTTTCATGGACGACCATCCAGCGGCCGTAATGTCGCATCGTCTCCCGAGCGTACGAATACATTTCATCCAGTTGATCTGCTTCCTGCTTGATAAGCAGGTATCGCCCGAGCGAAGTAAGAAACACACTGTAAGACCAGTGTCCCTCGGCATCAGTCAGATGCAGGGAGTGCAAGTCCTGCTCAGGATGAACGCAGCGTCGAATCAGCTCTTCTGACTTCAGAAGATATCGGTCGTCTCGTGTCAGCAGCCATGCATCCAACAGCGCGTTGATCGAATTTCCGGCTCCGCGGCCTGGCCCGTGAAAATCTTCAAACACAGTGGCAGAAGCATGTCCCGTCGGCCCATCATCCAGAATCCCGAAGATTGTGTTTCTGCCGTCGTCCATCCGCAGAACCCAGTCCGCCAGCAGCAGAACAGATTCGCGCGCTTCCGGGTTGCCAGTCAGATAGAAATAGTAAAGCAATCCGGTCGTGTAGTTATGTTCGTTGCCAGGTCCGCCACCATAAGGACGACCCGGTTTTTGATTCTCACGGGAATACGTGCGGTGAGTCGCAGTTCTGGCATCGACATAATGGTCGGTGTGCCAGAATAACCCGCCATTAAAGACCTCGCGATCCTGCGTGGTGTGATAGATGTCGATGTCCATCACGTGCCTGGCGAGCGGATCAAAAAGATCGATCCACCGTAAATCGGCTGACGCGGCAAACTGAAGAATCGCCCCAAAGATCAGATCGAATTGATTGTTGTAGTGAGAAACAATCGTATTCGAACCTTCGTAGTGGGTTTGTTCGTGGTCAGCGGGAATGTCCCCAAAGTTGCGCCAGCCGAATTCATCAATTTTTCTTCGACGTGCTTCCAGAGAAAAATCACCACTCGTTGCATCAGCCAGATAAGAACTCAGTCGACGGAGATCGTCATCGACCGGGCGCTCTGACCCTGATGTCGGAAATCCGGTTCCAGTGTCGGCATCTCTTGCCGGATAGTCGCCAGGAAACCATGGCAAAACGTTTGCCTCGGCGAACGAAGCTCCGGATTGAATGATTCGTGTCACAGAGCAGACATGAGCCAATGCACCCGCCGGCAGGATGTCACGTTCTGAAGAATGGTCGTTGTGCAGGGCAATCCAGGTGGTTTTTGTTTTCTGCTCGCCTCCCTGCAGTTCGTAGTTCGCGTCGCCGGCATGCTCGGGCATGACTCCCCAAATCAGTTGACCTTTATTAACTTCAATGGACGACGGGAACTGCTGCCAGAATTCCGGCTGACTGACCGAGAACGAGCCTGTTTCAGAAACAAGCACCACCGTGGGCTGTGCGTGATAGCCTCGAAACGTCCCGTTGCTGCTTTGAACCTGATAGCCTCGATCTGCCACAGACGTCGTTGCCTGGTCTGTGCGATGATTCGTCGAGCTCCAGTTCCGGAAGCCACTGCCATTCTGCTGGACCCTGAGAGTCTCTTTTGCGGTGTGTCGCCGAAAATTCTGATTTGGTTCGGCCTGCCAGTAGACGTCGTTCGATACGCCCAGTTCGTCCAGCTGCAATTCGAAATCCAGTGATCGAAAACAAAACGATCCGGAATCGCCCAAATCCCAGAGTCCCCCTTTATGTCGAGCTCGGCGACTATTCCGCAATCGCGTTTCCACCTGCAATTGCCCGATCTGAACCCAATGCGTCAGCCGAACCTGAAGCATCACGTCCGGACATTCGCGGACACAGCCGTTGACCACGAACACCCGACGAACTTCGCCCTGAGTTTCCTGCCGAACGGATTTCCACTCAACATGCATTGGTTGGTTGCTGGTGTCGGAAAGCCTGGACGTGAGCCGCAGAGTTCGCTCCTGCAGATGACGGTCGCAATCGTTCCGAATGACGACAATGATCTGGCCGCCAGAGTATTTGACTGTGGTGGTGATTTCGGCGGCCGCTGCCACACTGGTGAGCTGTCTCTGGTCGCTTTCCTTTTGGTGATCTTCATCACACGACAAATCCAGGATGACAGGAATTCTCTGCCCTGTTTTCGACGTTGGTGGACTTCCTGCAACACGAGGGACGACCAACGAAGCCAGTAACCAGCGGATGCTTCCGTCGCTCCATCGATCCAGCACCTCTGTCTGCGCTGTTCCGCCCTCCCGACCATCATTCGGATCGGAGGGCACTCTGAACCTTGCCCTGGTCACGTCTCGCAGAGTATTCCGGGGAAAGCAAACGCCGCCGCAGACAGGAACATCCTGCAACTCATGCTGCGCATTGGAAACGATCATCGCCTCCATTCGAACGGATGATTGCTGAGTGTGAATGTTTGAATTTGCTGACGATGCCTGCACGATTCTGAAAACCTCAAAAAGGGATGGATCACTCCCGGCGTAGTCAATGACCAGGTACAGTTGACGGACAGAATTACCTGCAATGTCCCGTCAGCGCATCGTCTCCTTCCGCTCTGCTTTTCCTTCGTCCGGATTCAGGTGGTGTAGGCGTGATGCCTTTGCCCCAGGTGTTCAGCCAGCATCCCAGCACCAGCAGTGACCATAGCAGTTGTCCGTATCGTCCCCGTCCCCGGCAGTGGTCCGCAAAGAGCCTGGAAGCGCGTTTGACATCGATGTACTCCGCGATGGAAGCACTCGGGCTCAGCACCAGCTGGTGAATCTGATCTTTCAGTGGCCCTCGCATCCATGCGTCCGTCGGCAGTTCAAAACCCTGTTTGCGTCGGTGCACGAGTTTGTCAGGCAAACGGGACTCAAAAATCTGTTTCAGGATCCACTTCTTTGATCCGTTCCGGACTTTCATTGAAGATGGCATCGAAGCCGCGAGCTCCATCAACTGCCAGTCGATCAGCGGGGGCCGGACTTCCAGCCCGAAGCCCATGCTGGCCCGGTCGACTTTCGTGAGGAAATCATCCGGCAGCAGGACAGCAGTATCGGCCGACAGCATTCCGCTCAGTACGTCGCGATGCCCTTTTCGAAACCCATCTTCGATCAGCGACTCCGGATGATGATTGGCAAGGCGAGCAGCAAACTGAGGATTCAGCAATTGTGACCGCATCGCCCGACGGCAGGTGGAAACGGTATTGGCATAAGCAACAGCAGGTTCCGATGACAGATTCTGCAACAACGTCTGTAGACGAAGCGGACGTGGTAACCAGTCTGCTTTGGGCCAGACAGCTGCCATCCGACCCAGAATCTGCATCCGCAGCCAGGCAGGTAAACGATCGCGCAACGCTGCTTCTTTCAGATCGTGCGAATACCGGGCATAGCCGCCAAACAGTTCATCACCGCCGTCTCCTGACAACGCGACCTTCACATGATTCGATGCCATTCGGGCAACGGCCATGGTGGGAATTGCTGAGGCATCCGCGAACGGTTCGTCGTACAGATAGGTCAGTGCCTCCAGATCCCGCGTGGCTTCCGGAGTCACAATTTCTTCTGTGTGCAGGCAACCAAAGTGATGAGCGACCGATTCGGCGTAAGGCAGTTCGCTGAATTTCTTTTCCTGGAAGCCAATGGAGAATGTCTGCAGTGGCTCATTCAACAGGCCGGAAACCGTGGCCACAATGGCGCTGCTGTCCAGGCCCCCGCTCAGAAAAGCACCCACTGGAACATCGGCAATCAGGTGGGCTTTCACACTGCTGCGGATGGCTTCATCAATGCGATCCTTCCATTCGTCCTCTGAGGCATGAACTTCGGTCGAAAACGATAACTCCCAGTATCGCTGAGGCCTCGAATCCATCCGATCCGTCGACACCAGCATCCAGTGTCCGGCGGGAAGTTTCTGAACCCTTTGCAGGATGCTTCGCTGACCAGGGATGAATCCGAATGTCAGGTAGTCTTCAATCGCTTCCGGTGAAATGGTTCGTTCAACTTCGCCGTGCGCGAACAGAGCTTTCAGTTCGGACCCAAACAGCAGCTTCTCACCGTCACGGTAGATGAACAGGGGCTTCTGGCCCAGATGATCCCGCGCAAGCATCAGTTGTCGGGATCGGGAATTCCAGAGTGCAAAGGAGAACATGCCACGAAGACGGGTGCACAGGTGCGGTCCGTACTCTTCAAACAAATGAACCAGAACCTCCGTATCCGAGTTGGTCTTGAAAAGATGGCCCTGAGACTCCAGCTCTGCCCTGAGTTCGCGGTAGTTGTAGATTTCTCCATTAAAGACAACCTGAATCGAACCATCTTCGTTTCCGATGGGCTGACTGCCGCCTTCGAGGTCAATGATCGAGAGGCGACGATGAACCATTCCGAAGTTGCCCGAGCGGTAGAACCCTTCCCCATCCGGTCCGCGCAGCGCGATCGCATCGCCCATGTGTTTGAGCGATTCTCTCAGAACGGGTCTGTCGGAATCAGAGTAGAGGACACCAGCAATACCGCACATGGCGGGCTCCATCAGGTCTTTCGAGTGCAGTTTTCGATCACGTACCGCGATCGCGGTGCAATGAGACGCACCTGTCTGTCCTCAAAACCTAGGTCACCTCACGACCTTCGCACCGCACAACTGCAACACTCCGTGGTTTTTCCCGCACGGTTGTGCAGGGTGAAATCAGATGTTGCTGAAAAGCACCATCGCGATGCCGGAAGTCTGACGCCTCCGCAACCAATCGTTCGCACAGCGTTGCCTGATTTTTCCGTTGTCACGAACAAACCAGTTGAAGCGATTGCACCAGATGTGTGTTTGGTCACGATGGCGCACATAATGCGATGGCACGCCACGGCATCAGAGGA
>JAGQQE010000011.1 GCA_020426345.1 Planctomycetaceae bacterium
GTATCCGGAAATAGCGCATGTTTGACATGATTTCGGAAGGAAATGGGGCGGGGACAGCATCGTCAGCCTGCAAAGGGTATCGGCGAAGCCATGAGATGCAAGAATCGAGTCCCCAGGCCTCCGGCAAAGAACGGATCCGGCGAGGTACGAGTCCGGAGCAGATGAACGACGGAAGCGGAGACTCTCGGGTCACCAGGGTGACCGTGAGTTGCCTGAAGTCATTGCCGAATCGTGGGGAACATTCGCCAGAAACATGGTCGAATGCGTTTTTTCCGGGTTGGCTATCGCGCCCGTTCACGGAGATGGTTGGCAGAACATTGCCGCAATTCATTCAGCAGTTCAACCAGATCAACATGGGTTGTCATGGGATTCATAATGACCGCTCGAAGTACGACCCGGCCATCCAGTTGGGTCTGCACGATATAGAATCGCCCGGACTTCATGAGTTCACTTCGAATCGTGTTTTGAAAACGGTCTTGTTCTTCAGCCGGCGCTGTGTTCAGGAAGGGAGGCAGATGTCGAAAGACGACAATGTTGCATTCAGGATCGTTCAGGAGTTCGAAGTCCGGAGCTGCTCGCAATAGCTCCGCGAGCTGTCCTGCAATTCCAATTGTCTGGTCGACCAGAGATTCAAACACCTGGTCGCCAAGCATCGTCCACAAACCCCAGAGTCCGAAACCGTTGGCTCTTTTTGTGCATTCCAGGGTTCGCATGCCGGTATCAAAATCGGCCATTTGTGACGATGACGTATCGAACAAATACGGAGCGATCTGTCGAAATGTTTCATATCGGACATCCCGATTCCTGAAGAGCACGGCAGCACACAGTGCCGGAACGAACAGCATCTTATGGGCGTCCCAGACCACGCTGTCTGCACGATGGATTCCTGCCAGCTTGTGGCGATGGATGTCACTCATCATCAGCGAGCCACCGTGAGCGGCATCAACGTGCAGCCAGACCTGATGTCGCTCACAAACATCAGCGATTTCATCCAGCGGATCGAAGGCGCCGATGGGTGTCGCACAGGCGCACGCACAGACAGCAATGATTCGACGGCCGCGTTCCTTCTCTCTGACCAGAACAGAATCCAGGCAGTCAGGACGCATACGACGACGTTCATCCAGATCAACGCGAACAACCTGTTGGCTTCCCAGCCCAAGAATTCCTGCTGCACGAGTCACGCTGTAATGCGCATCGCTTTGTGCGACCAGCACGGCATCCTGAGGCACACCGGACTCCCAGGAGCCAGGAATCGCAATATTGCGCGCCGTCAGCAGGGCCGTCAGATTTGCCAGCGACCCACCGTGCGTCAGCACACCGCTGCATTCGTCAGACTTCCAGCCGATTTTTTCCCCCAGCATCCGGATCAGGCTCAATTCCACGGCCGTTGCCCATGGCCCGATTTCGAAGACCCCCGTGACCTGATTCGTGACGGATGCGATGGCATCAAACAGTCCTGCCAACGGGACAGATGCGGGGACCTGATGCCCAATATAGTGCGGATGATGGAGGTTATGCCCCGAACTTAAAATCTGATCCATCACATCACCAAAGCGCCGCAGAAGCGCTTCTGTCGTCAGATCATCTTTGCATGTGCGAGTGCTCTCGCTGTTTTCAGCCAACAGTGACCGACCAGCCTGAAGCAGAGCAGTGGTCGGCTCCTGCCATTTCATCACGGGCCGATCAGAGGCCATGACAGACCGAAGATGCTCGGCCAGTTTCTGTTGCCAGATCATGGACGCATCGTGAAAGACGTCAGCAGAATATGCTGCACGAATGAAGGCCGGAATCTCTGAGTTCATGGGCTGGACTTGTGAGACAAATGTCCTCGAATTCCCGTGGCGAACGCAATGACAAAGGTTGGCACGTATTCCTCGTTCCATTCCGCATGCGAAATGTCAGAGGCATTAGTCTCGCGGGCGTTTCTTTGGGATCTGGTTGTTGTTTGCTTTTCCGCCGTAGTAGGGTGCTTTGTCCCAGCGATTATCGTGTGGGTTTCTGCTTCTGGGGTCAGCGGTTTGGTTCATCCATTCCTCGAGACGGCCGGAAAGTTGGCGCCGAACGTCAGACAGGTCCGGCTGATCGATGACGTTGATGGTCTGGTCGGGGTCAATCCGAAGATCGTAAAGTTCTTCTGACGGCCGCTTTGAAAAATTCATTGTGAAGAATGGCCGGATTGCAGGTTCGTGCTGATGTTGAAGAATGAACTGCTTGGTCCACGTGAAGTCAACATCGCCGTAGTCGCCCACCGAATGATAGACCTCGGGATCTCCCGCGGGCCAAAGTTCCGGCTCGAAGTTTCGGACGAACAGGAAATCCCGGGTGCGGAGTGCGCGGACGGGATATGAGCGGTCGCCGCGACGAACATTGGCGTGTCGTTCTCGCGACAGGAAAACGTAATCGCGCACCTGGCGATGGGGGTCCTGCTGCATCGCGGGCAAAAGGCTGTGGCCTGTGCACTGGTTCCCGGGTTTAAGCCCTGCCAGTTCCATGAATGTGGGGGCGAAGTCATCAAAGTTGACAAAGTCCTGCGTGCGAATGCCTTCTTCAATTTTGCCAGGCCAGCTCATCACCAGCGGCACGCGTGTACCCGCATCGTAAATATGAGCAAGTCCGTGCGGCATCTGCCAGCCATTGTCGCCCGTCATGATGACCAGTGTATTTGAGAGTCGACCCGCCCGTTCGAATTGTTCCAGAATCTGCGCGCACTCCTGGTCGAACAGCTGAACTTCACACAAATAGTCACAAATGTTGTCCCGAACCAGGGGCACATCGGGCAGATATTGAGGAACACGAACATCCTTCGGATTCATCTCTGCCTTCATCTGTTCGCCGTCCTGCCACGGAATATGGGGGTTCCGGCTGCTGTACCAGTAGAAGAAGGGTTGATCAGACGGCAACGCGTTCAGGAATGCTTCTGCATCGGCATATTTTTCGCCCGCTGGATTTCTGGTACGCCCGCTTTCTTCAATGCGTCCTGGCGCCCATCCTTTTCCCGAGAAGCCAACGTGGTACCCAGCCTTTTCCAGTGCTTCGGGAAACACTTCAATCTCTGCAGGAAACCTCCCGTGCAGATTTGCGGCATCATCCAGTCGGTGGATTGTCTGACCAGTCAGAAAGGCGGCTCGTGCCGGGGCACAGGACGGACAAAGACAGAAGGCGTTATCAAACACGACTCCATTGGAAGCCAGATGATCGAAGGTGGGGGTCCGAACAACGGAGTCACCAAGCGCACTGGCATGAGGCCATGCCCAGTTGTCAGCCATCATCACCAGAACACAGGGGCGATCCTGAGACTGGTTGACATGTACGTTCGGACTTCCTGCGATTGCGGTTGGTCCATTCGTTACCAGCATGCAAAGCGCGAGCACCAGAGGTGCTCGAAAACAACGTCGCGATTCCTGTGCAACATTCATGATGATTCATTCTAAGCCGGTGCCGGGAAGTGGGTCACCACATCAGGGATTGTGAACCTGTTGCAGGCACAGTGTGTGGAATTCGCTGTACCGACGAAACTCTTCATGCGACCGAAACTCAGTGGTCAGGGCCTGTGTTTTTTCCAGGAACGCCAGTGTGGACGGTGTGGCCCAGCCTCCTGGTACACGATCAATCAGTTCCCGGATGAGTTCGCGGAAGTTAGCCACCGAAGATGGATGAATTCGGTCACCCAGGGCCTCGTAGTTCATTTCATCGCTCGCGAGAAATAACCCCGGCAGTCCATCTTTAAGAACCAGGAATGCCTCCGGACGATTCCGATGGCCAACCTTCGTCCCCTGATTCCACGATCGGTGTGAACTTCCCTGAGCCAGGAAGGGGGACGCGCGACGATGCAGAGGAGCGCTGGATGACGTGATGCCAACACTGATCATTGCTATCTGATCCCACGCCGTGAACTGGACATGCTCGTTGGCATCGATCGCTTCAAGGCCATCGCTGGTGAATCGCAGGTGATGCACCTGCTGGGAATGAACAAGGTCCGGAAGCTGGTCACAGCAAATGGCCTGAGCTTTGATATTCTGTCGCGTAAGATCGTCCGCAAC
Organism: Planctomycetaceae bacterium; assembly: GCA_020426345.1. Classification (GTDB taxonomy): domain Bacteria; phylum Planctomycetota; class Planctomycetia; order Planctomycetales; family Planctomycetaceae; genus F1-80-MAGs062. The sequence goes on from JAGQQE010000011.1 coordinate 4,041, forward strand.
CTGTGCCGCCGCCGCTTCTGAATAGGCATACGGAACAATCCCCGGCATCAGATGCGATTGCAGTCGCGCTGTTGCGCGATCCATTCCCGGCAGTTTCATGAACGCTTCTTCGAGAACAGAAGCCTCTTCGGGCTGAGAAAACACAACCAGGCGGTAGTCAGTTTCGCTGTCCTGCAGATCGTTTTCCGGATGCATTGATTCGGGCGTGTCATTTGTCATTTGGACGCTCCTGCCTTGATACGAGACGCAGCCGGAGGCAGCACAACTGCTCACAAGCCAGACCCGGTTTGATTCGAAACAACTGCCGTGTCAGATCTGAAAGCGATATCTCGGTACCCGCCAGGTGCCGCCATGACTGTTGCTAATGACGCATCTGGCTGGGCGAGTTTCGCTGTCCTCCCCATCTTTGTTCTGACCGTGCTCCAGTATGACAGGAGCGCCGCATCAGTATCAATCCACAGGGTGACTGGAGGGCCTTCTTCCCGTTTCATATCCGGCAACGCACATGCAGAAGGCGGGAGTCTTACGGAACAGAAGCGTGCCCGCAGAAGTGCAATGCGGCCTCGGTTGCCATTCTCATGACAACGTCCCGATCTGACTGCGAGGTTCGTCCGGGAATCTTCAGACTGTAAGACCGGATCCCGTGAATCCAGCGCTGGCGAATTGACGAGAGGCCGTGAATTGCCCCGACAAACGCACCGACGATGGCCGCAATGGTGTCATTGTCCTTGGTGTCATTCACGGCGGTAATGATCGCGGATTCGAAACTGTCGGCATGACACATCATCGTGTACAGAACCGCTGGCACAGTTTGCAGCGAATCCGCACGCGAGCCGAAGCCATCCAGTGAACAGGCATCCCGGAGCGGGACACCGTCCACGAAGGCTTTCCGGACACGCTGGTCGATGAAATCACACAGCGTACCACGAAAGCCATCGTACCAGAGCGGCACAGGATCCGTGTTCAGCGGGTCCGGCAGCGGATGCGTTTCGAGGTCGCCGGCAATGCGCAGGTATTCGTCAATCCACCACATGGGCGAAGGCGTTTCATGTTGCGGCATTGCAAGAACCTTCCAAAGCAGGTGAGTCATTGCGACAACAGAAGACAACGTTACCGTATTGCCATGGGTTGCCAGGCTCGACAGAACGGCGTCAGCCCAGAGTTGCTTTGAGGGCGTCTTGAGCCACGGGAGGACAATGGGCGAAAACCTCATCAATGCCCCGTTTCCGCGGCCTTCTTCGGCGGGATCGCCCACGCATTCATGCACCAGTGGCAATCCGGTTCTCATGCGGCGCTGGTGCCGTGTCAGTGAAGCCGAGGTGTTGCGGCCCATTCCGACGATGTCGTCATGCCGATCGACGAAGCAGCCTACGACGTCTTCAAAATCGAACCGCCCGCGGTGCAGAATTCGATCCAGCGTCCAGTAAGTCATTTGAGTATCATCAGAGATGCGGCCGGACCGAACTCCCGGAACGGTCAGATGATCGGCAATCGTTCCGTATTTCTCATGTCGTGATTCCGGACTGAACTGCCATTCGGTGCAATGCCCCAGCGCATCGCCCACAGCGACACCGACCAGCATTCCTTCGATTCGGAAATCTGCGAGCAGACCTTTGGTGTCCACCGTGTCAGGACACATGTCGAACACACGCCCCCTGCGCAGTGCCACCTGGCCCTGATTGAACAGATCTTCCAGCATGATGCTGCCGTCCGGTTCATCGTCGAATAATGATCGAGCATATTGAGGCATCGCGTAAACGCCCGAAAGACAGATGAATTGGAGACGAAATGGGGGCCCAAAAAAATCAGGCAGAGAAAAGTGGCGTTCGGTCGGATGACGGAATCCGCGGGCCGATTTCTTTGCAGAACCGGATTCGCACAGAACGTGATCCGTGGGCAGTTTGGTATTCGGGAATCATCGCACGGCGGCTAAACGAACTGCAAGCGAGCCGTCTGAACAGCGTTCGAGCCGGGGCGAAACCCCGAACACGGGTGCCTGAGTCATTGTCTCAGCGCCCCTGACCGCGGTAGAATACGGGTCTTCGGTTCCGGAAATCGGCCATTCAGGTCGTTTACCTCCAAAAATCTGCCCTCCATGATTACCGCCATGCCCAATCCCATCGCAGAACTACAGTCATCCATGACGCGTCGAGACCTCCTGGCCAACTCCGGGCGGCCTTTGGGCGCGGCAGCTCTGGCATGGCTGGCTGGCACGTCTCCGGCGTTGAAAGCGAATACGTTCACTGATACGGCAGCTCAGCAGACTCTGCAAACCGAAGTTCAACGACATCTGCCTCATTTTGCTCCAAAGGCAAAGCGTGTTATCTACCTGTTCATGTGCGGTGGTCCATCGCACATTGACACCTGGGACTACAAACCGGAACTGCGGGCCATTCACGGAACAGAGCTTCCGGACTTCATCCGCAACGGTCAGCGCATTACCACGATGACGTCGGGGCAAACATCCTTTCCCTGCGTAGCACCCATGTTCAAATTCAGCCGACACGGACAAAACGGCACATGGGTCAGTGAGATTCTTCCGCAGACGGCCAGGTTGGTGGACGACATCGCACTCGTGAAATCGGTGCACACAGAAGCCATTAACCACGACCCGGCGATTACCTACATCAACACAGGTTTCCAGCAACCCGGCAAGGCCAGTATGGGCGCGTGGATCAGCTACGGGCTAGGCAGCCCCAACAGAAATCTGCCGTCTTATATTGTGATGATTTCGCGCGGGCCGGGACAGAAGCAGGCTTTGTACAGTCGACTGTGGGGCAGTGGATTTCTTCCCTCACAGCATCAGGGTGTTGCACTTCGCGCTGGCGCGAGTCCGGTGTTGTACCTGAACAATCCGGACGGTATCGACAAGCCAACACGCCGCCGAATGCTCGACCATATCGCAGCCATCAACCAGGAAACTTATGACCAGGTGGGTGACCCGGAAACACTGGCACGTATTGCGCAGTACGAGATGGCTTTCCGGATGCAGACATCGGTGCCAGGTCTGATGGATCTCAGCACAGAATCCCAGGCATCGATGGAACTTTATGGCAAGGATGTCGAAACACCCGGATCGTTTGCCCGCAACTGCCTGATTGCCCGCCGGTTGTCGGAACAGGGCGTGCCGTTTGTTCAGCTGTTCCATCGCGGATGGGACCAGCATGGAAGTCTGCCGAGCCTGATTCGTGGTCAGTGTGATTCGATCGATCACGCAGTCTACGGGCTTATCACGGACTTGAAGCTTCGCGGGATGTTTGACGATACGCTTGTCGTCTGGGGTGGGGAATTTGGCCGCACCATCTATTCGCAGGGCCAGTTGACCGCTGACAACCACGGTCGCGACCATCATGGCCGTTGTTTTACGATGTGGATGGCGGGTGCCGGAGTCAAGCGGGGCTTTGAATTCGGGAAAACCGACGACTACTGCTACAACATCGTCGAAAACCCGGTTCACATTCGGGACATGAATGCAACAATCCTTCATCAACTGGGCATCGACCACAATCGACTGACGTTTCGTTACCAGGGTCTCGACCAGAAACTAACAGGCGCCGAACCCGCCCATGTTGTGAAGGAAATTCTGAGCTAGAATCCTGTCTCGCTCAGTCATGGAATTCAGCCCCGGCGAAATGCGGTGCTGTCGCCATGAGGCAGATCAAAGTCTTTACCCCGGAGACAAAGGATCGCGACCAGGCAACCCCCTGAACCTGATGGCAAGGCACAATGTTTGGCCTTGTGTAGGGAGACTTAACCCGCTGCGGAAGCAGGCGTCCAACTATGCTGACTGTTTTTCACACCGCCGACTGGCACCTGGGTCAGTCGTTCTTTGGCTTTGATCGCGACTACGAACATCAGCAGTTTCTGGAATGGCTGTTGAAGACGCTGGATCAACATCGTCCCGATGCGCTGATTATCTCGGGTGATGTGTTCGATACCGTGAATCCCTCGGCACTGGCTCAGCGTCGCTACTACGATTTTCTGGCAACCGTTTCCACCAGTCTGCCCGCGATGCAGATTGTGATTACAGCCGGCAATCACGATTCGGCCGCGCGGCTGGAATCACCATCCTCACTTCTTGAATCGCTGAACATCCGCGTGGTCGGTACGGTCAGCCGCAATGAGAACGACGAGATCGACATCCACAAGTTCCTGGTGCCGATTGTCAGTCCGACAGGGATCACTCAGGCAATTGTCCTGGCAATCCCGTTTCTCCGGCCGTCCGATGTACCGCTGCTTCTGGAGGCTGAGGATCCGTATCTGGATGGTGTCAAAGAATTGTACCGGCGAACTACGGATGCCGCTGTCGTGATGGCGGAGCGCATCGGCGAACAGGTTGGCGGACAAATTCCGATTATCGCCATGGGACACTGCCACGTGATGGGCGGAATCGAATCACGGGACTCCGAGCGACGGATTGTCATCGGTGGATCGGAGGCTGTCAGTCCCGGCATGTTTCCTGCTGAAATCGCTTACGTTGCACTGGGGCACCTGCATAAGGCGCAGCAGTTCAGGCAGAATCGAATTCGTTACTGCGGAAGTCCGCTTCCACTGTCTTTTGCTGAATCAGGCTACCAACATAGTCTGTGCCGGGTCTGTTTCGAAGGATGCCGGGTATCCACGGTTGAAGAGATTCCCGTCCCACGGACCATTCCGCTGCTGTCTGTTCCAGCGAAAGGTGCTGTGCCGGTTGATGGTCTTGTCGACGAACTGGCGACCCTGACACTGGAGAATGACCTTCCGCCGGAGCGATACCCCTTTCTGGAATTGCGAATTCTTGATCAGGGCCCGGACCCATCGCGCCGAGTCAGGATTGAGGATGCGGTGGAAAATCTGCCGGTTCGTCTGGCATCCATCAAACTTGAGACCATGGCCAGATCGGCATCCTTTGATGAGGAAATGCTGGCCAGCGGTCTGGCGGACCTGCATTCCATTAATCCCGAAGAAATTCTGACAAACGCTTTTCGAGAGAAATATCAGGCCGACCCGGATCAGGCGCTGCTTCAGGCATTTCGCGAAATCGTCATGCAGCAGGAGACTGCTGAGGCATGAAGATTCTCCGAATATCACTCCGCAATATTGCGTCGCTTGCCGGATTGCATACGGTTGACTTTACCTGCGATCCTCTGGCAAAGGCCGGCCTGTATTCCATCAGTGGTCCAACCGGCGCTGGCAAGAGCAGTCTTCTTGATGCCTTATGCCTGGCTCTTTATGAGAAGACGCCTCGTCTGAATCGAGTCGGTCGGCTGGAGCATCTGGACAATGGCGAGAAACAGGATGACCCTCGGACATTGCTGCGGCGTGGCACGGCAGAAGGAATGGCCGAAGTTGCGTTCGTTGGAATTGACAACCAGCAATGGACGGCCCGATGGAGCGTTCGCCGAGCCCATAACAAACCTGATGGGAACCTGCAGCAGTCAGAAATGACTTTGTTCAAAGGACACATCAGTCCCGGCGGACAGGGACCCGTTGAATGCAGCGGCAAGAAAACAGAAGTCAACTCAGCCATTCAGAGCAAAATCGGGCTGACCTTCGATCAGTTCACCCGAGCGGTGCTGCTGGCCCAGAACGATTTCGCCACATTCCTCAAAGCCGATGACAAAGAACGGGCTGAAATTCTTCAGGCCCTGACCGGCACGGAACAATTCGAAGCGATTTCGAAAGCCGTCTTCGAGCGAACAAAAAAAGAGAAGGCTGAGCTGGATCGAGTGCGTGAAAGAATTCGCGACCATCAACCGATGGATGACGAACAACGCGAAGCCGCACAACGGGTTTACGCAGCAGCCAAAGAGCAGCATGCCGAACTGGATCAGCAACACCGACAACTGCAAACACAGCTGGACTGGTTCAAAGAGCATCACGCCCGCGATCAACAGGTGCAAACGGCGAAAAAAGGCAAACAGATCGCCGAGCAGAAGCTGCATGAATCGACACAACGTCGGATTGACCTGAGCTTGACTCAACGTGTCCAGCGTGAGTGTCGGATGCTTCGGGCGAATCAGTTAGCCGCGAAGGAACAAATTCAGGTTGCCGAAAATTCCCACTCGAAAGCGGCACAACGTCATTCGTACCTCGTCAAAGCTCTGGAGGAATACGGCAGGAAGTTCGACGAAACAAGCCGAAACCATGACCGATTACTGCAGCAACAAACAGATCTGCGGGCCAGCCTGCTTGAGGCACGCAAGCTGGACTCACTGCTGCAACCGGCAAAACGCCGGAAGCTGTCTGCCGAGGAACAGTTTACGGAAGCGGAGACTCAGCATGCGGCTGCTCAGCAAAAGCTAACGCAAGCCAATCAGATTGTTGAGAACCTTCAGGCTCGCATCGCCAGTCTGATCCAACAGCAGAGCAGTCTATCGGCATACGCCCCGTTCGCGCCGGAAATGAGCCTCTGGCTAATTCGACTTGATCAGGCCCGCGTAGCCCGCGAGGCTTTGTATCAGTCTGAACAGCAGTTGCGCCAGCTGCAGCAATCACTGGAACAGCTGCAGCGCGATCAACAGGCGGCCAAAGACTCCGAAGCGCCATTGCGCGAAAAGTGTCAACAGACGGAACTGGATCTGGTAGCGGCAAAAGAAGCGGAAGCGGCCTTCGACCCCGATCAACTGGCAGACCATCGCCGACGCCTGATGCAAACGCAGTCAGTGCTGAACGAGTACCGTCGTTACTGGGAAGATCAACAGAGACTGCAGGGCGAACGAAACCGACTAACGACGGAAATTCAGCTGCTCGAGAAACAAAACCAGGCAGAGGAAGCCCAGCGCCTGAGATTTGCCCGGGTCGATCTTCCTCAGACCGAAATGATTCTGGAAAAGGAGCGGCGATCGATCGAACGCATGAGAGCGGCTGTCGACGACGCGGCCAAACGACTGCGATCAACACTTCAAAACAACGAACCCTGTCCCGTCTGTGGATCGCACGAGCACCCCTTCAGCACCCATGAACCTGACGTTGAATCTTCTGCGATTCGCGCTGCCGAAGAAGTCGTGTCTGAAACGGAAAAACGGCTGCGAAACTACCGGGCGAGCTGCAGTAAACTGGAAGCATCGATCGAACAGCGTTCTGGTCGCCTGAAGGAATACCACGATCAGATTCGCAGCACCACTGAAATGCTGCAGGCATTGACCTTTGAACACCTCGCCCACGATGCGGTTGTTCCACTGTTGCAGGTTGAGGCATCGGATCGCGGTCCGACGATTCAAAGGCAGCTTGCGACCATCACGGACCAGATCAGAGCGGTTGAAACTCAGGACGTCGAACTTCGCAAAGCTGTTCGGCACAGTCAGCACTGTGCGAAACAATTCGCGGAAGCCGAAAAGTCGGTCAGCAACCTGAGACAGCAGTTTGCGACACTCGAAAAACAGTGCGAAGTGGCTCGCACCAGAGTCGAAAGTCAGCTGTCGGCTGTTCAGGATAACCGGCGAGTGGCTGAGAATTCGCGTCTGTCGCTGCAGCCGCTTCTGGACGTCGCAGATGAAGGTCATACAGCCTTCGAAACGGACGCCCGGTCACTTCGCATCAGCATTCATCAGCGGCTGGAAGACTGTCTGCAGACAAAAGAACAACTTCAAATAGCGGAGAAGGAACACGTCACGGCTCGGTCCAGTGTGTCTCTTCAGAGACAATCCTGTGAAAGCACAGAAGCCGTGCTTCAGAAATGCAGGACTGAACAGGCTCTCGCGACGGCCGAAGTCGAACAATTAACGAAGCAGCGACAGCAGTTGCTCGAAGGTCGCGACGCCGATGTCGTTGAAGCGGACATTTCGAATCGCATCCAGTCGATGGCTCAAGAGCTCGAGCAATTACGTCAGAAGAAGAACGCGGCCCAGAGTGAAGAGGTGGCCGCCCGGGCCGAACTCAATTCCCGCGCGGAACAACTGCAAACGGCAGAGCAAACCCTGGAGAAGGCTGAAGAACAACTGCAGAGTTGGCTGACAGCATTCGCTGCTCAGGAGAATCGCTTACTGTCCATGTCGGAAATCGACATCATGCTGTCGCGGAGCAGCGAATGGATTCAGTCAGAACAGCAGTCTCTGGAGTCGATACAGGATATGTTCCGGTCTGCCGATGCGGGGCTGCAGGCAGCCATCCGGCAACTCAATGAACATTCACAGACTCGACCGTCGCAGGAATCTGAGCAGCAGCTTCGATCTGTTGCAGACGATCTTCGGAAACAGGTGGAGGCTGCGATCGACCAGATGGCGAGTGCCAGGAGTATCCTGGATCAGGATGACAAGCTGAGAGAGCGATGCGAATCGCTTCACCAGGAACTCAGACAACTGGAAATGCGAGTTGACCCGTGGTTGCGACTGGATGAGTTCATTGGTTCCGCAGACGGGGCGAAGTTTCGCAAGATGGCCCAGCGCAGAACTCTGGAGATTCTGATTGGCTACGCGAACGCGCATCTGGAGCAACTGACCAGCCGCTATCGTCTGCAGTCGCTTGGTGCGTCACTGAATCTGGTGGTGGCTGACCGTGATATGGGTGATCAGCTGCGATCGATACTGTCGTTATCGGGTGGCGAATCGTTCCTGGTTTCGCTCGCTCTGGCGCTGGGGCTGGCATCGCTGACATCCAATCGCCTGCGAATCGAATCGTTGTTCATCGATGAAGGCTTCGGTAGTCTGGACCAGGAAACGCTGGCCATGGCCATGAATGCCCTGATGCATCTGGAATCTCAGGGTCGCAAGGTTGGTGTCATTTCCCATGTCACCGAAATGACTGATGCTATTCCGGTGCAGATCAGGGTTGTCAAAGGTCGCCATGGCGCTTCGAGGATTGTAGTGCCCGGATTCACCGAAGCCGCAACGGTTCGAGCCACCGACACCAGCGGGCGAGCATTCGTTGTGCGCACACTGTTTGACAATACGCCGGAAGGGATCGAGGAACATGCAGCAAGAATTGTGCAAATCCTGGAACAGAATCAGGCCTCCGGGAAAACGCGCACTTCGCTGAAATCGCTTCGTGCCGATCTTGGCTGCGATCACCGGACCTTTCGTTACGCGCAATCACTGCTGGGTTCGAAGGTCGCCGTGGAAGGTCGCAGCCTGAAACTGAATTCAGCATCCAGTGCAGATCCGGAGACGGTGGAATCGATCCGGGATTGAGGCCTCAGCGATTTTCAGCTCCGGATTGATTCTGACTGCATGACAAACCCAACCGGATTGCGGTCGTCAGTTTCAGAGATCGGTGGTTAGAATTCCTGTTTGTACAATGAGAATGAGGCCAGACCTCATCTGGCAGGAGTGCAGGAGGACCCCATGGGATACGACCACGGAAATCACAGGAAAGACTTTGCGAAGGCATCACGCTTTCCGTGGTCCTGTGTAATGATGTTTTCTGCCGTTGTTTGTTGTCTCGTTTCGGAAACCTGCGGGCAGGCTGTCCCTCCGTCACAATTGACCAATGCTCTGGATGCTTCCGGAGAACTCCTGACAGACAGACGAACAGCACAGGCCTTTGAATTGCTCTGCGAACACGTCCGGGAAAAGGATGTTCGAGCGGCTATCGGCCAGATGCTGCTGCTGTCCCAGCTGGAACCCGGTCTGCTGGTCCCCATTAACAGTGATGGAAAGAAGACTTCTGAGCCCCGAACATGGCAGCCGTTGTTTCGCGGGGTCTTTGACGAAATCCACAGGCTGCCGGAATCCGCGCTGAAAGCCCTTCAGAAACAGGATGAACAACTGGCTCATCTGGAACTGCAGAAAATGGTCCGGGGCAACCCTGCCAGCCTGGTCTCCATCATCCTCAGGTATCCTGCGACGGAAGCTGCTTACCAGTCTCATTTGTTGATCGCACAACAGCATCTTGATCGTGGACGCCGAAAACCCGCTGAATTCTGGCTCCGGCCACTGCTGGCCGAGGGAATCCCGTTGAAGTGGCAAAGCGCTTCGAAACGGATCCTTCAGCGAATAGCCCCTGATTCGGAGCGGATCGCTTCGACGAACGAACGAGCTGCAAATCGACCTGAAGCCACTGATTCCCTTCGAACGGTCAGGAGTAACGACATCAGTGCAGAGTCTGCCAATGGAAAGCAGGATTCCCCTGAATCAGCGCACGTTACTGCAACGGACGTTTCCACGGCGGATTTCTCGGGCACTCAGTGGCTGGCGGGTTTGCATCGTTCCTCTTTAATCCAGCGAATGACAGAGATGTATCAGTCTCATGCCGCAGATGACGGCGCTCTGCTGACATCGAACTGGATGCCGGCAATTGATGACCAGAATGTCTACGTCCGGAACCTGACCGGAGTCAGGGCCATCGCGTTGAATGCGGGTGACGTGCGGTGGTCCTGGACTGCACCGTCCCTCAACCTGGCAGAGACGATCGAGAGTGAACTGGCGACCCGGCTATCCCGGCTTAGCAGTTCTTTAAGATTAAATTCCAGTGACTTTAGCCAGACTGAGCAGACTTTGTTTGCCCATCACCTGTATCGAGATGGAATTTTCGGTCGGCTGACAGTGGACCAGAACCATGTCTACCTGATTCACAACGAGCCCGTAAAGAACACATCCAGCGGGACAAGACCCCCTGTTGCAATGCCAGGTTCCGCGAATCGAATCTCTTCGATATCGAGGCTGATTGCTCTGGAGAAAACGACTGGCCGGCGAATCTGGTCTGTGGGCGGTGAAGCCGTGGAAGAGCAATTCGGCAATGAGCTGACAGAGGCAAGGATCACTGGTCCGCCCGCATCAGATGATCGTTTTCTTTACGCACTGGCGGAACAGGCGGAGTCGATTTCTCTCACCTGTCTGGATGCTGAATCTGGTCAGGTGCGATGGAAGAAGCCGCTTTGCTTTGTCGGGCCGGAACATCAAAACGATCAGGCTCGTAACCTGACGCCATTCACACCTCTGATCGATGACGGCATCATTTATTCCGATACCGGAACGGACTGGTTAATGGCCGTTGATTCTCTGACAGAGTCAATTCTCTGGGCGACGCATCCTCCGGTCAGAACATCTGACGAGACGACCATCATTCGAAACCGGGGTCGAATATGGCAACCACCCCGGCCGCTGAAGTCCGTATGGTCAGCGCAGCCACTGCTGCTGGAGAACGATTTACTGTTCCAGACAGACCCTGAAAGCCACAGGATTCGCGCCATTGACTGCCAAACGGGTGAGGTTGTCCGGGAGTTTGACGGATCCGAATACCGGGGCGTCATCTACGCCGATGCTTCGAGGATCGTGTTCTGGGGTTCATCCGGGCTACAGGCGGTTGACTCCGTTACCGGGAACAAGATCTGGAAATGCGTAGTTGGCAACCCCGGAACACAGGAGCAGGCGAGTGGAAACGCGAATGATGATAACAATCCTCTGGGAGCCATCCTGAAACTCTTTTACAAGAATGCATCGCCATCGCAGGATACATCCCCGGCTGAGATACCAGGGGAAAAGACTTTATTGAATGTTGCCGCAGGCCGCGGAACCGTTCGCGACAACGTTTTGTATGTTTCATTGACTGACGGAACAGTCGCTGCAGTGTCCATGACAGACGGATCCCTGATGAAAAGAATCTCCGCTTCGATTGAGCACCCGGGGGATCTGATCAGCAGTGGCTCCAGCATGCTGGTGTTCAATCCTGGATGGATTGCTCAGCTGGGCTCTCGTTCGATAGAACCGAACGTTATTCCGGTGGCACGAAGAGCCGAACAACTCATCAGGGAGCATCAGTTCACCGCCGCTCTCAGCCTGCTCGATGCGGTTGAGCCGTCAGTAATCTCCCATGCCGAACTTCGACAGCTGCAGGTCGACGCGCTTACGAAGCTTGCAGTAGAACTACTGTCTGAACCCCGAGAACCGAATGAGGAGAATTCGGATCGCCTGCGAAGCGTCCTGGATCGGGCGGACGCAGTGACGATGTCCCAGACCAGTCGCGCGAAGCTGCTGCAACTTCGAGTCTTGCATGCGTCACAGGTGAACGATCCCGATCACCTCATTCAGGTTGTCAGGGAGGCAATGGATTCCGTCAGTTCGGCGGGTCCGATTCCTGTTGAAGCTGATCCTTTGGATGCATTTCGATCCGTTGATATTTCCATGGATGGCGGGCGGTCATCGACAGTGACTGCTGCCGCCGGGAGAACTCCGGACCCGCTTAAACATTTTCAGGACCTGAATTACTGGCTGCTGCGTCAGGTCACGGCGCAATTCGCATCGCCCGACACACATCAGTCGCCGACTCTGCTGCGTTTTATCGAATCGCTTTCGGATGAGATGCTGGTTTTGATTGATCATCCGGCAGTCTGTGAAGAAGCGATGAAACGAAGTGACGCTCGCACAGATGCGGGCTTGTTTGATGACAGGCTTGCCCAGCTTCTTTCCCTTGCCGCACAGTCCGATGATCTGCGTTCGAGAGTCATTCGGCGACTTCTTGAATGGCGAGACAACGCCGATGATCAGGACATTCGATACCTGCTGACCGGGTTTATAGAAGAGCAAGCTGTGAAGTTGCCTGTGTCTTCCATTGCCGATCCGGGATCGCAACTGCATGAGATTCGCGTCGAGCGGGAAGAATGGGATCGGCTTTCGCGAGCTCAACTGTCGACGTGGCCGGACGATCAGCTCATCGGAATTCCTGTGCTTTCAAATGTCTATCGGTCTCCCGATACGCCTGTGCGAGTACTGGATGTCAATGACATTTATCTCAGCCGGTACATCTGGAATTACAACAGCGTTGCAGACCGGGTTTGTGGTCATGCCGCCCCGGCCATTCCCCCGGGCACAGATGCGGTTCCCTGTCTACTGCCTCTCACGCTGGACACTTCGCGTCCCTACGGCGAATCCAGCGGAACGTTGCTCCGTTATGGAACTGTCGTGCTTGGACATTCGTTGCGAACGGTGTCTGCGGTATCTGCAATCAGCCGACGACCGCTGTGGTCGCGAAGCACCAGTGATCTTCGCTACGGTCGGGAGCCGGCCGCGATGCCTTTCGTGGACATTACCATCTATCAGCGGTCTGTCCTGGGCATCACGTCAGCCGGCTCGATCACCATCTGCGGTGGCTCCGATCGCTTTATCTGTCTTCAGGATGAAGGCCGGATTGAGATCATTGATCTCAGCACCGGCACGACGCGCTGGGCACTTCGGGGAGCCATGAAAGAGTATTACGCAACCGCAACTTCGGAAGCAGTGGTTCTTCTGAATACAAGAACGCGCGTGGTGGAATGCCGCAGGCTTTCTGATGGCACCCTGATCGAAGGAAGCCCCCTGACGTCAGATGATGCCATCTCCAGCCTGACGGCCGCAGGACGAGACCTGATTGTGCTGAGACCAGAGCGGGTGAAGAAGAACCCGCGAGTGATGGAATGGATCAATCCAGCCAATGGCTTTGTAAGCCGCCGGATCGAACTGCCCGACGTCACAAGTTTTCAGGTCCTCGACGCAGACACTTTACTGGCGTATTCACCATTGAAGTTCAGCCTGATTGACCTTTCGAATGGTCGGGTTTCCACATTTGATCTACCGGAAGAACTGAGAAATGCGGAATCCGGAGGAACTGACAATGCGATCCGAAGTTCATTGACTCCACGACCAGGACTGTTTGCCCGCGCAGATTTACTGAATGTTTATCTGACGATTATCGGCCCCAAACGTCGCGTGGACCCGATGCAACGAGTGGGGATGCGTTCGACTCCACTGGGCGATGCGTTGTTTGCATTTGATCGAACCACTGGTGAACTGCGCTGGCGGCTGGAAACAGAGGACATGACAACCGCAACATTCGAAGAGGCTTCGTCGCCCGTACTGATGATCATCCAGCTTGAAGAATCCAACGCCCGCAATGCGGCCGGCTTTCTCGGGCGGCCAACCGGCTGGTTGCTGCAATGCACAGGTATTCTGAAAAATTCCGGAAAGACGGTTTGCAGACAATCCATGAGTTACCGTATTCCGATGCAGTCAATGCGACTGGAAGTGCAAAAAGGCCAGATGCTGGACTTCAGCGCGTTTGGCAACAGAATTCGGTTTCGTCCCGCAGATATCAACACGGTCACTGCCAACTGATTCTGAACGATCTGATCCATGATCGAGGACCATTTGTCAGAGTCCTGATTCACCGTTCTCTTGACGGAAACTCCCATTGCTGCCAGCCTCATTAATTGCCGCGAAGCGCGATAAACACGAGTTGTCAGATCGAGAGATCGCTTTCTTTGTTCAGGGATTTGCAGGAGGTGACATCCCCGACTACCAGATGTCAGCGATGGCGATGGCCATCTACCTGAACGGTATGACGGACCTTGAAACGGCGACTCTGACACTCGAGATGCTGAACACAGGCACGCGTCTTCAGTGGCCCGATGATGGGATACCGCGGGGGGATAAGCACTCAACGGGTGGCATCGGAGACAAGACGTCGATCATCCTTGCCCCACTGCTGGCCGAATGTGGTGTGCAGATACCAATGCTGTCCGGCCGCGGTCTTGGACCAACAGGCGGAACGCTCGACAAGCTGGAAGCCATACCGGGCTTTCGCACTCATCTGACGCTGGACGAGATAACTCAGATTACGCAGGAGGTCGGCTGCGTCATCACAGGCGCCTCTGCAGAACTCGCACCGGCAGACCGCAGGCTCTACGCACTCCGAGATGTCACGGCCACAGTTCCTTCGATTCCGCTCATCACGGCGAGCATCATGAGCAAGAAGCTTGCGGAATCGACCGACGCTTTGGTACTGGATGTAAAATTTGGTACGGGTGCGTTCATGAAGACTCAGGAACAAGCCTCTCAACTTGCCAGGTCACTGGTTGAAACGGGCCATCGTATGGGTGTTCGGACTACAGCTCTCCTGACGGATATGAATCAGCCTTTGGGACGCATGTGTGGTAACGCTGTTGAAGTCATGGAATGTCTCGAGGTTCTGCGGAATAAGGGTCCCCAGGATACACGGGAACTGTCGATTCGGCTTGGAATCGAGCTGCTTATCGATACAGGCATCGCTAAGGATGAAGCTGAGGCTCGCAGCAGGCTGGAAGCCCGGCTGGCCGACGGATCGGCTCTGAAAAAGTATTGCCAGATGGTCGTTGCACAGGGAGGCAACCCGGATGTCATTCTGAGTGTCGCCCCGGCGTCCGATGTTGTTAGCCAACGTGACGGCGTCGTTTCTGAGATCGATGCAGAAAAACTTGGTCTGGCCATCATCGCGATGGGTGGCGGCCGAAAGAAAATGGGCGATGCAATCGACCACTCCGTGGGACTTGAGATGCTGGTCCGAATCGGTGATCCTGTTTCAGTAGATCAACCTTTGGTACGTTTGTTTTCCACAGAACCCGGTCGTGTTCACGATCAGGTCTTATCCGCAATCACCATCACCGACGTTGCCAAACCGATTCCCCTGATTATCGAACGTATTGCACGTTAGTGGGTTGTTTCGCTGTTTCGTATCATCCTGATCAGTGGCTTCGTTTGCAGGCAAATCCGCAGGAATTCGAACCAGCCCGCAGACAGCTTATCACGAAGCACCCGCCTGTTCTGTCCCGATTCTTCAAGCAATCCACAGCAAAGCAGAGACATCATGCAGCAGCCATGTGACATTGATCAACTTCGAGCTTTAAAATGCGTTCCATGCGAAGGCGGAATCCCGAAACTCACTCCTTCGGAGATTAGTCCGCAGCTGGCGATGATCAGCGGATGGACGACCCATGCAAAGCCTGACCGCATCAGCAAATCGTGGGTTGTTAAGAACTTCGCTGCGGGGATGCGGTTCCTGAACGAGGTCGCTCAGCTGGCAGAGGAAGAAGGGCATCATCCCGATATTCACCTGGCTGGATACCGCAACCTATCGATCGAAATCTGGACACATGCGATCGGCGGACTTTCACTCAACGATTTCGTTCTGGCTGCGAAAATCGACCAGTTGCCAATCGAACTTCGCTCATAGAGCCCGCAGCGATGTTCGAGGCCTTTTGGTCAGACGGATTGCGGTGAATTCATGATTGGCGAATCGTCCGACTGCATCTCGTCGATTGGAAGACCATAATCACCCGACCATAATTGCATGACCTGATCAATCAACGTTACCTCCGGCGGACCACTGACCTCAGGTTCCTGTTCGGGAAGAGACTCACCGCTGGCTGCAGTGTCGTTGCAGAGTGGAACGGCTGCTGATTCTGGTGAAGATTCTGCACTGGGGAGGGCTGGCGCATGCGACACAGCAAACATGGTCAATTCGTGCTGCAACTCAATTGTGGGGGATAGTCCAGGCAGGCCCTTTTTTTCCCGACTGTCGGCAACAATTCTGAAGTTCATGGGCTGACTCCAGGCACCTGGCACATTGTTTGGACCGATGCTGCGAATCCACCAGCGATAAGATTGATTTGCAGCCAGCGCTGTCGCATCGGTGAAAGATGTGGATCTGCCCTTGTCGAAATGAATGACAGTTGGTTGATCGCTGCTGTTGAGGAGTTTCACGAGTAATTCGTAGCGAATCGAGTCAGAAACAGCTGTCCATGTGAATGTTGGACTGGCGCTGGACGAGTTTCCGGCAGGTGTCAACAGGGCGGGTGCGGATGAGTCGGCAAAGTCATTCGTGAAGGTCCCCGGACTGCTCCACTGAGAAGAGTTTCCAGCTGCATCGAATCCCCGCACCCAAAAGCGAAAGCTGCCAACTTCGAGCGGCAGGGCGGATTGATACGACCTGCCGCTGATGCCGGTTACGTTCAGGATACGAGACGTGCCGGACGAAATGTTGTTAACCCAAAGTTCGTAGGTTGCGAATTGATCGGCACCATCCCATTGAAACACAGGAAATGCGTCCGTAATTGTACCGGCCGGGCCGGAAACTACTGGCACAGGCACAGAGAAGTCGGTCGGCGCGCTCCATGCGCTGAACGAACCATCCTCTGACCTTGCTCGCACCCACCATCGATATTGTCCTGGGAACAGATTGACTCTGCTCTGGTATGAGATTTCGGATTCGCCAGTGACGTGCGGGATGTCTTTCACCCGTATGATTTGTTGTGTGCCGGTGCTGAGATTGTTGACCCACAGATCGTAATAGTTGACATGATCAATGGCGCGCCACGCGAATTCCGGAGTCGGATCAGTCACGATGCCAGCCGGACCGACAACCACCGGACCCTGTCGGAAGTCCATTTGAAAATCCAGGGGTTTGCTCCAGATGCCGGGCGTTCCATCGCTGGCAATCGTGCGTACCCAGGCCCGGTAATTGCCATTGGTCAGTGGAATGCCGGGTGTAAAGCTGTTTGTGGTGAGTGATGTTTGATGAATGACTCGCTGAGGTCCACCGATTCGATTCACCCACAGTTCGTATTTTGGTGTCTCGAGCGCGCTCCAGGTAAACGTCGGAGTGGAGTCGAGTGTTAGCGCATGCGGACTGAAGATCAGGGGGCGGTCGACAATTCCAACGTTTCGACTTTGACTCCAGGGCGTTGCCTTACCGTTTGCCAGGAAAGGTCGCACCCACCACGTGTAATCTCCTTTCGGCAGATCCTGAGTCGGAGTGAACGAAGTTTGTGTCAGTCCCGATACGTTCAATGCCACAGTCCTGCCTGCCTGAACCCACAACTGAAACGATGTTGCACCTGGCACCGATGTCCAAGTGAACGTCGGTCGCGGATTAAGTGTATGCGCCTCCGGTGCTGTTAGTTGCGTGCCGACATACGTGTCGACGGCGGACGACCAGCGACCGGGGTATCCATCTGCAGCTATGCCACGCACCCAGATGCGGTGATTTCCAATGCTGAGCGCTGACGTTGGGGTGAAAGAAGTGCCTGTGACATTTGTTTCCCGGATGACCTGTGTGCTTCCGGTTGTGGTATTGTCGACCCAAATGTCGTAACGTACGGCACCCGGCAGCGCGTCCCAGAAAATCGTGGGCGTCAGTGACTGAGAGAATACGTCCAGTGAATGCAGGCTGGCTTGCGAGTTCACCTGGAAACTGATCGGTGTCCAATTGGTCTTAGCCCCGTCAGGCAGCGTTGCCCGAGTCCACGCACGGTACCTGCCAATTGCTAATGGCTGTGAATGAACGTACGACGTTCCAGTCACGGGAATGTCAATGACAGTCAGCCGTCCCTGGCTAAGGTCCTCCACAAACAGGTCATACCCTGTGGCCAGGGGTATGTCATGCCATCGGAATTCAGGGAAGGTGTCTTCTATCGCTCCAGCTGGACTTTGCAGAAACGGCCGATCCATCGCCACGGTGACCTGACTGGAAACGCCGTACTGATAATCCTGAGCAGTGGTCCCCGACAACCGAATGACGCTGCCGCTAAACCCGGCGGTTGTGGAAAAGTTCACCGAACCCAGCAGTCGATTCAGGTTTCCGACTGCCCACGGAGCCGAGTCGCTGGCCCAGACGAGTGTGACCGTGCGGTTAGTTGTTGGGTCGGCATCCGAGACGGTTTCCGGGCCGTCCTGCAGCCCTACAAAACCGTCGTTGAAGAGTGACGACATCTGCAGGAATCTGACCTGACTGGAGTCGTAGTGGACACGGGCCACAAAGGTCGACGGGTCCGAAGCGGACTGAGTCACCTGCGAGTAATTGAGGTCAACGGAGAATGCCGCATTTTGCCCGGGCTCGATCCTGTTGACGGTGGGCGCCAACGATTGAACGGGACCTGTGACGGATGACATGCCGGGGACCGGCAAAGTGGCGATCAACGATGGCGTGAACGAAGAACTCGCGAATTCCGACACTTGGACACCCTGCTGAATTTTCACTTCGGCATCTTCAGTTCGCTGGCTGCCTTTGACCGTTCTGCTGAGTCGATAGACATCATGAACAATGCCATCGATGGTCTCTGTGCCAACGATGTGCCAGCCGTCGCTGGTGGCAAAGAAGTCTTCTGAACCGAACTGAACGACATCGTCCGCTCCACCGCGAACGATCAGCGTTCGATTGGTGCCGGTGTTATCCTGAATCGTCTTCAGATTCGCTTTCAGCGTGTTGCCTCCGGAGCCGTTGAGATCGACAAGTTCGATTCCAGTGATGACGTGCTGACCTGTCAGGTCGAGCACCATGCCGGACCCAGTCAGTTCCAGAATGTCTCTCGCGGACGTCGCTGTTTCTCCCCCTCCGTTGATTCTCAGAGGCAACGCTGCAGGTCCGCCTGTCGTATTCAGTGTCAGTCGGATCGTTTCTGCAGCGCCTTCGTTGCCCTGGATTGTGACGGCATCGATGGCCGCGCCTTCAATGCCGGTCAGCACGGCCGTGCCATTGCGCGCGACCTGATAAGTTGTCGCGTTGCGGGAGACTGTGATGTTCGACGTCCCGGTTACGTTCACAGAGGATGGTGACGTCAATATTGTTCCGGGGCCACCGCCAAGCGACGATACTGTGACCTGAGATGTGGTTGAGGTATTCTCAAGGAGAATGCCGATTCGAAGTGCCAGGTCACCGGATACTTCACCATTGGAACCGACGGAACGTGCGGGAAGTGCGCGGGGATAGATTTGGAACTGCTGAACGGGTATTGGAAACTCCAGAACAGAGTCCATTGTCGCAGTATACCAACTCCCGGTAGCCGGAACGAAAACGTCAATCATGTCCCCGTGGCTGGCATTGCCTCGCACGTCGTGAGGAATCATGATTCTGGAAATCCTCGTTGCTCCGATTGCCGTAATTGTCTGTCCGCCTGCGTCCGGCAGTTTCAGAAATAGTGGCGCGTCGATTCCCAACGTTGCCGTGGACGACTCGACAACCAGTCGCGCGGCGTAGGCGTCACGCGTGGCAGAGTCCGTCATGTTACTGGTAGCGAGCGGAAGAATGCGATCTGAATCCCCGACGACGACCGTACCAAGTGGCTGCCACGCAGCCCGATTCGTGGATGTTGCGGTATCTTTCAGGAACCAGGTTTTTGCCGGAACGATCCCCCCGGCACTTGCCAGGGTATAAGTTCCGTTTGTCGATTCCATCGCTGCCCACGGCGTTGATCCTGGTACGACATTGGGATCATGTGGCGCGGATGATTCTGCTGCGTCTCGCAGTTTCCTGTTCTGGTCTGTTGTGTCGAATTGCGTTGTATTGCTGACGTTGGCGGTCACATTGCGAAGAAACGCAGAAATGTCAGAGGGGGCAGTACGGGATGCACCGGCCCCAATTGCTCCGTTGATCAGCGAGTCGCCAGTCATGCCGGCCAGATATCGGACAATCAGCCTGCCGTCGGATGTCGGTTCCACAAGCCCATTGTCGTCGACGTCCAGGAGGTTGTTGCCGATGTCCAACAGGACTGTGTCGATATAGTTTTCAATTTGTTCGGCGGAGGTACGCGTGGCGTTTGAGGCAAGGGCACCGTTAATGAGATCCTGACCTCGCAATCCTGCGATGAATCGCAGCAGCATTAATCCATCGCTGGTTGCATCGGCCAGTCCGTTTCCATCAACATCCAGGCCGGTGTTTTGTTCAAACGCAGCATTGTTGGCGTTTACTTCCTGCCGATTGATGATTTCCGTTCGTATTTCATTTTCGGGTGGAGTGAAGCGAACAGAAACAGAATCACCGGGAGTCGCCGTCATCGTCACAGCTGCGCTGGGATTTGTGAACCGTAGCGCTACCATCGCTTCGGTGCTGTCGACCAGCTTGTCCGTGGAGTAGGGGCGAACTCGGAAATGTGTTCCTGGCGATATGTCCAGAAGCAAACCAGGTGTCAGTGGAATCGTCGCGTTGACATTTCCGCTGCTGTCAAAAGTATCGACAACCAGGTCCTCTTCCAGGACGCCAATGCCATTCACTGTGTTGCCGGAAAACTGCAGGTCCAGTGACCGGTACAGAACTTCGTTTTCCTGCATCATTGTCGCAGACGTGTAGACGATCCCCTGAGAGCCGGTCGAAGACGGAGTGAAGGTTTGCGGCTGGTTGGCGGACAGCGGATTCCCCGGCGCCACACCCGGGTTGCTTGCCGCAGTGCCCAGTACGAATGATGGGAGGGTTATCGTGCGATCGGGAAGGTCGAAAGTGCGATCGAAGATGGTCCCGAGATCAAAACCGCCAAGGTTGTGTTCATGTTCGAATAACGGGCCGACATCGATCAGAGTTTCCCCAGCAAAGTCCAGTTCGAATGATAACGCTTCAAAGACGCCCTTCAGTTGTGCATCCAATCCGATCTTGTTGGACAGCCGCGACCCCAGAACAGCCGTCGGCGTGACCGTTATCTGCTGACCGGGGACGGCCGGGATGACCTCGAGCTGGTCGCTGGGAAGATATGTAACCGGACCACCGTTGGCCGTTCGCTGCGTGCCGTTCACGCTCACTTTCGTCCCAGGTGAAAAAGTCGCCTGAAGTTGTTTGATGTACGGACTGGTTGAGATCGTCTGGTTCACGCTGAGTGTCGGACGTATAAGATAGGACACCGTCTGAAACTCAACACCGATCGGGCCGAGGGACAAATTGGTCACACCGCCAATTCCCGTCAGCGCGCCCAGATCAATGTTCATCTCAGCGATCTGTCGTTTGAGATCCTGTTCCGAACCGTTAACAAAGTTGTTCGTCGTTGCCAGCAAAGTTCCGCGGGCACTTTCGAGAGTGTTTGACACGAGCGCTACATCGGGAATCGTGATTGCAAGAGTACCCAGATCTTTTCCGATTTCTGCTCCGACTCCACCCGAACTTCCACCGAGTCCCACTGACAGAGTTCCCTGAAGGCCCAGCAGACTGCCGTCCGCTTCGCCGAGTTCGAATCCGATCAGCGATTTTGCTGACCCGAAGCTCGTGCCAGCCGATTTCTGGTTGCTACGGGCTTCTCTTTGGCTGTTCTCTGCCTCAGTCCTTCTGGTTTCGGCATCGTCGATCGCGGCTCGTGCGGCCGCGCGTTGCTGATCGGTCGTGGCTTCTGCGAGCTGTTTTTCAGCTCGCTCACGGTCAGCCTTTGCTTTTGTGAGCTCATCTTCCGAGTCCTTCAGGGCGTCAAACAATCCGGCGATCGCACTGGAGCCCGCCAGTTCGATTTCGCCGTCCATCACCATTGCTCCATTGATGAGGCTGGGGCGATTGATGGAGATCAGGGGAATCTTCTTGTCGAACCCGAAGTTCGTGGATCCACTCGCGCTGAAAACGAATGCCGCTTCGGCAGACAGGTCGGCGTTGAACTCCAGAACGAGGTCAGCATAGGCACCGAACCGCGGCGAAATCGCGTACAGGCTCCCTTCTTCGAACGAAAAACTCGGAACCAGACTGTAGGAACTCCCATCGGCAGCTGTCTGAACACCGAATCCAAACTGACCGCTTTGCGAAATGTCGACGGAACCAGAGTTGGCGTAGAACCCGTACTCGAGCCCGAAACGGCCATCGACATCCGCTGTCAGTTCGGCGCCGTAGCGATCACCAAGCAGTCCTTCTTCGATACCGCCTACCGTGAAACGATCGGGGTTGAAATTGAAACCCAGAAATTCAGGAGCTTTCTGCACACCGCTCAGATCACTGCGTCCGTCACCGTTACTGTCCGGCTGGCCGTCATCAAAGCCAAAACCAAACACAGCTGCATCGCCGGATCCGAACTGGCTTTGTCCAGTGATAGCGGCGTCCCAGCCGGAAGCAAGGATCTCCTGCACTTCGACGGCACCGATGTCGTGGATGCCGCTGCCGCCACTATTTTGAGCCTGAACGGGCAAGTTGCGCTGATCGGTAAATCGGGAGCTCATTCCGTTGTCAATGGTGACGCTGTCGGGCAGTGGAGCCATCGTCGGGACGGATCCCCCGTTGTCCTGCAGCGGGCCTAGTGTGAAATTTGGTGGGACGAGGATGTTTCCGCTCTGGCCGTTATTGAATCCGTCAGCAGGGCTGGTGAATGCGGAATACTGCCCCGCAATCGTTCCGTTATTGCGATTGGCAACATTGACGCCATCACTCTTGAGGATCGTGTTGCTGATTGACGCCTGTCCGCCATTCCAGATATTTGTCCCAACGCCGCCCTGACCGGCGGCGTTCTCGTAGAACGTACTGTCGAAGACGTTCAGTATCGAACTGTCCGCGTTGAAGACGCCGCCTCCGAATTCGTCTGTGCCCAGAAAAGAGTTGGCTCCGTTATACGCGAACGTCGAATTGCGAATTGTCAGAGTACTGGTTCCCGCCGATGTGGATGAGTTTCGAATCGCTCCGCCGTAGGCAAACGGCGCATTTCCGTCACGGTTGTGAGTGTCGGCGTTGTTGGACGAGAACGTCGATCGGTTGATGGTGATCGATCCGTCTTCATTGTCGATTGCTCCGCCGACCGCGATTACTCCTGTGGCGCTGACTGCATCCCCTTCTGCATGGTTGCCCTGCACGAGGGATTCATCGATTTCGAGCGAGGCTCCCTTCAATGCGATGGCGCCTGCACTCACATAGGGGATACTGGTCGCCGTTGCTTCATTCGTGGCCCGGTTGTCAACGATCCGAGTTCGTTTGATCTGGACCGACGATCCTGATGCTGCGGAAACGGCGCCGCCGGACTGATGAGCCGTGTTTTCTCCCAGGTAGCTGTCGCGAACGATCAGGAGGCTGTTGCCGGCGTTGTAGATCGCGCCGCCGAATCGTGCCTCGTTCTTCCGAAGGATCGAGTCCAATTCAATCGTGACCTGACCGGCGTTGTAAATGGCTCCGCCGTAACCACGACTTTTGATAAGGGAGTTGTAGGCGGATGAGACAGAGTTGTGCTCCATCGTGACGTTACTGAGCGTCAGATCGCCGTCGTTGTAAATGGCTCCGCCTTTCGGGACTGTGATCACTGGGTCGTAGGCATACAGATCTGTGAGAGCGACATCTTTCAGGATCGTCGTTCCAAAATTCTGAATGCCCCCGCCTCGCACAGGAGCTGAATTATTCCTGAGCGTCAGGCCCTGCATGGTCACATGGACCTGCTGCGCTGCGACGCCTTCTGTTCCAATTTGGAACAGACTATGAAGCCCCCCAAATCCGGATATCAGTGTCTTTGACCTACCGTTGCCGATGATTGTCACGTCACTTTGAATGACAAACGGTCCGCTTTCCGGGCGATAACTGATAAACCCGTTGGCATCAAATTCTGGCGGAGCAAACACGATCGTGTCGTGTCCCGGTCGCAGGTCTGCGTAAAGTAATGCCTCGCGCAGAGTCATCTGGCCTGGGCCAATCTTTCCATCGATTCCATCTTCCGTACTATCAACAACCAGCGTGTCGCCTGTTGGAATCTCCTGCAGAGTCATGCCAAGCAGGTTGAAGGTATGAGCATCGTCAGATTTCTCAAACTCGACATGAACGCTGGTTAGCGTCCGCGCTGGATCGACACTAAAGCGAAATCCAAACAACGCCGGGTCGTCTGCATTCTGAAACTGCGAGTTGATAAACCCATCGTAGCGGTCCATGCCATTGATCAGGTTGTATTGGACAGCGTTCTGATCGACGACTCCATCGGTGACTTCATCAAACCAGTCGCGGGCCGTCGTTTGCAGGAACGTTGTACTTCCGGTTGCGTAATCCAGTGCCACAACCAGAGGGCTGCTGCCTTCTGTCGCGAAGCCGGCCAGGTCGAGCTGGAAGTACCTGCCATCAGGGACATCGATCGTGACTGAGCTTGTTCCGGATGGGTTGTCCATGCGCAACAAGTTGTTACCGTTGTTGCTGTTGCGATAAGCGAGCTGAATTTCCGGATGGTGGGTGTTGGCGGGAATCAATCCATTGTCAGGCAGTCCATTGCCGTCGGGGGACTGATTGAACGCGTAGGAATCCGTCACCAGCAACCCTCCGCTTGCGTCGACACCGTTCCCCGAGCCCAGATCGTCGACACCCGCGGATCGATTGGCGATCCCGTCGGTATTGAACCAGGGAGACAGATCCACCGGGACACTTGAGAGAAGCAGTCGTAATTCGGAAACCTCTGTTGTCCCCGCGAGTGCTGTCCCCGCAAGTTCGCTGCGTGTTCTCGTACGCCGACGCTGATTTCGAGTCCGTGAGAGGTGCTGAGACGGTTTCATTCTGGACAGAAAACGATGCAACAACATGGATAGACTCTGTATGTGGTGGCGAACGAACGGGCGAGCCATCAGTCCGGCTGCAATTGAAAATCGCAGTGACTCGGCATGAGTTAGCTCACGCAAGGTCGCCAGGATCCCTCAGGGAATCCCGCGGGTTGCCGAATTCAAACGGAAATTGTCGCGGCGCTGCAATACGTCGTGAGACGGCACACGTTAAGCTTTCAGGGTTGCTGCAGGGCGTGTTGTCTTGCCTGACCTGAAAACAGGCTCCCTGTTTTTAATTGTCGATGTGATTCGCCCAGTGTGCGCGAATCAGCTGTAGATAGCGTTCGATTGTGGACAATCCCCGGCCGCGGGCATTGGCGATTTCCTGGTTGGAATGCCCGGCAAGCTTCATCATGGCCACCTGTTGCAGTTTTTCCGGCAACAACGAAAGAAGCTCCTCGCAACAAACCCCCAGCTCATCCACCATCGCCGCAGAAGGTGGTCCTTCCACAACTTCAGACAGACTGAAGCTTTTCGTTGCTCCGGCAGCGTGCAACGCAGATTCCCCTCGTTCCTGCCGCACGTTTTGTTTGCGGCGGAGATTTGCAGCTTTGCGGGACGTGATCATCACAAGGATCTGCCACAAGTCGCCGCGCGTTTCGAACTGGCGAAATCGACCTTCGCGTGCGCCCTGACAGAGCGCGTGAAGTGCACTGAGGGCCAGGTCTTCTTCATCCTGAACACGGCGAGGCAGCCCAGAGAGCTTTCTAGACGCCAACTGGCTGATTCTGTCGAAGAATCGGGTCCAGAGTGCCTGCGCAGAATCCTCGTCCCCGATCTTCAGGCCGGCGATCAGTCGAGTAACAGAATGAGACGGATCAATCGTCAGGAGATCGGTTCCGGACTGTATTTCAGAGTCAGATCAAGCGTTACGAATTGCGGTCTGACATTGCAGCGTTGCATGAGATGTGGGTCAAGCCCCCCTCCAGAAAGCCTGGTAAATTCGCTGGAATTTAAGGATGATCGTGAAGGCTGCGTTGCTGTTTGGGGGAGTATATCTATATCGCAGACAGGGAAGAGGTTGGCATGTTGTCACCACGACGGACTTCGTATCGAACCGTATTTGACGGGGCAAGAAACTGGACGCATTGTCGCTGGACGAATTGACGCAACTGGATGAACTGGCAGAGCAGTTTGAAGATGCCCTGTCGGGGCCAGTCCCGTTGTGCCTTGAAGAAGTGATAAAGCGATGGCGAGGCCGTCGTCACCAGGATGTGTTGCGTCATTTATTACACGTCGAAATAGAGTTCCGCCGCCGCCGTGAATCTATTCCGGTAAGAGAAGACTATCGACGGCGATTTCCGAATTTTACTCCGGTCGTCGACAGTGTATTCGCTGAGCTGCATCTTCCACCCGAATCGCATGTGGGGCCGTATCGGTTGCTGCGGGAATTGGGGTTCGGCGGAATGGGAGTCGTCTACGAAGCGGAACATCAAAGCCTGAAACGGCTGGTTGCTCTGAAGCTTCTCCGCGGGGATCCGGAGACACGTTGTGAACGCGAGGCCAGGTTTCGCCGCGAAATGCAGGCCCTTGGCGCGGTCTCTCATCCGAATCTGGTGCAGGCAACCGACGCTGGTGAACACAATGGGATTCAATATTTGGTGATGGAATTGCTGCAGGGGGCGGACTTGCACAAGCTGATTCAGTCCGGCGCCCGCCTCCCACTGAACACTGCCTGCGAGATCATCCGACAGGCAGCGCTTGGTCTTGCACACGCTCATTCCCGCGGACTGGTTCACCGCGACATCAAGCCTGCAAATCTGATGCTGACTGACGACGGCAACATCAGGATTCTGGATCTTGGACTTGCCCAGTTGGCTGCGGGAGAAACCACTTCAGCCGAATCGATCACGCAAATCGGCCAGGTTGTTGGCACGATCGACTATTTGTCACCTGAACAGGCCAGGAACGCGGGTGCAGTGGACCCTCGTTCGGATGTGTTTAGCCTTGGAGCCACGCTTTTCAGACTACTGACCGGTGCTTCGCTGCTCGATACGGGTCAGCGTCGGTCGACCACTGAAAAGCTGGCAGCTCTGATTTGCGGCGACTTCATGGGGTTCGACAACTGTCACGTACAATTTCCAGCCGACTTCAAGTCATTCGTGCTGCGGATGGTGCATGTTGACCCGGATCAGCGTATCCAGACTGCCGGGGAAGTCGCGGACTTTCTTCAGCCCTGGTGCCATGGGGCGAACCTGCAGAATGTCGAAGTGATTCCCGGAGAGCCTGCGGCGGCCACTCAAATGAACTGTGACCAGTCTACTGCCGTGGCAGTTCGCGAAGAGAATGATCTGGTACCGAGGATCATGTTGCGGAAGCAGGATTCTGTCGCTTCGACCCGAGGTCGACCAACCAGATTCCACTGGGCCGCTGGGCTGATGGTTCTTGTATTGGCTTCCGTGGTCATTCGAGTGATGACAAATGGAGGAGAGATTCGAATTCAATGTGAAGATCCGTCCATTGAAGTTGAGATCATTCGCGATCAGAACGTGGTGGATAAGCTTTCCGTCGGGCAGCTGGCTGGTTTTACCTGGTTTCGATCTGGCGAATATGAAATTCGCATTCCACGCAATCGCAAAGATCGCCTGATTATTGAAGATGGAAAGTTTGAGCTGTTGCGAGGCAAGAAGCATCTTGTGACCATCACCGTTCATCAGCCGACATCGGAAGAGGTGGTGGCGGTTCCTGTTGAATTGGGAGTGCCGGTTCCTGCGGGCGGTGATGTTCCGTTTGATTCTGATGAGGCAAAACAACTGCAGGTGTCGTGGTCAGAATTCCTCACGTTGCCGGTTCGCCACGACAATACGATTGGCATGACGTTCATGTTGATTCCGCCCGGTACATTTCAGATGGGATGTCCACCTGCCTTCAAAGATCGCGTACTTGCTACCGTTCCTGCCGACGATAGTTTGTACGCCCTGGAACGCACTCAGCGGTTGTCGGAGTCTCCTCAGCATCGCGTTCGGCTGACTCGGCCGTTTTATCTGGGAGTCTGTGAAGTCACTCAGGCTCAATACGAAACAGTCATGGGTGTCAATCCGGCGGCGTTCTCAAAGAACGGTTCTGAGGGGCACCAACCGTTTGTTCGCGATTCCGATACCAGTGAGTTTGCCGTTGAAAACGTGTCGTGGGTTGATGCCATTCGTTTCTGCAACGCACTAAGTCGAAGGGAGGGACGGCAACCCGTGTATCGTGAAGAGTCAGTCGCCGCCGTTCCTGATCTTTCTTCCGACGGGTATCGTCTCGCGACAGAAGCAGAGTTTGAATTCGCATCGCGGGCGGGTACGAACTCCTTGTTCTTTTTTGGTAATGATATCTCGATTAATCAACTCAACCGTTTCTGCTGGTGGAGCGTCAGTTCTTCAGTTCAGGCAAGCGGACCAACAAGCAGTGGAAGATTCCCGTGCAACCCATTTGGTTTGGAAGGCGTTCATGGCAATACCTATGAATGGGTGCAGGATTGGTATTCTGAACAATACTACGAAGAGTCGCCTCTAACTGATCCTCGTGGGCCGGAATCCGGTGAGGACAAAGTACTGCGCGGTGGCGGCTGGCACGCGGCGAGTTGGGCAGCGATGGCGTCTCACGCCCGCTTTGCGCTTCGTCCGGAAGGCGCGCAGATGTGGTGCGGTCTGCGGGTTGCGATAAATATCCCGTGGAATCCGAGCAATGCGGTTTCGAGGAGCGACGGGACTGCTCATGGTGAGAGCCGTGAGCTGAGCCCGCTTCCTTTGGACGTCAACGATACCGGACAGAATTCAAACGATGATCCGGTGGCTCTGTCAGAAATCGATGATCAGGGGGCTTCCATGGAAGCATCGCAAACTCCCGTGGCAATGCTGTTTCGAAATGATACGGACTGCACTCTACGAATAATCTGGGTCGATTTTGAAGGCCACGAAAAGACGATGGATTCTCTGCTCCCCGGACGACTAATGTCGATAGGTACAGGACACGGGCACTTGTGGCGCTTTCAGAGTGGGCTGCGTCATGTCGCATCTCTTCGCGTGCCTCCGATCATGAATCAGATGTGCATAGTCAGTAAAGATGAAGCGGGATTCACCGCCGCATCGCGAGAACTGGAACCGATGCTGGTCGATGGAACGCAGTCGTTTCTGATCAGGTCCACTCTTTTTCCCGAGACCTACATCACTTTGAGCGACAATCGCTCCGAGGAGGGGAGACAGGTCCGTCTTCAGAAGGAATCTGCTTTGCAGAGTCAGTCATTTCGATTCGTGCCGGATTCCAACGGATTCTACCAGATTGAAACTCTCTCGAAGGAACCGGCGAAGATTCGACTTTCCAATTCGCAGCCTGAGGATGGCACTCCACTGGTTGCCGACAGAGGTGCTGAAGATCACCTCAGTTTATCGCTTTTTCGAATCTATCCTGATGGCCCTGATCACGTCCGATTCGTCTCAGCCAGGGCCCCGAATTTCAACATCGGAATTGATGAAGCTTCGATGCGCCTGATCCTGCGGGACCAATCCCTTGCCGGAAATACAAAGTTCCAGCTGATTTCGACCAGGTCGGAGAGTCAATGACGTCTTCTGCCATTACCATCCTCTTCAAGAGTGGCATAGGCATTCCTGCCCGTGTGGAAGACATTCAGGTTCAGGGACAGGAAAGTCTGTGCCACTTTATTTCTCAACGGGTTCCCGGCGTCGCAGGTTGGACTTAAGATGTCCGCATTTGCAAATTGCTGGGGGGTGTCCGTCCATATGACGGAGGGATCGGAGGTCTCGGAACCCGACAAACAATGATTGGCGCAGGCATCAACGGGTTAAGATGACCTCGTCAACGCCTGCTGGAGAGGACAGCAATCTGCATCGACGGGCAAACCTTTGCGATAGCGTTCCAGCAGAGATCGAGATTTCTCCGCCAGCATGCGTCGTACTTCGCGACGCATCCCGGCCACTCGGGGAATCTTCATGTCGTCATAGGCTGTCGTCTGGTGACGCAGCCAGGCGATCACAGCCGCTTCAGCTCGCCGCTCGAGCGGAATACGCTGAGTCCTCGCAACGGTACCACTGCCGACGGGCGTTGCATGTTGAGTCACAGCGTGAGCCAGTTGGACAGCGATCGCATTATGAACGGTCGCAAAATCCAGAAACTCCATCACCGCACCGTGAAAATCTTCAACGTATTCATCCTGCTTCTTTTCTCGCCGTGCAGCATCCGATGCGCGACGTTTGGCATATTGCTCTGTTGATCGCTCGGATTCCAGTTGGCGTCGACACTGTTCGATCGTTTCCGCCGGCGCCCAGACACCTCGAGAAAAGACTTTGCGACCTTTCTTTTCCTGAACGGTCCACGAAGGGCCAGCCGCCTTGACGCGGCGTGTCAGTCCGGGATCTCCCGGCGGCAGACATGCCCAGTCGTCAGGCACTTTCAGTATTTGTCCATCATCTGTCCTGACTGTGCGGTTCGAAGGACCGGGCGATGTGACACGACTTTGCAGCGGCATATCCAGAGCTCGATTAAAGACAGACAGTCCAAAGTATTCGGCATCCCATGGGAATCGATCAGTGGGACCGATGGACGGCAAAAGTCGCAATCGCTTCCATCAGAGAACGCTCGGGGCACTCGGGAAGTCGCTGCAGATTCTCCGTCGCACGGCGAATCAGCTGTTCGGCTGTTGTCCGGGCAGAATCGGTTCCCTGCCGAACAATTTCCAGGGTTGCCAAACGGGTGCGAATACCCGGGCTGTCGGATGCCAGAATCTCAAGAAGTTCGGTCCGCTGTGATTCGTCGGCAAGCCGCAACGAACGAATCAGTGGCAGTGTCATGCGTCCATTCTGCAGATCATTGGCTTCATCTTTGCCCGTTGTTTCGCTGGATTCAGTTAAATCAAGAACGTCATCGGCAATTTGAAATGCAAGCCCCAGTCTCAAACCGAATTGTCGAAGCTGTGACTGCTGCGCGGCTGTCGCGCCACCGGATCGAGCTCCCAGAAGACAACTTACGGCAAACAGTTGTCCCGTCTTTCCGGCAATGACGCGGAAGTAATCTCGTTCGGAGGTCGATTGCTCCATACCAGCGGCAATCTGATTCAGTTCGCCTTCGCAGGTTCGATCGGTGGCACGTCCAATCAATCGACATGCCTCAGCATCCCCGGTGGTGGCCGCCAGGTGAAAAGCCTTCGAGAACAAATAGTCACCCAGCAGAACGCTGGTTTGGGTGTTCCAGCGACGGTGGACGGTGGAAACATGACGTCGCAGATCGGCGTCATCGATGACATCGTCATGCACCAGTGTGGCGGTGTGAATCAGCTCCACCACAGCCGCCAGTTTTTGTGATAATTCTCGGGTCTTGTCCGTTGGCTTTTGCGGCTCGCTGCACAGCCGCGAGGACAGCAGGACCAGAATCGGCCGAATACGCTTGCCCTGAAAGCGAGCGACATGTTCGCAGACTTCTGCAACAAACTCGTTCGGGTTGCGGAACTGATTCAACAAAACCTGGTTGACTGCCGCAAGGTCATCGCCGATTGCCAGCTGCAGCTGTTCTCGCAGGGTTTCTTTTGTGAGCGTGGTAGATGCCATGTCATCGCAGAATTGAAGGATCAATGAGATTTCGGTTCGACGGGTTGGGTTCGTGTAAACTGTCCTGATCGACCACCGGATTTCTCCAGCAATCGAACCGACTGGATCTCCATCTCCCGGTCGACAGCTTTGCACATATCATACACGGTCAGGGCAGCGACAGAAGCCGCCGTCAGGGCTTCCATTTCCACTCCGGTTTTGGCCTCACACGATACCGTCGCATGAACCGTCAGACGACACTCGTCTGCGAAGGAAAAGTCGACATTCGCCTTATCGATAAACAGGGGGTGGCACAAGGGAATCAGATGAGAGGTTTGTTTTGCCGCCATGATTCCTGCCAGACGAGCTACGCCCAGTACATCGCCTTTCTTCGCGGTTCCACCACGGATGATCCGCAAAGTTTCCGGTCGCATTAACACAATCGCCTCGGCAATTGCTGTGCGATGGGTGACCTGCTTGTTTCCCACATCCACCATGCGGCTGTTGCCAGCGTCATCGAAGTGGGTCAAATCGGACATCGGCGGGTTTCTCCGTCATCGAATCGGAATCTGCAACCCGCCTCTACATAAGCCGGATTTGCTTCGACTGAGCGTCGAATTGCGGCACCAATGGTAGAGAATTAATCTGGCTGCATCGATCGATGTCCTGAGCAAAACCAAGCTTCAGAAGGTTTCGTCCGCCATTTGCTTTCCGGATCGCAGTTGCTATCAGATCCGAAGCCGCGGTGTGGGAGACACCGGACGGCGACGAATGGGGCAAGAACTCTTCGATCAGAATCGACGACTGCGAAATCGTGTCCTGCCAGTAGCTCAATGCAATGGCGGCCGAATCATTGAGCGTGCATCCGGAATCGGCGTCGATCAGACTCGAAACCATCGCTCCCGCACACAGGACATCTTCCCCGGTAATGTGACCGTTGGTTCCTGCGCAGACCAGATGGACTGGCTTTTGCTGATCCCGCAGGAAATGCACGACTGCCGTGAGATTCAGGAAACTTCCGATAATGACATGACTCGCCCGCACAGCGCGATGCAGCGCCCGGGTGCCATTCGTCGTCGTGAACCCGATCGACCTGCCGGAAACAATCTCCGGTGTGTAGTCGGCCGGGGAATTTGTCAGGTCGAAACCCTCAATCTGAACACCACCGCGTTCACCACCCAGGAGAACAGGGGTGTGAGAATCGATCCGGAACTGCAGCGCGTCTTCGACATCTTCGAAAGGAACAACACACACAGCCCCGTGCCCCAGCGCTGTTGTGATCGTGGAAGACGCTCGCAGGATATCAAGAATAACAGCAACCCCACCCTCGAGCATCGAAGGCTCGAACAACTGCGGCAGCAAATGCACTGAGATCGGGAAGCTCATGCGGTGCGTTTCGTGTTGAATCCGACGAACAAAGATATCAATAGCCGGGAGTCGGTCGGCCGGTCGAAACCGCCTGAATCCTGAGACCACTAACTGTAGGACGCTTCAGATCAATGAGGACGGGCTGCGTTGTCTGAACGGAACCAACATTGCCGGCTGCATCACGAGCCAACAGTCGAAAGTACATTGATGGCGGCGTGCCGGGGCGAACGGGCCATTGATAGTACCCGGCGTCCGATTGCCAGTCGAAGGCGGGAGTCCAGGGGCCGGTTGGCGCGGTGGAATATTCCAGCCGTACAGGAGAACCTGAGGGCATCTGCTCGGTAATCTGCCATTGCAGATCAACGATTCCACTTCCATCGGGGCGGACCGTGGGGGCAGCCATATGAATCAGGGGTGCTGTCTGATCGACGGTGACCACGATTGACGGAACGTCCCCAGGTTGCGGCGGTGGATCAACGAACCCCAGTCCATTGCGAACGCGCACCGCAAATCCAAAAGTACCCTCACCGCGAACGTCTACCTGAAACGGACTTTGAAGATCAGAGTCGTTTCCGTAAGTAAACCACTCCTGGCCGCCGTTTTCCGTGATGTAGACTTCAACGGACCCAACACCTGACGGCCCGACATCTTCGACCTGGTACATCAGGTCGAAGATGGAAGAATTCACCAGCAACGGTTGATTGCTGCCAACAGTTTGTTGAGCTGGAATTGCTGGCGCTGCAGGTGGGGTGCTCGTGACCGGAGCACTGGAATAGCCGGGCACAGGGCCTGCTACCGCAGGTTGCGTGAAACCAGGGGCAACCGGGGGCATGACCGAACCAGCATTTGTAAAACCGCCAGCGAACGGAACTGCTGCTGGTGGTCGGGTTGCCGAAGTGCCTGGTGCAATCTGTGGCGAGATACCGGCGAAAGTCGGCCCATTGCCCGTCGGGGCGAACGGGTTTGGCCCCATCGCCTGAACGGGCAAACCCGACCCAACCGCCTGATTGGATACCGTCGAACCGGTGGGAGTGTTCGGTGAAGCGGTGGGCAGGGACGTGGGGTCTTTCTGAGGAGCACCGACAGGCTTCAGAACAAGTTGCGCGGATTTGTGAGTTTGATTTCCTGCCGCATCCACCAGGGTTCCGCGGACAGAAACGACCGATCCTGCGGCAACCTGCAACGACGTCTGACCAAGCGTTGGTTGTGTGACAGGAATCGTCTTCCAGCGACCGTCCTGTCCGTCAGCATATTCCAGAGAAAGCGATTGCAAATCCGCTGCTGCATCGGGGGTCTGCCATCCCAGGACCACTTCTCCGGGAGCAACTTCGTACAGATCGAGTCGCAGTTCCGGGGCGGTTGTGTCGACTCTTACCTGGAGCTCCGGACGACTTCCGACGATCTCCGACTGTAGATTGCCCGCGGCATCGGCCATCCGGACAGCAAAAGCATAGGTTCCGTCGCGCGGGGCGGAAAACTGAAATACTTCGTCTGCAGCCGCCACCGTTTGTAATTTGTCCCACGTTGCACCCCCGTCCAGCGAACCGTAGAGAACGGCAAACCCCTGTGCGGTTTCTCCAGGCGCGGCTTCCACTTCGAAAGGGATCTCAAATCGAGAGACATTGGTTGCCACGGTTTCCTGAGCCGAAAGATCCGGAAGGGCCAGCCCTGCGAGTCCAGTGCTGGCAAGCATGCAGGCTGCCAACCGCCCGAACTTCGTGCCTACTCGACTCTGAACACGCTCGCAACAGCTGTGGCGGCATGCGATCGAGCGAAAAGCCATCGATTGAAGAAAGGCAGCAGCCGTCGTCAGGAATAGTTTTGTTTTCTTCATCCTCGCGTTCCCTCGCCCGGATGGGGGTCAACATCACCGGTATCAAATTCACCGGTGTCAGCGGCGCGTTCCGGTTACGATCAATAGGCAAATCCCTGTCGTCGATATCGGTGAGCGACCAGGGTGACTTGATCGGAATAATCGGCCTGAACGGAACGAGGTGAACAAACCGAAAATCTTCTGCGCATGTTCCCTGGATTAACAAAGCTTCGGCCAGTTCTGCCGATTTACCCAGGCCCGGCCTGACTGCCCTTTATCAGCAGTCGCCTGGATTTCCGCCTGTACCTAATAGTCCAGTTCTGCCGGTTGGGGTGGGCAGGGATTCTCTGACTTGTGGTGAAAAAGAAACGTTTCTGCGTGGGCGCATGGCAGACTTAAACCGGAGCACTCTCGTCCATGCCTCGTTCGGCATGCGCGCAAGGTTTCCTTCCGGAGTGTCCTGAATTCTTTGCTCGTCTTTATTCAGCCAGCCGCACCATCATGAATTCCATCTACCGATTGATCCCGGACTGGGCGACGATGCCGTTGAAGGTATGGGGCTCGCTGGTCTTCATTTCGGTCTTTATTTTCGCCCCGACGCTGTCCTTTGACTTCGTGAACTGGGACGAC
Organism: Planctomycetaceae bacterium; assembly: GCA_020426345.1. Classification (GTDB taxonomy): domain Bacteria; phylum Planctomycetota; class Planctomycetia; order Planctomycetales; family Planctomycetaceae; genus F1-80-MAGs062. The sequence goes on from JAGQQE010000011.1 coordinate 39,302, forward strand.
CCGGCCTATATCTGGCACAACGAACTGATCCGATCCTGGTCACCATCCAACCTGTTCGACATTGCCACTCAGACGGTCACTCGCAATTACGCGCCCATCACCGTCTTCAGTTTTCTGATGGACTTTACTGTCTGGCAAATGAACCCGTTTGGGTATCACGCCACCAGCCTTGTTCTGCACACGCTCAACGGATTGCTGGTCTTCGCGCTGGTCCGGCAGCTTACGAACGACAGCCGCATTGCGTGGCTGACGGCGGCCCTGTTCCTGGTGCATCCGGTACAAATTGAGACCGTGGCATGGATCTCTTCGAGAAAGGGGCTTCTTTCCGGGGCGTTCATGCTTGCAGCGCTTTGTTTTCGACTGAAAAAAGATCTTCAGACGGAAGACGAAGGATGTTATATCGCGATGCTGACCGGGGCACTGCTGTCCAAGGCTCTGGCTGTTGTCCTGCCTCCGATTGTGCTGCTTTATGACGTTCTTGTTCGACGGGAGAAGCTGTCTTCGGCCGTCCCGCGACAATTTATTCCCGGGCTGCTTTCGCTGCTGTTGCTGTTGTACACAATGGGAGCACAGAACAGCATTACGGGAGGAATTCGGGGGCATCTGAGTTTGAGTCTTGCGCACATCATGGCCATCGATGTGACGATTCTGACACGTTATGTTCGTATGTTGTTCTGGCCATCTGACCTGTGCGTACTTTACGACCCGCCGACCTCAGGAATTGCTCTGCCTGTCATTCTGGGTCTGGCCGGGTGGGGCGCCATCGCATTCGAAGCTTACCGCCGCCGCAACGATCGCCCGATGTTGTTCTGGATGATGGCAACATGGTTTCTGCTGTTGTTTCCGGTTCTGAATTTCTTTCGCATTACAACCCTGATGAATGACCGGTACCTGTATTTGCCGTGCATTGTTGTTTTCGGACTGGTGAGCAGTGGAATTGTACGAACACACGACTGGCTTGCAGAAGGCTCCCGACAGCTTGCCTTTCGATCATTCGCCAGCCGCGGACTTCAGGTGTTTTCCATCGTTGCGGTCATCACAGCAGCAGTCGCCACCAGAAGTCATCTGCCTGTCTGGCAAAACTCCGAGAGCCTCTGGAGGCATGCCATGCAGCACGTTCCGCAACTGGCGATCGTTCATATTCAATCGGCTTATCACCTTCATGACTCGGGCCGTGTCCGGGAAGCAATCGCCGTTCTCCGGAGCGCACAGGAAACCTGTGAGGCCGACGCACTCGATCGGGAGCGAATGGCCAGAACGATCGCGATTTGGAGTGACGAACTGACGCGTGTTGCGTCACGCGATTAACAACATGTTCACTCGCTGGAAGAAAGCGATGCCAGACACCACGGGTCATCATTCGCCTGTCGTTCGCCGGCTGGCCGAACTTGCTGTACTGTGGACGTTGTTCGGCATGATCTGGTTCATGTCCGGTTCGCTCGATCTGCTGACGCGTTCCTTCTGGATGGATGAGGTGCATACGTGGTTGCTGGTCAATGATTCAGACCCGATTCACGCATTCCAGGCTCTTCGACACGGTGTCGACTTTAATCCTCCTGCGTACTATCTCGCCGCTCGGACCCTCAGATTGCTTCCGGGAAATCTGACGGAACTTCGGCTGCGACTGTTCTCTGCTGGTTTGATGCTTCTGGCGCTTAGCGGGTGCTACCTGATACTGCGACGCCGTGTCTCGTTTTTGAGTGCTGCCATCGCGATGCTGCTGGTCTCAGGCCATCCTGTTGTCATCCACCAGTGTTTCGAAGCACGGTTCTATGCGATGTGGATGGCATGCCTGGTCTGGCTTGTCTGGATCCTTGATCGATCAGACCGTCGTCTCTCTCGTGGTGAATTCATCGGCAGCCTGATCCTGGGCGTTCTTGTCTGCACGTGCCACTACTTTGGCATCATCTCCGTGCTGCTGGTAACAACATTTCAGATTCACAAAGCGAGGGGAACCAGGAATCGTGATGGTCGAATGCGACAGCTTCTTGTCCTTGTTGCGGTTTCCTTAGCTTCGGTTGGACTGTGTTTGCCTTTGCTTATGGGGCAAAGAGAGGCTTTGTCCTGTGCAACCTGGGTGTCAGCCCCCACGGTCGATACAAGCATCGCTTTCCTGCAGTCATTATTGCTGCCGTCTGTGTTGATGGGTTTGGTGTTTCTGGCTGTGTTGAGCAATCTTAAAACGGACCGGCTGTTTCCAGCGAGCCTGGATGCCGCGGGCCTCGTTCCGCTGTGCCTGATGCCAGTTGCGCTACTTGTTATGTCCTGGACATTGCAGCCCACTATGGTCCTTCGATATGGCATCGCTGGTGCTTTCGGACTTGCACCCGTCTATTCAGGACTGATTTCAAGGATCAGCCCCATCCTGCGTAACGTGCTGCTGTTGACCGTCATTGGCTGGTGCGTGATGTCCTCGAAACACTGTACGGAGCAATGGACCGCGGCAGAACGCCGACATATTGCAGTAGAGCGTTTTGCGGACGAACAACCTCCGGATCGGCTGATTGTTATGGAGGATCGAATCGACTGGATGCCGCTCATTCATCGGCGGCCGGATTTGAGTGGCCGATGCCGACTGATTGACTTTGATGAATCACAGTTGCCGGTGCCGTCCTGTCTTCGAATTGTCCAGCGGGATGTCGGCAGGCAGGTTGCGCGATGGTACCCCGGGATGCAGTTGCAGCCGATCGCACAGCTGAATGAAGAAGATGAATTCGCAATGCTTCCTTATCCCGGTGGAGCGGCAGACGACATCCGCTATCCAAAAGGTTTTGAGACGCACACGTCCGATGGAATCGGCTGGCTTTTCAGGCGTTTCTCTTCAGCGCGGGCGGGTGATTCGGTCCCAATGAATAGAGCTGCAATTGAATCTGGAAAACTTTTTTGACATGTGGAAACCCTGGCCTAGGTTTGTTCAGAGTTCGGGAAGGATGCCCGCACGCGAGTGGGAGAACGACTCTCCCGAGTAAGTTGAGTTCTCATTGTGATTCTCTCTGCATGTCAGAGTGATCTATGTTGGCAGGACATTTTCTGCCGTGACGTTTCCTGCCCGGTGTTTGGGCACATCCTGAGGGGTTTTGAAATGAGCAAGTTCGCGAACAGCATCAAGAAGTTCCTGGTCTCTGAAGATGGTCCAACGGCTGTTGAGTACGCCGTAATGCTGGCATTGATCATCGTGGTCTGCCTGGCTGCAGTTTCTACCGTTGGTACAAACGCAAACGCTAAGTTCTCAACTGTTGGCACTTACCTGTCATAGTCAGCGATCCATCGGCGGTCTGTTCACAGTCCGCCGTATGAAAGCATAGCGCGGGGGCAGGGTCCTGTGCAGATCACGCGAGGTATCGTGTGACTGACCAGCACCTTGCCCTCGTGTTTTTTTGCGCGCTTTCGGGGCTTGTGAATCAGGACCGCGTTGAGGACTGCGCGGAGCGGCGTTTCGGTGGCTGTTACGCGGAGCGGTGCATTTCTGCCACGCTTTGTGCCCGGTTCGGACTGTGGTGATGGGTAGCAAAAAATCACCAAAGTTTTTGACCGCTGTTTTTCCTGACCTAAGTTTCATTTGCAGGTCACGTTCTCACGAATCGATGGGCCTCACGTTTGGCGGACGTTCCGCCGTGATTTTTTTCAGCCCGGTGCAGGGGCTTAAACTGAGAGGTTTTGAAATGAGCAAGTTCGCAAACAGCATCAAGAAGTTCCTGGTCTCTGAAGATGGTCCAACGGCTGTTGAGTA
>JAGQQE010000120.1 GCA_020426345.1 Planctomycetaceae bacterium
ATAACCTTTGTCTCTGTTCGGAAGAACTGCAGCCCTGCCCCGCAGGCAATGGTGGCGGTCAGGCATGCCAGGGAGACCAGAGTTCCATGGTTTGCCAGCCGTCCGCCAAGCCATCGCCATGCTCTGGTATCCATCGAAGCCGCTTTTGGTGGCTGGCGCCGCCAGAACAACATTAACGACGGAAGCACATACAACGCGCAGAAGAATGAGATGCCGCAGCCAATCGAGGCGTAGATACCAAAATCACGAACGGGCACCAGAGAGCTGACGACGAGCGATCCCAAGCCAATTGCCGTCGTACCACTGGCAAGCAGACAGGGTAACCATGCGACGGAAGCGGCATGATGGACTGACGTGTCCGGGTCCGAAATACCGGAGTTCTTCCAGTAGTTGCAAAGATGAATCGCTGCAGATGTCGTAAGGACAACCAGGAGCGTCGGCATCACCACCAATACCATATTCATGCTGCCACCGGTGGCTGGCACAAGAGACACCGCGGCCATTGCACACAGCATCGATACCGCCTGGACCAGCAGAGTCAGGCGAATGCTTTTCAGCACGATCATCGACAAGACGACGGTGACAATGACCGACAGCAGGATTGGAGACCGGCGTGGCAGGTCAAACACAGGGAAATTACGATTCCAGCCTGCGTGCTTCACAGCCTGATTCAGGGCTGTCCCCGCAACAGGCCGCCCACCCATGTGAAGCTGTTCCGGCAGGATGCCTACCGAAACGGCTGCCGCACGAATATCGGCGAGTGCGGCATTGCGGTCTGACATCCCCGCTTCGTTCAGCCCCACTGAAACGGCCGCCATTGCCCCATTCACGAAGAACGTGTCGTCAACGCATTTTGTTGCAATTCCGTCTGTTGCTGCATCAGGCGAGGCAGCCTCATTCAAAGCCGCGCGAAATGCTTCGGTTTTCTGCACATCAATGTGCATCCTGGGGGCGGAGATCTGGACGTCGTACAAGGGAACAGATCGAACATATTCCTCAAGAGCGTCGTGAAGCTTCCACGCCGATTCATCTTCGATACTCAAACCATCCGTCACGGGCAGAGGAAGGCTGCGCTGGATAACCGTTGCCTGAGGGCCGAGGTGCTCCTGAGCGAGTCGGAGGACCTCTTTCTGCATGAAATCGCCACGAAGTCGCCCGGTGTCTGTGAATCGAACGCAAAGTGGCCCTTTGCCAAGAAGCAGCCCCATCGTTCTGCGAATACCTTCTTCGACGGGCACACCTTCTTTCAGCATCCGTGTCAGAAGATCAGCTGGTTGTTTTACATCACTGATATAGGGAGAACCACCTTCACGGTGGTCAAGATGCTGGACTCCCTCGAGCTCCGTGATAAATGCCCGAATTCTTGGGTCCGTCAGTGAACAGTCGTCCCAGGACAGCAGTAGCCGATCATCTGACGGGAAAAGGTTTTGGTACCAGTCCAGGATTTTGGCCTGGGGGTCGTCCTTTGGCAGCCAACCGGCAACATCGTTTTCCAGCTCAATGTGCCTGAGCGACCAGCACATGAGTGGCAACAGGAAAGCGATAGCCGCGATCAACCATAGCGAAACGCCATGGCCCCACGGGTCTCGTCTTTGAAGAAATGACTTCATCCTGATGCCAGTTTCGTGTTAAGGTCCAGTCCTCTTCCACTCCTGAAAGAGGAAGGTCGGTTGCGATTCTTCATACCTTGCGGATGGTATCACCGTAGACGACCGTAGTCACTAGATCGACGATGTGCAGAAATGCAATCATCCGAACCCACTGCTCGAACGGATCGGTTTTCAAAAACATGTCACAAGCGAAGAATAGGCAGGAAAGTCTGAAAGCGAAGAATGGGCTGTTTGTTGTGGACCTGGTGGGAGTGTCCAGTCGGGTGTTCACGCAATTCTGATTGAATTGTTTCCTGGTTTCCCCCGGTGTACCTGGTGGACAAAGATTTCTCTGATCGTGAATCTGTATCGGGACGAAGGGAAACCCCTGCGGGAATTGACAATTTCATTGCGTGTCTTTCCTGCTGTTCGTGTGTTCGAGATTCTACCGACTCGATTGACTGAAGTTATGAATCGTCCAATTCAAAGCCCCGACTCAGACAACAAGACGACGGGGGCCGAAATTCCTGACCAGCCCTCGGTTCGTTTGCCGACGCTGCCGCCAGATGACAGCAGTGTCGGCGGGGCACAGGCAGGCGGCGAGGAGGACGGTAAGTCAGAATCGATGCCAAAATCGTTTCGAGTCTGGCTGCTCAGCATCCCCGCCTGTGGAATGTATCTTTCCGCCATTCTGCATTGCGTGGCCTACGCCATTGCGTTTGTGGTCTTCTATGCCCTGCATCTCCATCTTCAGGATCAGGATCCTGTCGATCTCTCTCCTCTGGCGGCTTCGCTGTCAGACGAAGACATTGCGGACAAGTCGCCCTTACTGGAACTCACCCCTGAAATCGGCCTGATGAAGCCCCAGCAAACGACAGCTGTGGAGCAACTCGCGTCATGGATCGCTGAGAATGACAAGGCGGTTCTTGAAGTGATGCAGTCCAGTGAACTGATGTCATTCAGTTCTTCGGAAGAATTGAACGAAGGGGATGCCGGTGGCGGCAGTAATTTTCTATTGAAGCTGCCGGAATCGGGATTGGCGGTCACCAAGGGAAGCTTTACGGCCTGGACAGATCCCCCCAATCCGGGAGCGCTGCAGAATTACGTGATCGTGATCGAAATTCGGCTACCGGAGGATGTGAAAGCCTATCGGCTGGGTGATCTTCGCGGCGAGGTTGTCGGTTCAGACCGCTACCGTCAGAGAATTCCCTACGACCGTGACGCGCCGATGGCGGCTGCCGCTACAACCGCTGAAGGACTGAAAATCATTAAAGGCAGCGAATCCGTCCCTGTTGTCGATCATCGCGTGCAACTTGTGATCAAGGTGCCGGGAGCCAAGCGAATGACAAAAGACACGATACGTCTGGAATCCCGGAGGCTTCGGGAAAAGCAGGAGTTGGAGCTGGTTTTCGGGCGACCGGTCGAAGAAAACACCGCTTTGGAACAGAATTAGGCGACAGAGTTTGGCTTCTGTGTCTTTGCCGGACTTCCCCTGATTTTCGTGACGAAGCACCCAGCCACGGGTTGGCAGCTCAGAAAGAGGGTTCGGACTTTTTAAACAGGTTTATTGCCTGACGTGGCCGTGTATCGGCAATTTTGGCATGAAAAAACTGCGAGATGTTGGTTACGCCCAATTTGTACGTCTCCCTCAAGGCTCCTGTTACAAACCCTTCAGAGTCACTCAAATTGTTGAACACAGCGAAACGCTTCGACCGAGTGATTGAAGTGGGGAAATCCTCTTTGACGGGGGCTCCCTGCGCGTTGGTGGATTTGTGAAGGGTCAGGCGGTTAATGTCTGCACCAGGCAGATCTTCCGGCTTGTTTAGGTTTCTTCCGCTGATTCTCGACCAGCATCGTTCCTCTTCGGTTCCGTTTGGACGTGAGTAAATACAATGCTTCTGAACACTTGGCTTGCTGCTGCAAAACGACGATTTCTTTCACCGGTCGGTCAACAGCGTCGTCTGAATACCGCTGCAGCACGGCGCCGCGTTCGAACGGAAGAGCTTGAAACCAGGTCTCTGCTGACCGCTCTGGTGGTGAATGCCGACAATCAGACGCTTTACACGAATGCGTTTGGGGGCATCGAGATCGACAACGCCGACATGGTTGGCAAGGACGAACTCATCATCGAAGGGATCAGCGTTTCCACGTCATCCGGAAACGCGATCACCGTGAATCTTTCCGGCATCCCTCTCGAAAGCCTCGCCATTGAGTCTGTGAATATCAGCAGCTTCACAACCAACGGGATTGAGATCGACCTGGTGAACGTAACCGCCGGGACGGACGATCTGACTTCTACACCGCGTTTGCCTGTCCTCGCTCTTGAGGATCTGCAGATCAGTTCGGCCTTTGGTGGGCGCGGTATCGATATCAATCTTGACGGGACCGACATCAAGGCGTTCACACTGGACGACTCCACCGTGCCCGGCTTCCGTCTTGATGCAATCAATGGTTCTGATGTTGCGAACGGAACCATTGTTCAGAACACCATCAATTCTTACGCAGGCTACGAAGGCATTCTTCTGAATGTCACAGGATCGACGGCGGACAATTTTCACATTGTCGACAACGTCGCGATCACCACCTTGAATCGCGATTCGATTCAGGTGAACGTCGCAGATTCTGCAACTCGCCCGCTGGACGGACTAACGATTGAGAACAACACGATTGGTGCTGCGGAAGGCGCCAACGTGACTTTCCGCGCAGAAGGTGACACGTTTGTTCAGCCATTTGTGTTAACGAACAACGCGCGGCAGGGCGAGCAGTTGACGACGTTCGTTCTGGACCTGTCCGACATTGGCCTGGAATTTGACGAGAACGGCACGACCGGAAAGGCATTCACCGCTGTGGGCGGCTCCGGGGCGACAACAGGTCTGCAAAGTGCCATTGTTAGCCAGAATAATCAGCTTCTGACACTGACATTCAACAACTTCGCCCCCGGTGAAACGCTGCGTTTCCTGATCGACATTGATATTGCCGGCGGTATTGCCGCGCCGATCTTCGGTGATGACCTGATTGGTGCGGATGTGGCGGTCAATTTCACGGGGAACAAGTCTGTTGCGGGGCAGATGGCCGGTGACCCAGCTGTTGTAACAGCGTCGCAGTTTATTGTGGGTGCGAACGCTGCCGGAGCAAATCATGGTATTAACCTGAATCTCTCTTCAGCCCCGGTCAACAACCTGATGATTCGCAACAATGTTGTGACAGGTGCTCCCGGGCATGGTCTGCTGATTGATGCAGAGCTTCGCAGTAACGTCACTGGCGTCATCACCGAGAATGATTTCGTTGCATCTGGTCGCGACGGGATTAGCCTGCAGCTGGCAGACAGCGATTTCTACGGGGCCGTGATCAACAACAACCTCGCGAACAATGGAGGCAATGGCCTCTCGATTCTGCCGGTTTCAACTCGATCAGGTTTGGTTCAGTCAGCTGTGGTTCGCCGTATTGGTGGTGTCAATCGCCTGGTCATCAATTCTGCGAATCACAATCTGTTCACCGGTGATGAAGTTGTGATTCAGGGGATGATCAACGATGACCCATCCCTGGCGCATCCGGGGAATGGCCGGCACACAATTACACGACTTGACAACGATACCTTCACACTCGATTTCGTTGACCCAACCCTGCCCGGTATCAGTTATGTTGCGGGCGGTGCCTGGTACGTCCCCAATGAGATCGTTGGGGGCGCCGGTGGTTCGGTTACGGTTGATTTGCAGGCATCGGCTCGTCGCGGCACCGTTGTCGACGCCAGCAATGCCGGCCCGATTGTGATTACGTCACCTGGCCACGGACTGACGACGGGTGAGAGAGTTCGAATCTCCAACGTCAACGGAAATATCACCGCGAACGGTGTGCATAAAGTCACCGTAATCGACGCTGATTCCTTTAGTCTTGACGGGACAAGCGGAGTCGCGCCTTACGATACGTCTTCCGGGTTTGGTACCTGGGTAGCGAATGTCGTGACTGCAGCTTCCACAACGTCTGGTGTTGTGCTGACCTCGCCCCTTCATGGCCTGACAACGGGCGATTTGATTCGCGTCACGGGTGTGCAGGGGATTTCCGGAGCGAATGGCACCTTCAAAGTGACGGTGATCAATGCCGATTCGTTTCGCCTTGATGGAGCCACAGGGGCCGGAACGTACACGGATGGCGGAGCGTGGGTAAGAATCAACGACTCGACTCCATTTACGTCAAATCTGGTTCCACAACAGATTGACGGGAACAGCATCACCGGCAATGGTCAGGCTGGTATCCTTGTGGATCTGAAGACCGGAACTCAGTTCTTTGGCGACATCATGAATAACGTGGTGTCATCGAACGAACAAATCGGGCTGAACATCACCTCCCACAGCTTTGGGATTCAGGGAGAAAACGGGGGCGATTTGACACTGCCATATGTCAATCGCACATTGCTGCCTCCCAACGAACAATTGAGTTTCAGCGTCAATATTGGATCCACCGACCCGGCCGACGGGAACGTCTTCGATCTGAATACGCGTGCGGGTATCGCGATTCAGGCGATGGACTATGCCACGGGTGCGTTTGAAATTCAGAACAACCAAATCACCAGCACGAAGAACGATTCAGATCCAACAACAAATGGCGACGGAATTCTTGTTCGGCTCGATGATGAGCTTGTGCCTGCCGAGGCTGTGTCGCTGCTGACACGTTCTGTCATCGATCAGAATGTGATTGGTGTAGATAACGAAGGGAATGAGGGGCACGGCATTTATTTTGTGATGACTCAGCGGACTCGAATTCAGGACCTGAATGCGACCAACAATGTCATCGCGAATAACGGCATGGATGGTTTCCACTTTGAACGTTCAGAGGATGCGGACCTGAATTTTGTGAACCTCACCAATACGCGGGCGACAAACAACGCGGGTGACGGGCTGTCCTTCTTCGCAGCGAATACTGTGAAGGACCGAATTGATTTTGACATTACCGATGGCAACATCAATAACAACGGAAACTTCGGAATCCGGATTGATGTGCAGGCCGCGGCCCGTATGGGGATTGTGATGAACAATACCCATGTGGATGGTAACGGTGCACTAAACGGGGGTTACCATCCGAATGACAATGTGCCCGGGTCTGCTGGTAAGGCGGGCGGTATTGGTATCATCGCTATCGGTGTGGTTGATGTGCAGTTGACGGCCATTGATTCCTTTGTCAACAACAATATTGGTGACGGTCTGAGCGTTGATGCATTCAATTTCTCTGACAGACTCGATCTCACAGCGACCTTCAGCAACACCCAGTTCAATCAAAACACTTTGACTGGTTTTCGAAGTCACGGTGCCACGTTCGGAACATACGAGTGGGACTCCAGCTCATTCAGCGACAATGGTGAAGATGGCGTTCGAATCGTCTCTATTGATGATAAAAACGACGTTTACCGGCGTCGAGTCGGTGGGATGGACATCGACGTTACAGCAATGAGTTCTGACTTCAGTGGCAACGGCCAGAGTGGCCTTGTGCTCGGTCAGGGGACCAACGCTAATCTGGGTGATGGCACCGTAGAGAAAGCCAACTTCTTCAGTTTCAACGGAGAAGATGGTCTGAAGATTGTTCAGTCTTCCGGGGCTTACCTGGAAGAGGCTGGTCGTCGGCGACACATACAGGCCTCGCGAAACTACTTCCAGTTCAACGCCGGTGACGGAATTGACATCGGGCACTTTACCCGTGAGCAGGCTGCTGCAGAGGCCGGGGTTATCAATGGACTTCTGAACGGAAGCATCAATGACGGTGAACCTGGCAATCTTCAGCACGGCGAAGAAACCGTCACCGATGTCTACGTCTCAATCAATCACGCGGTTATCAGCGACAACGCGGGGGATGGTGTTGAATTCCTGGGAGACAGCCGATTTGCTGTTCCTCAGGTCACCGGTGGTGGTCAGGATGTTCCGTTTGACTTCAACTCGGGGCTGATGATCGAGAATTCTCGAATCACGAACAACGGCCAGCGCGGGGTGGATATTCTCAACCGGGTACAGCATGACTCGTATGTGTCGCTGATCAACAACGATATCCTCTCGAACGGCTACGAAGGTGTCTATGTCGTAAACACGGCAAGTCATTTCCAGCGCCAAAATGGTCCCAATGATCCGCTGGATGCTTACCTCGAAATCTTCCAGAATGCTCAGACCGCGATCAACCCGAACATTGAACTTCGTGTGCGGGACAATCTGATCGAATCGAACGGCACGGCCAACATCACCAGTACTGTGCCAATTAATAGTTCAGTGAACACGAACTCCGGCAATGCGGCGGTAGTGGATCCTCATCTGGACTTCACCCACAGTTTCACTCAGCAGAATGGAACACTCGGGGGATTGGTGATTCGCGTCGGGACCGCAGAAGGCGGGTTTCATCTATTCTCTGATCCCGCCTACGAGCTGGGACTGTCGGGGGTCGACGCTGAGATTCTGGACAACTCCTTCGACGGTAATTACGGATCAGACGTTTATTTCGACAACTTTGTGTCGCAAATCGGCTGGCAGATGGGAACGATCTTCGACGCCGGATCAAATCCGCAGTTCCGCTGGAATCGAGGATACCGCGATCCGCTGTCTCGATTTGACCTGGTCTTCCGGGGGAATACGGGCAACACGCTGGACGTGATTAACGGATTCGCCTTCTATGACAACTGGGAAGGTGTCTTTAAGTCGCGGCAAGTGACGATTGGTGGCAATCCAAATCCTTCGGGTGACTTCGGGAGCGGAGAACTGACCCGCAAGAGAAATGCCACAAGGACCACCGGACTTCAGTTCTTTAATGACATCGGGACCGACCCCTTGTTCTGGTCCAGAGATTTCTTCAACAACTCGGACGCTGCAGACTATGTGGTGACCTGGTCGTACGAAGGCCTTGGAACCTCAGCGTGGCGAATTGAACGAGACTTCGCAGGGCAGAATTCCTTTACACAGACAAACTCTACCCTTGGGTTCAGCGATTTCTTTGACGTGATTAACCTTGGAAGTACTGGTCGCGGCGAAATGCCTTACCAGTGGGATACTGGTATCGATACCCCAAGCTTCAACGGTGAATCCAACTTTTCGCTCGATCGTGGAGACATTTTCAACGTCCTGCCGGGCGAAACGCCTATCGAAGCGGACGCCCTGGAAAACAACGATAGTTTCCTGGGGGCGTATGATCTGGGTGTCGTTGCCGGTCCTGGTTTCTCAGTCAACGGAGTTGCTGCTTCCGTGAACGGTAACAGCACGCTGACCATGGACTTGAAAGGTGACCGGGATTACTACCGGTTCGAGGCGGGTGGGAATGGAACTGTCACTCTGAATCTGGATGTTCTGGACGCACTGGGAGACAGCCTGCTCTTCACGATCTACGAGATCGATCCGAATGCCAATACCGAAGAAGTGCCAATGGTCACTCTGGCGGATGGAACGCCTAGTTACCTGTCAGCACCTGCCGGTGGCGGAAATCGGCAGCTGCCCGTGACAGTCACCGCCGGTCGCAGTTACGTCATCGAGATCCTCAGTGATGAATTCGAAAACTGGGGTGACGACGGATCTCTCGGTAAGCCGTACCGTTACGGCACGACGCGTTCTTACAGCCTGTCGATTGACGCGCCTGCACTGGGGGCAGGTTCCGGAGCCGGAAACACCGGTGGAAATGGTGGGGGTAATACAGGCGGAAACACCGGTGGAAATGGTGGAGGTAATACGGGAGGAAACACGGGTGGAAGTACGGGCGGGAATGGTGGCTCGGGCAGTGGATCATTGCCGGGCGCGCCTGTTGCAACCTTTGTCTCGGTGAGTCCATCTCCACGTGCAACTGCAGTTAGCTCTGTAGAACTGAACTTCAACGAAGATGTGACGGGTGTGGACATCGCTGACTTCCAGCTGATGCGTGGCAGCGTCGTCATTCCAATCACGACAGGTACAGTGACGCGGATCGACGCGATGCATTACACGGTGAACGTCGGTGCGTTCACCGGTGAAGCGGGGACCTATACTCTGACACTGGTGGCGGCAGGGTCGGGCATCCGGGATACAGATGCCGTTGTAATTCCAGCGAACGCCTCCACAAGCTGGACTGTCTCAAACACCGTGAATTCGACCGCAGACACGCCTGACAGCGTGCCAGGCGACGGTCTTGCCATGGACCTGGCGGGGAATTCGACGCTGCGTAGTGCCGTGATGGAGGCCAACATCAGTGGCGGTGCCAGTGTCATTCAGCTGGCGGGCACCCCATCTTCAGCCGTGTTCTACACGTTGTCCCTTGGTGGGCGGTTCGAAGACGCGGGGCTTTCTGGTGACCTGGACGTTACAGGAAATATCACCATCCGCGGTGGCGGGGCCAATGCAACGTTCATTAACGCGGCTGAGATCGACCGGGTTTTCCACGTTCATCCTGGTGCAACTCTTGTTCTTGAAAACCTGACCATCAGGGGCGGCGAAGCATTTGATGGCGGCGGGATCTTCAATGCGGGAACCCTGACTCTGAAGAATGTGAATGTACTCAACAGTGAAGCATTCAATCAGGGTGGTGGTATCTACAACCTTGGTGTTTTGACCGCAAGGAATTCCTCGATCAGCCTGAACAGAGCCGGTTCACGCGGTGGTGGTATCAACAATCTTGGGACAGCTTCGCTCGTGAATGTGACGCTTTCCACCAATAACGGCGTATCACGAGGTGGTGGCGTCTTCAATGAAACCGGCGCTACTTCAACGATGACGAACGTGACAATTGCGTCGAACATGTCCGGTTCACGTGGTGGTGGACTTGCCATTGAAACAGGTGCGGCAGCTACGCTTGGAAACAGCATTATTTCCGGCAACACAACTGATCCAACTATAACGACTCTGACGGCCAGCCCGATCTACGGTGATCTACTGGGACGTGTCACATCCAACGGTTTCAATCTGTTGCAGAAGCTGCATGATTCGCTTGATGGCAATGCGGCAGGACTTTTGACGACGGATAAATTCGGCCGTGCGTCTGCCCCACTGGCTGGAATTAGTTTGCAGCCTCTCACGAACGTGAACCCCTCGGCGACAACAAACGGCACCTGGTACCACCCGCTGGCATCAACGAGTATTGCTGTTGACGCCGGAAGCAATGCGTTGTTCCCTTCCTCGAACCTGCTGCTGGAAAGTGATCAATCCGGCACGGCTCGTTTAATTGAAGGCAACTTCGACGGACTGGTGAGAATTGATATCGGGGCGTCTGAATTCTACCTGAATGAACCAGTCGCGATCGCAGATGCCACACCGAACCCGGCAGGGATTGGCGAGACGGTTACGTTTTCCGGTAGCCGTTCGACACACACTAATCCAGGGCTCCGTGCGATTACGAGGTGGGAATGGGATTTTGATTACACCGGGACGTTCACAATCGACGCAACGGGTGTGACTGCGACTCACGCCTTTGGAACTTCCGGATCCCACACAGTGGCTTTAAGGGTGTTCGATAACAGTACACCTCAGCAGTCGGATCTCTATGTGTTCGACGTCGAAGTGTCCGTGCCATTGAAGCCAGTCATCACGAAGCCGTATCCGATCACAACGGATTCAACACCAGTCTTCGAATGGACCGGTGGCACGGGTACATTCAGTTTGGTCGTCGATAATGTGACGACCGGCCAGAATGGTGTCATTGTCCAGAACGGATTAACGACCAACACGTTTACTCCAGCGTCTGCCAACTTCCTGCGTCCGGGTGTATACCGAGCTGTTGTGACAGCGACGAACGCGAGCGGTTCAACAGTCAGTGATGTGTATCAGTTCGAGATTCGTCGGATGGAGCTCACGTCGCCCGTGACTTCGACCTATGACCCGACCCCGAACTTCACATGGACTGCAGTGCCAGGCAGCAGCCGCTATGAGATCTGGGTCAACCAGAATTCTCCGCAAGTGAAGGGTAAAGTCGCCTGGGAAGAATTCATTTCCGGTACGTCCTATGAGCCGGCAACTGCACTTGGCCTTGGAAACTTCACATGGTGGGTGCGGGCTTATGATCAGGATGGAAACCCCGGCGACTGGAGTTTCCCTAAGAAGTTCGACATCGTGCGACCGACCGTTACAGCTCCCGGACCAGTGACCCTGGACCGAACGCCGACCTTTACCTGGACGGATATTGGTGCCCCACGGTACGAGCTGTGGGTGAACCAGATTGGTATCAAGGCGAGGATTGTTCATGAGACATCGTTGACCACGACCTCGTTTACACCAACGACGAACCTGCCGAATGGAGATTACGGAGTCTGGGTCCGCGCAGTTTCTGAGAACGGTGAAACCGGGTATTGGAGTTTGATTAACCGGTTCCAGCTGGATTCCACGAAAGGCCCGGTTCTTGTTTCGCCAGTCGGAATCACAACGGACACAACGCCGACGTTTACATGGGAAGCGATCGAAGGTGTGGATTCTTATGACCTTTGGGTAAATGGTGTCAGTCCGGCACGATCACAGGTCATTCGCGTCCCCGCTGTCGCACACGTGGATGGTGCTTCGACGATTACCTACACCCCGACGACCCGCCTGGCCGCCGGAACCTACCGCTGGTGGGTCCGCGCAAATGTTTCGGATGGTTCGAAGTCCGCCTGGAGTGCGGGGACGGACTTCCAGGTGCCAGTGCCTTCGATGGTTGCCCCGTCCGGGGCCGTTACAGCAACAAACACACCAACCTTCATCTGGACGGGTGTCGCTGAATACGTTCGCTACGAACTGTGGGTGGATAACGTTGGAACTGGTGTCTCGCGAGTCATCCATCAGACTGATCTGACGACCACAACATATGACGCACAGCTTTCTCTCGAGAATGGATCATTCCGGTCCTGGGTGCGTGGTTTTGATATTGATGGCAACTCGTCACAGTGGAGCAAGCCGCTGGACTTCACCATCAATGCCGGAGTTGGTGCGGCACCGGTTGGGCAGTCTCCTCGGGTCAGCACCACTCAGACAAAACCGACATTCTCGTGGACCCCTGTTACGAACGTCTCTCGTTACGAGATTGTCGTGAAGCAGATGTCAGCGACAGGACAGCCTATCGTCATTAACAATGCGAATATTGCTGCGACCGTGAACGTCAATGGCCTCGTAACATTCGCCTCACCAATTACATTGATCCGCGGTCAATCTTATCGCTGGTGGGTTCGTGGCATCTCAAGCAACAACAATCCGGGGCCATGGAGTCAGCCTGTCGATTTCCGAGTTGTGTCAATTGATTCGGAAATCGAAGCAAACGATGGGCCAGCACTGTTCGGGGATTCCGAGGTGGTCATTCCGGTCGTAGCAACGTTTGATGCTGCGTTTGGATTTGATGATGATGTCGAAAGCATTGTCGTTCATCCGGCGTCCAATGTCGTGCACTTCAGCCCGGTCGCCATGCTCCCGGCCGTCGAAGTCGTTGATGAAGTCGTCGGATCAGCGACGATTGAGTCGCACGGTGATGGCAACATCGATTCTGTGATGGAACTGATTGCTGAAGGCGGTCTCTCATTCGACGAACTCGAGGATGATGGTTCTGTGAACGACATCCAGCCCGAAGCTGGTGCAGTCATGCCTGTCGGTCAGGATCAAAATGAGATGGATGTTCAGGCTGAAGCAGCCGCTTGGGCTCTGTTGATGCCCGTCTTCGCGGCTGCAAACGGGAAAAAAGAAGAGAATGAGGAGTAGAACGACGCTTCCCGGCGAATGATTCGCCCGGGACAGGTCACCCGCTCCGGGGTTCTTTTGGTTGCAAACTATAAACCGCAGTCTGGTTTCAGGCTGCGGTTTGTTTTTTTCGGTCCTTCATAGAGAATCCGCATTTGTTCATCCGGTTCCAATTGATAAGCCCATCATGCAGATTTCCCGCCTGACTGCCTACCAGGTCCCCATTGTTCTTCGAAACCCCGTACGGCATGCTTCCCACACTCGCACATCGAACGACACCCTGCTCATTCGTTGTGAACTAAGCGACGGCAGTATAGGCTGGGGAGAAGGCCTGCCGCGCGAGTACGTTACAGGTGAATCAGTCCATTCGGTTTGGCGACACCTTGAGGAGACGGATCTTGGCGTGACGCTTTCACGGGAGTTTCGCGACGCAGAACAATTATTTGGGATGCTCGAAGATCCAATGCTTCGCCGGATAGAACCTGATCCGGGTCTGGATGTTCGTGAGGGGTTTGGTAATTCCGTTCGTTGTGCGATTGAGATCTCCGTACTTGATGCTGCCGGAAAATCACTGCAACAAAGTGTGGGAGACTTACTTCATTGCCACCCGGCAATTCGTTCCATCGGCCAGCAGCGCGAGGAAGTATTTTACAGCGGTGCAGTTACATCAATGTCGCCACGTAAGCAATGGCTGTCTTCGTGGAAGATGAGGTTGTTCGGGTTTCGGATGGTCAAGGTGAAGGTCGGGACCACGGGGATTGATGATCTGGACTGTCTAAGGCGGGTTCGGGCAATTGTGGGCCCCCGTGTTGATCTCCGACTGGACGCAAACGAGGCCTGGTCGTGTCACGATCTGGTGAAGCATCTGGAACCATTGCTGCCATTTGCGCCCACTTGTCTAGAGCAGCCTGTGCCGCATTCTCAGGTTTGTGGGCTTCGTGAGGTTCGTCAGAAAATCAATGTGCCGGTGATGCTGGACGAATCCTTGTGCTGTCTCGAAGATGCCCGACGGGCTGTCGATGGTCAGTACTGCGATATGTTCAATATTCGCCTCTCGAAATGTGGTGGCCTGATTCGTTCGTTGAAACTGGCCGCGTTCGCTCACGAGAACGGACTTGGGTATCAGCTTGGCTGTCAGGTTGGAGAAACTGGGATCCTTTCTGCCGCAGGACGCCATTTCGCCTGTAATATCAGTGGAATTCGGTATCTTGAGGGCAGCTTTGATCGCTTTCTTGTGCGAGATCGCCTGACCAGAGAAGACCTTACGTTTGGCTATCGTGGTCGAGGGTTGCGGTTGTCGGGACCCGGACTTGGAGTCACGATTGACGAGAATCATGTGAACGAACTGGCCATCAGAAAGCAAGTCGTTTTCGAATAGCTCAGATCATCAAATGGACGTCGAATGAAGGTTGCATTGTTCATCCCCTGTTATGTTGATCAGTTCTATCCCAAAGTTGGGCTGGCCACGTGCCTTCTGCTCGAACACTTTGGAGTGGATCATTGCTTTCCTGAGCAGCAAACCT
This sequence comes from Planctomycetaceae bacterium, assembly GCA_020426345.1. Lineage (GTDB taxonomy): Bacteria > Planctomycetota > Planctomycetia > Planctomycetales > Planctomycetaceae > F1-80-MAGs062. The sequence continues at coordinate 14,734 of JAGQQE010000120.1, forward strand.
GTTGTGGGCAGCCAATGGCGAACAGCGGGTGCGAAGACGAAGCCCGTCCGCTGGCGGAGCGTTACGTGGAAATCTTCAGAGATTACGACTACGTGGTGGCTCCGTCCGGTAGTTGTGTTTCCATGGTACGAAACCATTACGACCACCTGCTGCAGACCCGTGACTCTGCAGCCGATCGTGTGAGGGAACGTACGCTGGAACTGAGCGAGTTTCTGGTCAATGTCCTGAATGTAAAATCTGTCGCAGGTTCCTACCCGTACACGGTTGGAGTCCATCAGAGTTGTCATGGATTGCGGGAACTGCGAGTGGCTCCTTCATCGGAAGTTATGCTTCCTCGAGATAACAATCTGATGACCCTGCTGGGCAGCCTCGATGGTATTCAGTTCGCAAATCTCAAACGGAAAGACGAGTGCTGCGGCTTTGGAGGCACGTTCGCCGTTGCAGAAGAAGATGTCTCCTGCATGATGGGAAACGACCGCATTACAGATCATCTGGATGCCGGCGCACAGGTGGTGACCGGTGCGGATATGTCATGTTTAATGCACCTCGACGGACTGATTCAACGACAGCGAAAACCTCTTCGGATCCTGCACTTCGCAGAATTGCTGTGTGAAGCGATGTCGATACCTGTTACCGCGGAATAATGCCGCCTGCAGAATCTGATTTTGACAAAAAGAAAAGCCGCACCCGGCTGGGATGCGGCTTCTGTTGATCGGAACTCTCAAAAGAGTGACTTAGAAGTCTCCGATTACATTTCCGTCCGCAATGAATGCCAGGTTGTTCAGGACTGTTCCGTCAGTGTTCTCGCTGAGGAATCGAACGGATCCATCGCCAAGTGCCGCCTGCGCGCCACCGGTATGCAGACTGCCAACTGTTCCCCAGTCACGCAGACGATTGTCGGCCACTGTCTTGGTGTTGGGTGGAGCCCACCATGGGCAGCATGTCCAGTAGTTGATCTTTCGAAAGTTCGGAGCGGACGCAGCTCCCGGATCTGCCACGGCAAGGTCCAGACCATTTCCGACCCACTTGGAATGTCCCCATGACTGGTTGATTCCATTCACGACCTCGCGGGTTGATTCCAGAAGCATGACAGAGTTGCTTGTACCGTCGGTAACGTCGCGAATTCGACTGTTGGACTGAAGTCCGAACATTCGACGAGATGCCTTCGTCCGGTTTGACCAAAGCGTCATACTGTTGCTGTAGCGCTGGACAGAGAAGTCGTAGTTGATCAACGGTGCATAGAACCCTGCTGCCTGAGCGGTCGGGCTGATAACGTAATTCACTGTTGCACCGGTGTAATGAGTATTTCCGGAGTCAGACGGACACAGGAAAGCTGTCAGCGATTTGCTGACCCACTGAGCATTCCCATTTGTGTTCGGGTCGTTGAAGGGGGGAGGCAACTCTGGTGAACCGCCACGATTGTAGGAGCCGGTTGCACCGCTCGTGTTGATCGATGTGTAAAGCGACGCTTGCTCAATGAATGGAAGCACACCAATCCAGCCTCTGTGATTCAGTCTTTGGACCTTATTCGCGGTCGAACCGGGCATGTCTCCTGTGTCCAGCGATCCGTCAGCACTTGAAGACATCGGGAACATACCGAAGGCATCGTGGTAGTTGTGGCACGCCAGTGCCAGCTGCTTGAGTTGGTTCTTACACTGCGTTCTCCGTGCCGCTTCCCGAGCCTGCTGCACCGCAGGCAAAAGCAGCGCAATCAGAATTGCAATGATCGCAATGACC
>JAGQQE010000121.1 GCA_020426345.1 Planctomycetaceae bacterium
CCTTGAGGTCGGGATGCAGATCGCGGTGGAAACTGTCGGCGTGCTCCTTGCCGAGGTTGGAATCGATCCCGCGAATGGCGAGGTTCATTTTGGCCAGACGCCAGGTCGTGTGGTTCGACTCCTGCCCATAGATGCTAATGTCTCCCAACTTCCCGCCGTGCTCTTCGATGAACTTCTCTGACTGCACAAACATCCCGCCCGAACCGCACGCCGGGTCATAGACACGCCCCTTGTACGGAGCCAGCATTTCGACGAGCACTCGGACCACGCACCGGGGCGTATAGAACTGGCCCCCCTTCTTTCCTTCCGCACTGGCGAATTCGGAAAGGAAGTACTCGTAGACCCGGCCGAGGATGTCCTTGGAACGGTCGGCCTTGTTGCCGAGACCGATGTTGCTGATGAGGTCGATGAGCTGGCCAAGCCGGTGCTTGTCGAGCCGCGGGTGGGCGTAGTCCTTGGGGAGCACTCCCTTGAGCGTGGGGTTGTCCTGCTCGATGGCGATCATGGCGTCATCGACGATCTTGCCGATCTTCGGCTGCTTGGCTTCGTCCTTCAGCTTGGACCAGCGGGCGTCGGGAGGGACCCAGAAGATGTTGACCGCCCGGTACTCGTCCGGGTCTTCTGGATCGGCACCGCTGTCGACTTCCGCTTCCAGCTTGGCATGCTGTTCCTCGAAGGCATCGGAGATGTACTTGAGGAAAATCAGCCCGAGGACCACATGCTTGTATTCGGCTGCGTCCATGTTGGAACGCAGCGCGTCGGCAGCCTTCCACAGCTCGGATTCAAACCCGAGCTTGGCGCCGTTGCCGTTGTTGTCTGTCTGTTTGGCCATTGTCCATTTCTTATCAGTGTTTCAGCAGATGCTGCTATTCGTCGTCGCTCTCTTCAGGGATCGGCTCCGGGACATACACACGTTGCAACGGTAGTATGCCCTTATATTTGGAATCAAATTGTTCGTAGTGAGCGAGTACAAGATTAACAAGTGCTTCGTTATCGACCAGCCGCAGGTTGCTTTTGCTTCGGGCAAACGTCTCGGCTTGCTTTGAGAAGGAGCCGAGCGTGACAACCAGGCCGTATTCTTCAGACTCGACGTGGCCGTAGAGCGCTGTGACTTCCTGGATGCCAACACTACCGTCTCCGCTCTTGACCTGAACCTTGACGATTGGCGGTTCGAAGCCGAGTTCGTCCTTGTGGGCGACGATGTCGATCCCGCCATCTGTACCAGCCGGAGCAACACGAGTGCGGTATCCCATCGTGTTGAGGAGATGAGCGACGAAGTACTCGAACGGCTTGCCTTTCAGTTCCTGCGAGAGAGTCTTAAGGATGAAGTCGCGAGTGGTCTCTTCGATCTCCTGTGCGACCAGAGCGACAGACTCGTCAGACTCCACCGAGGAAACGACCGCCTTGCCTTCGAGAGCCACCAGGAATTCCTCAGCGTAGTTCCGGATTTGGAACAGGCTCATCGCTGATCCAATCTCGTGAAGGGCCCCCTGAGTGAAGCTCGTTCTTGGCACAGCCTTCAGCCATTTCACCGGCCGCTGATTCGGGTAGCCTGGTTCAATGTCTGTCCTGTAAACGTATCCGCCGGAGATGCGGCCAATGTGAATCTGACGGTCCGCCTTGGAGGGGTAACAGACGATGTCTCCTTCCTTCATCTCATGGACGAACCGAAACAGCTGTCCGGCGTTGTTGGGAATCGCTCCCGGTTTTTTCTGAGGGTAGGCAGCAGCGACAGCCTCCTTGAAGTCGTCCCGCGTCGCACCCAGTTTCGACAGATCCCCCATCTGAGGCCAGCCGAGCGCGACGACATTGTTGTCAAGGAACAGCATATTCGCGTCCCCGGTTCTGCCGGCGTGGATTCCCCAGATGGTGGCTGTCTCACTCATGGCATCTCCGCTCAACGTGTGGTCATTCGATCAGGAGAGAAGTCCCATGATATCGAGCCATCATGATCTGAACCATTTCGGAGGGACTCGACGCGAATTAGGTCCGAAACTCGCTGCATCGAGATTTCTCGTAAGGCGCGGCGGTCGGTGATAGACACCGCAACACACGCAGCAGAATTGCAGGAAGAATCTGCGACTTCGGACGTTGGCAGGTTGGCGGCAGCATGTGTCGTGATTTCATCAGGCCGGTCCACGGATTGATCGGCCGTGGGGATCGCGGTATGTTCAATGCCGGGTCGGAGCGTCGTTGCCGACGTGTCGGGGGCTGACGGCTTCGTCGTTCATGACAAATCCAGAAATGCAGATCGGTCGAGGGGAAGACTGTCATGCGTGCTTCGGGCTATCTGTTTGTCGTTGTCTGCTTGATCCTGTCAGCACCGCTGGGCGTGGTCGCTGAGGAGTATGCGTTCATTGTGGGCATTGGCGGGTATGACGAGAAGCAGCTCACGCCGCTGGGAGAGTATCCCCGCAACGACGCGATCGAGTTCCGCGATGTGCTGATCGAGAGCGGCTTCAAGAAGGACAACGTCGTGCTGATGGTGGATGACCTGGAGGTCCTCCCCAAGACGCGGCCGGCGGGACGCTATCTCCCGGAAGCGAGCAAGATTCGCCAGGAGTTGCAACTTCTGCTGCCGGCACTCGAACGGGACGACACGCTGATTGTCGCCCTGGCCGGGCATGGCGTGCAGTTCAAGGGTGAGCAGGAGCCGTATTTCTGCCCGCTGGACGCCCGGCTGGACGACAAGGAGTCGCTCATTTCGTTGACCTGGTTGTACGATCAGCTCAGTTACGACTCCAAGACCAACTCCGGCTGCAAGCCACGCAAGAAGCTGCTGTTGATCGATGCCTGCCGCAACGACCCGGCTTCACGAATCTTTCGGGATGCGAGCGGGGGACCGGGGCTGGCGAGTGTCACGCTGCCGCAGTTGGCGCCGCTGCCCGAAGGGGTGGTCGCGCTCTTCAGTTGTGCGGAGGGGCAGCAGGCGCTGCAGCATGAGCCGATCAAGCACGGCATCTTCTTTTACCATGTGCTGGAAGGCTGGAAGGGGCAGGCGGACGGCGACCGCGATCAGAAAGTAACGCTGGATGAAATCATCGCCTACACCAAGTCCCAAACGCAGACGTATGCGCGTTTGAACCTGGCGGCCCCACAGACCCCACGGCAGAAGGGCTACTTCGACGGCCTCTGGGAACTGCGGTCGCTTTCCGACGTGAGCCTGCTCATCAATAACCTTGGAATGAAACTCAAGCTGATCCCGGCAGGGGATTTTCTGATGGGCTCACTCGATTCCGAGGAAGGACACCAGGACGACGAGAGCCCGCAGCACCGGGTGCGGATCACAAAGCCGTTCTTTATGGGCATCCACGAAGTGACCAAAGGGCAGTTCGCCCAGTTCGTTCGCGAGGCCGACTATCGCACGGAACCGGAACTTGACGGCGAGGGGGGCTACGGCTGGAACGAAACCAAGGGCGAATTCGAGGGCCGCGACCCGAAGTACACCTGGAAGCACACCGGGTTTCCGTACGAGGATGATCATCCGGTGGTCAACGTCACGTGGAACGATGCCGTGGCGTTTTGCGAATGGCTCAGTCGCAAGGAGGGTCGGGCCTGTCGGCTGCCGACGGAAGCGGAGTGGGAGTACGCCTGCCGTGCCGGGACAACGACCCTTTATCAGCATGGTAAGGACCCCGAGGGGCTGGCCTTGGTCGGCAACGTCGCAGATGGGACTGCCAAAACGAAGTTCTCCGCTTGGAACACGATCAATGCACGGGACGGCCACATCTTTACGGCACCAGTCGGCAAGTACAGGCCGAACGCGTTCGGACTGTATGACACGGTGGGGAACGTGTGGGAATGGTGCAGTGACTGGTACGGGGCGGATTATTACGCCAGCAGTCCGGAGCGCGATCCGCGTGGTCCCTCCTCCGGGTCGTCTCGCGTGCTGCGGGGCGGCTCGTGGGGCCACGACGCGATCGGCGCGCGTTCGGCGAACCGCTCCAGCGACACGCCCGGCGTCCGCACCTACCTCGTCGGATTTCGTGTTGTGTGTGAGTGAGTTCCTTCCCAGTCATCCTCCTTCGGACTCTGGTGTCGCTGGGATCTGGCCTCTGAACCTCTGGAATCTGAACCTCTGCCCCAGCGACCCGCGCAGCGGGGCGCTCGCGTTGGAATTTGGGATTTGATGAGGTCAGGTCTTTCTCCGGAATCGGAGATGCTGACGGATCAGCACCTTTTGAATCACCTGCGAAATCGTCCCGCGCAGATGGGCCTGCCAGGCGGCGAGGGAGACCGGAACGTCCTCCAGAGAGAAATCCCCTTGGGCAAACTCGTGCCGCTGACGCCGCGTTCTGCGGATGAACCGCCGCAGGCCCTGTTGCGACAGCCTGAACTGCGAGCGGCCCACCTGAAAACCGAGAAATGTGATGGGCCGTTGAGTGGGCTGCACGTGTGTCTTCTCCGAATGCAGCCGCAGCCGACAGGCCGCCAGCCGAGCAACAAGTGCCTCCGTCGCTTCCCAGAGGTGTTGTCTGGAGTTGGCAAACAGCAGCAGGTCGTCGGCGTAGCGCACGAAGCCGGGAATCCGCAGTTCCTCTTTAATGAGTTCCTCTTTAATGAAGTGGTCGACGGGGTCGAGAAACACGTTGGCGAAGAACTGACTGGTGAGGTTACCGATCGGCAGGCCGCGCGGTCGTAACGCAGCCAGCAGATCGTCCCCCGGGAACCAGTGGGGGACGACCGGCTCGTTCGTCTGTCCGACTCCCGATTCCAGGATGATGTCGATCAGCTGCATCACACGTGGATCGGCAACCCGGCGACGTAAGTTCGTCCGCAGGACCTCGTGGTCCACGCTGGGGAAGAACTTGACGATATCGGTCTTCAAACACCACTGAAACCGGCGCTGGAAGTGTTGTGTTCGCTTGATCGCCCGGTGCGTCCCCTTGTCGACCCGGCAGGCATAGCTGTCGTGAAGGAATCGCCGCTCGAAGATCGGTTCCAGCACGGCCACCAACGCATGATGCACCACTCGATCTCGGAACGGGGCGGCACTGATGAGTCGAGGTTTGGGATCGCTGATGTGGAAATGGTAGTAGGGTCCGTGTTTGTACGTGCCTGCCATCAGGTGGCGTTGCAGGACGAGCAGGTTTTGTTCCCAGGCAAAGTCAAACTCGCACGCAGGCTGACGGTAGCGTTTGCAGCGGCGGCATTTCTGATACGCAGCCAGCAGGTTTTCCCAGGAGGCGAACTGCGGCCACAGATTGCGGTACGTCTTCGCCATCGCGGTGGCTGGAAACCGGAGATGTGAGATCTCATTTTCAACGAGTGAACCGGGACGTTCGCCAGGGCTACCAGTCCCGGTTCACCAACGCGGATTTGGCTCTCGGCCGAATCTGAAATCTCAAATCATTGTCCGGAACCAGGAGACGGTCCGTGTCATCCTCTTGTCACTGGCCGATCGTGCCTGTGCGCTGTTCAGCGCAATGCAGAATCGGCATCGGGAACGTAAGATGATTGGGAAGGAACTCACTCACACACAACACGAAACCCGAAGAAGTAGTTGCGGTCAGCGGGGGTGCTGTTGAGGCGAACCGCGGAACGAGCGCTGATCGCGCTGTCGAACCACGAGCCACCCCGCAACACCCGAGACGACCCGGAGGAGGGACCACGCGGATCACGCTCCGGACTGCTCGCGTAATAATCCGCCCCGTACCAGTCACTGCACCATTCCCATACGTTCCCTACCGTATCGTACAGGCCGAACGCGTTCGGCTCGTACGCGCCCACCTTGGTCGTCACCTCCAGGTACGGTCCCTTGGTGCTCGACCCATACGGAAAATTCCCGTCCACGTTCGCCTCGCGGCCGTTGAGCGAGTCCCCCCACGGATAGGCCGTCGTACTCTCCGTCCGGGCCATGTACTCCCACTCCGCTTCCGTCGGCAGTCGGTACGTGAACTTCGCGTCCTGCTGCGTACACCACTCACAAAAGGCGACCGCACCGTGCCACGAGATATTCTGCATCGGCTGCTCGGGAGAGGACCAAAACTTGCTCTCCGCGTTCAGCACCCACCGCGAGCCGGACTGCTTCACCGGACTGTAATCCCCGCCATCCGTGACCCAGTCGGCATCGATCGTCACCCCCGAGTTCAACCACGCCAATGCCTGCCCGACAGTGACTTCGTACTTCCCCGCGTAGAACGGCTTCGTGATCGTCACCCGGTGTTTGGGCTTCTCATCGTCACCCTCATTTCCTCCCATCATGAACGTCCCCGGTTCGATCCGCACAAACTCGATGCCAGCAGCTTTCGGTTTGGTCTGGACGACTCGCCCCAGTGGTAGGTTGAGGTCGTAATCGCCTCGCAGCTCGGGGGACTGCTTCACCTTGTACTTCTCGAACACGTGCGCGTAGGTGTTATTCGCCACGTAGGCCGAGAGTTCGGCAAACGTGATGATGCCGTCGGCTGGCCGGTTCGCCAGGGGCTGGTCAGCCGCGCCGTTGAGGCCTTCGACCAGGAAGTGCGTGAACACCCCCTGCCTGAGGTTGGGATCCTCGACCGCCCGCTGGCTCGCTTTGCAACTGAAGAAGGCGGCTGTTCCCCCTGTGGGGGGTGGAAGTTTAGGCAGCGTGGCACTCGCCAGCCCGGCACGAAACACTCCCGGCTGGGAGGGATCGTTGCGACAGGCGTCGACGATTAAGAGTTTCGTGGCAGCCGTGCACTTCGCCAGTTCGTCGTAAAGTTCGTCAAGAGGGAGCAAGTGATGCCGCTCGGTGATTTCGTCGGCCGACTTGATCTCGGCAATCGTCGCATCGGCCGGACAGAAGTAGAACTTCGGGGTCTTGTTTCCCTGGACATCGACCAGTTCAAACTGCACACCATGCCCGTGCAGGGTGATGATGACGGAGTCGTCGCGGCCGAGGTTCGGGTAACCCAGCACCCCATCGATCTGATCCCTCATGTTCGCAATGTAGGGGGCCAAGGACTCCTGCCCCGGTTTGCGCGCTGCCTCGTGGGTCATCTCATAGACACTGAACCCCTGGGTCCGCAGAGCCTCACTGAGTGAGGCTGCATCGCCACTCGCATGTTTGAGTGCCGGCAGGCCGGAGTTGGCCCGATAGGTGTCCACGCCGACCACGACCGCCAGCTTACGGCCTTCTGCATGTGCGACTGGGACGCTCGATACGAGAGCAACGATTGAAATGAGGGCAGAAATTGAGAAGTGTCTGGGAACCATCAGTTTGCCTTTGTGAGAGTCAGATACTCGTTGTGGCTGAATTGGTCTCGTCGAGACGACAGGTCGCTGTAGATCCGTTCCTCAGATTCGAGCTGGCATCCGTCTATTGCGAAGAAGATCCCTGGATCGCAGATTCGATCAACCTTATCGCGTCCTGATTCGTGCGATGCGGAAGCCGTAGTACGAACAATCTTCGGTCCCCCCTTCAAATTTAACTCCTTCGCATTCCTCCGTATCACGTTGGATGTTCCCTTGATTTGATGTGTTGGGCAAATACATCCCTGCCAGGACGTGATAACGCGATTGTGGATTGTCGCCTTCACTGACGTAGGCGTCGCTCAGGGGCACGACCGGGTCCAACCCTTGAGGCCAGTTGCTTCGCGGCAGCCAGTCGAGACACCACTCCGACTGTGCTCCAATCATGTCATGAAGTCCCCAAGAGTTGGCTTTCCTGGTTCCTCGAATGTCTTTTGGCCATGCCCAGGGGGCGCAAAACTTATCGGCCTCCTCAAGTCGGGTGCCAAAGAAATAGGGAGTCGTCGAATCGGCCCGCATGGCATATTGCCACTGTGCAAGGGTCGGTAGAGAATACGCCTCATCGTCGCCCAGTTGCCCCAGGGCTCGCTCTTGGAGGGTCAGTTCCTGACAGAAGCGATTTGCCTCCTTCCAATTGACGCCGACGGACCTGAGTGCAGGATCCGCTCCTTCAGGGAAGTCCCCCTCGGGAAATCCGCTGAGTTTCCGCTCTTTATCTTGAGGGAGTACAGAAACAAACTCTGATGTACTCACTTCATAGGTGCTCAGCCAAAAACCAGTTGAAAGAGTCACCTCATGTGTGGCGGGAGAGATCTTGATGGGTGGATAAGAGCTTTCCTGATGACGAAACCCTCCAAGGGATTTCGCGCGAAACTCGAATTCACCCGGTGGACACCAGCAGAACTTGATTTTGTGTCGGGTGAACTCGCGAGAATCGCCGGGATCATTTCTGCTGACCTTAACATGCGCGAGTGGCAGGTTGAGGTCGTAGTCGCCTCGGAGTTCAGGCGACTGTCGCACACGATATTTGTTGTAGACATGGGCGTAGGTGTTATTTGCGACGTAGGTCGAGAGCTCGGCAAAGGTCACGATGCCGTCGGCCGGACTCCTTTCCAGAGGTTGGTCTGCTTTGCCGGAGAGTCCTTGCACCAGGAAATGGGTAAAGACCCCCCGTTCCAGTTCCGGGTCTTCGATGGCACGCTGGTCTGCCTTGCAGCTGAAGAAAGCCGCTGTCCCGCCCGGAGGGGGGGGAAGCTTCGGCAGCGTCGCACTGGCCAGTCCGCTTTTGAAAATCGTCGGTTCTGTGGGATCGTTGCGGCAGGCATCAACAATCAAGAGCTTGGTCGCGGCCGTACATTGCGCCAGCTCGTCATACAGTTCGTCGAGAGGCAGCAGGTGATGACGTTCGGTGACGTCATTGGCAGACTTGAGTCCGGCAATGGTGGAGTCCGCCGGACAGAAGTAGAATTGGGGATTCTTCTTTCCTCCGTCATCCACCAGGTCAAACTGCACGCCATGCCCGTGCAGCGTGATGATGATGGCATCATCACGTCCCAGGTTCGGGTGCCCCAAGACCCCAGCAATCTCGTCTCGAATGTAAGCAATATTCGGGGCAAATGTTTCTTTGCCATCCTGCTTGGCCACTTCGTGGGTCATCTCATTCACGGTATAGCCTTGCTGACGCAGGGCCTCGCTCAGCTGCGCAGCATCGGCTGCTGCATGCTTCAGATTCGGCAGTCCCGAGTTGGCTCGATAAGCATTCACCCCCACCACGACGGCCAGCTTGCGTCCCTCGGCAGCAGCTTCGGCTGACGCGATGATCAGCCCCAGGATGAGCCAAAGGGCAACAGATGTGGCGCGCATGAGTGAGTCCCGTGTGCTTTTGGCTGCAGGCTAAGAATTCCCAGGGGGAACGCAGTCAATGATCGAGAATTCTCCAATTTCTTGAAATGAGAACTTAATTCTGCAAAAACTATTCGTCCGAATCAATTCACGCGAAGATTTCTAACCACGGTGCGTTGCGGTCTTAACAATTGACCTCCCCCCTGAGATTCGAAAGGGCAGACATGCGAAACCTGGGGACACTGCTGATCGTGTGCCTGTTGGCACCAGTGATTGGCCACGCCGACGACGTTAAGGGACAGACGGAACTTGCCAAGCAGGCCTACCAGATCCTGAAGGACCGCTGCTACCGGTGTCATGGAGGGGCAGCACGTCAGGCTGGGCTGGATGTGCTGAACCGCGAAAACCTGCTGGAAGAACGGGGAGACGGAACTGACAAGTTTGCCTTCGTCGTACCGGGTGATAAGGACAACTCCCAGTTGCTCGACGCGATCGATGGCGGGGCCGATTCCTACATGCCTCAGGAGGGTTCCCCCGAAGCGGAGACGATGACAGATGAGGAAAAGCAACTGCTTGTCCAATGGGTCGAGCAGGGAGCCGTCTTCCCCAAACTGCGTGAGTTTGAGTTCATCAGCGAGACGAAACTCTTGCAGGCCATGCGGGACCATCTGCTCAGTATCAAAGATGAGGATCGTCGATTCTACCGCTACTACTCGCTGGTGAATCTGCACAATAACCCCAAGGTGCAGGAGCTTGACCTGCGACTGCATCGCGCCGCATTAGCCAAGGCGGTGAACAGTCTTTCGACCAAGCGGGACATCTATTTGCCGGAAGTGCTTCCCGGCACGGAAGAGTCCGTTTATGCCCTCGATCTGCGCAAAGTCGGTTGGGATCGGGGCAATCTCTGGGGAGAGATCCTCAGCCATTACCCCTATGCCTTGAAGTATGAGTTCGTCCGCGACGACGAACTGAAGCAGGTCTGGAAAGACGTCGCTCGGCTTTCCGGAGCTGACGTGCCTTATGTGCGTGCCGACTGGTTCATCGTCACAGCAACGCAGCCTCCTCTCTATCATCAGTTGCTGGATATTCCCGATACGCTGTCCGAATTAGAGGATCGTCTGCAGCTGGATATCGTCGAGAACATACTCCGTGGTGACGTGGCTCGGAGCGGGTACGCGAAAAGTGGAGTCTCCAAGCAGAACCGCCTGCTGGAACGCCACACGACGCCCGTGACACCGTACTTCTGGATCAGCTACGACTTTCTCCCGAAGCGGGCGAAGGGGGACCTCGTCCGCTTTCCCCTCGGGCCAAAGTTTGAAAACCACCCCCATCCCAATCAGGCCTTTGAGCATGACGGTGGGGAGATCATCTGGAGTCTCCCTAACGGCATGCAGGCTTACATGCTGGTCGATTCCAAAGGGGAACGGATCAACGCGGGTCCCGTGGAGGTGGTGTTCGACCGTTCCGCCGTGCTGGGGACACCCACGATCATCAACGGCATCTCCTGCATGTACTGTCATCGCGAAGGGATGATCGTCGACTTCCGTGACGAAATTCGGGACGGGCAAGCGTTGGGCGGGCCAGCTCAAGAGTTCGTTCGCGAACTGTTCCCTCCCCATCAGGAAATGCAGCGGCTGACCCGAGGAGATCAGGAACTGTTTCTGCGAGCCTTGGAGAAAGTCGTTGGCCCCTTCCTGCAGATCGGAGAGGACGCTGACAAGCCGATCGGTCAGTTTCCGGAGCCGGTGGGCAAGGTGGCAGACATGTATTCCCGCGATCTGACCCCACAGGAACTGGCCCTCGAACTGAGTATTGAGCAGCCTGAGATCCTTCAGGCCAAGATCGACGCGAATCGTCAACTTCTGCGGTTCGGCCTGGGTCCCATGATTCAGACTCCTCCGGGAACCCTCAAACGGGAGAAGTGGGAGACACGTGATGGCACCTCACTCATGCAGGATGTGGCGTCCGAACTCCGGCTCGGCCTGCCATTCGTCACAGCTCCGTCGACCAGTGGTGACTGACCCCGCATGATCCGCCCTGTTGTTAACGTTCCAGCATCTCCATCAAATCACCATCGCGAGGCCCAGCATGCGACCTTTGATTGCTTTGTCACTGACATGGATCACCACGATTGCGTTGGGGCAGTTCGCGACTGCGGCACCCGTTTCCGACGCCTTGCGGACCGAATTGACTCACCTGGCCACTGACATCGCCAAGATCATCGAGAAGAACGGGGGTGGCGCCGTGGCTGTCGGCGAGTTCACTGCTTCGGTTGAAGTGAGTGGGCATGTCGGCCCACGTGTCCAGACGATCTTGACCGAAGAACTGGAGAATGCGGGGCTCAGCGTCAGCAATTCCCGGCATCGGTTTGAAGTCTCCGGACGTTACCAGCCGTTTCAGGATACGCCCGACAACCGTCGACGGGCGGGGGCCTCTGATGAGCAGGCTCAATCCGCTCAGGGACTGAATGCAGTCAAACTGGTGGCCTTTCTGATCGACGCCAACACGGGCGAGCCGCTCGCCGAACGTCCCACCGGCCGGCTCATCTTTGGCAGCGAAACGGTCCCCGCCATGCTGGGGCTCAACACCTCTGGTCCCCCTTTGCGCGATCCGAAGGAACTGTCAGACAACTTCGGCAAGGCACTCGACACTCCGCAGGTCGAGATTCGTGAGCTGACAATCTCTGGCAAGACCGGCCGGTATGCGGTGCAGCTTCTGGTCAAGACGCAGGGGACCTATCAGCCGCAAAAGGTGACACTGGAAGATGGCAAGCCATTCGTCGAGTTGAAACCCAACGATCTCTACGCGGTCCGGCTTATCAACAACTCGCCAGACGAAGCGGCTGTTGAGCTGCAGATCGACGGACTGAACAGTTTCGCGTTCAGTGACTCAGAGTCCAGGTACTGGGTGCTGAAGCCAAACTCACAGGTCGATGTCATCGGCTGGCACCGCACAACCACCCAAACCACCGAATTCAAGGTCGTCGACAACTTTCCGGAGACGGCCCTGGCCAAAATGAAGCTCAAACCGTCCGCAACGGTCGGGTTGATCACAGCCACCTTCAGCGCCTGCTGGGCTGACGATGCTGATCGGCCCAACGATGAACCGGAAGTGAAAGGCCGCGGGACTGGATTTGGGGATGACGTCGAGTTGAAAACCGAACGGGTTTCCCGCACGATCGGGCAACCACGGGATACGATCTCACTCCGCTACGAGCGGTGACACGGAAACAGACAACCTGGGGCACATTCAGATACGAGGAGCTTGGCATGTCAATCGGTCGACCTGTGATTGTCGTCATGCTGGCGCTGTGGCTAACTCTCGTGACATCGACATTGCAGGCCGAGGGCAAACGCTACGCCCTCATTGTCGGTGTGAAGACTTATCGCCCCGGGCAGCCGCTCCCAGAACTTCCCTTTCCGGAGAACGATGCCAACGGACTCGCCGAGGTGCTGGAGAAGGGCGGCTATGATGTCACACTCATGACCCAGACCGTCGGCCGCACCGAAGGGAAGGAAGTGTTTGCTCCGTTGTCGGACTACATCCGGGATCACCTCTCCGCCATTCTGGATAACCCGTTTCTCAAGGAGGAAGATGTCGTGCTCGTCGCCCTGGCGGGTCATGGGGTCCAGTACGAGCTGGCCGCCGAGAACGGCAGCAAGACGCCCAAGTTCTATTTCTGCCCGGCCGATGCCGACGTTGCCAGACTGAAGACAGCCAACGAGATCACCGACCGCAATCGGCTGCTCGACCTGGGGGAACTTTACACAGCGCTCAAGAACTGCAAGGCCGGTGGCAAACTCCTGCTGGTCGATGCCTGCCGTAACGATCCCACCAAGCCGGGCGTCGCCCGCAGCCTCGCCTCAGCCACGCTGCCTCCCCTGCCACCGCCGCCCGGCGGCACTGCCGCCTTCTTCAGTTGTTCGGCCCACCAGCAGGCCTTCGAGGATAAGGACCTCGGACACGGCGTCTTTTTCCATCATGTCATCGAAGCCCTGCGAGGTGACGCGGACACGAGCACGGCCAAACGGACTGCGGACGGTCAGATCACTCTGGCCGAACTCTCCGAGTTCGTCTCTGCCAGCACGTACGATTTCGTGCGTAAGAAGTACCAGGGGGCGAAGCAGGCCCCCGAACTCAAGGGGGAGTTTCGGCTCTCTATTCCGCTCATCACCGTCGCCCGCATCACGCCGGTCCCGATGCCCCGTCCGAGCATTCCCACCCCTTCGCCGTCGGGCACGCCCGGCGTGGCTGGTCTCCCCAAAGCGGCGGGGATGGAGTTCGTCCGCATCGAACCGGGGACGTTCATGATGGGATCTCGAGATGAGGGAGCCGGTGATAATGAGAAACCACACCGGGTGACGATCAGCAAGCCGTTCTACGCGGGAAAGTACGAAGTCACTGTCGGGCAGGCATTGGCGTGGTTGAACTCGGGGGTGACGATCGATGCCGAGTGGGTGACCGACGGCGGGGAGTATAGTCCGGTGAAGCAGTCCGGCTCGCGGTGGGTGCTGAACACGAGCAGCAAGTTCGGATCGTCGCCCGAGCAGCCGATGCAGAGCATCTCGTGGGATGGAGCGGTCGCCTTTTGTGAGTGGTGCACGCAACAGGACGCGAAGTTCACGTACCGACTGCCGACGGAAGCGGAGTGGGAGTACATGGCCCGTGCGGGGAGCACGACGGCCTATCCGTGGGGGGACTCGCTGAACGGCCGGGAGGCGAACGTGGACGGGAATGCTCCGTATGGGACGAACACGAAGGGCCCGTACCTGAACGTGACGACGAAGGTCGGCA
The DNA here is from genome assembly GCA_020426345.1 of Planctomycetaceae bacterium. Taxonomy (GTDB): domain Bacteria; phylum Planctomycetota; class Planctomycetia; order Planctomycetales; family Planctomycetaceae; genus F1-80-MAGs062. The sequence continues at coordinate 13,849 of JAGQQE010000121.1, forward strand.
CGTACGCGCCGAACGCGTGGGGGCTGTATGATACGGTGGGCAACGTCTATGAGTGGTGCAGCGACTGGTACGGAGCGGATTATTACGCGAGCAGTCCGGAGCGCGATCCACAGGGACCTTCCTCCGGGTCGTCTCGCGTGCTGCGGGGCGGCTCGTGGCTCAACGTCGCGTTCAACGCGCGTTCGGCGAACCGCAACTACGTCACGCCCGACCTCCGCCACCATAGCATCGGATTTCGTGTTGTGTGTGAGTGAGTTCCTTCCCAGTCATCCTCCTTCGGTCTCTGAAACGCTGCCCTCCGGACTCTGAAACTCTGTCCTCTGCCCCTCTGAATCGCCCAGACGCAGTCTGGGCGCGCGCATTTCTGACTGCGACCTCCCAGCGGTGACTTCCAGCCGCCGAGTGCCAACCCGGTCATCGGAACCGGCGCCCCAATCACTCAGCTGGCTCTCGATGCTCACGACATCGTGTTGAGGAGATCCTGCGTCTCCCTGTCAGCATTCGGCACCAGAGCGACGACGTCGGAAGGAATCGCATAAGCATCCGGAACCCGGTCGTACCACTGCGTGTCGCTGGCGGTCTGCATCAGGCCCTGGCCGTGATAGGACTGGGTTGATCCCCAGCGGAAGACGTAGGAGGGGGGATGCGTGTGGCAGGGATCGACGGTGGTGGATGCTTGAGACAGTCGTGTCAGGAACTGCTGATCGAAATCGCCGCGCTGCGTCAGCGGCCAGCCGCCGGCCGTCTCATAGGCTGCACGCGTGAAGGCGATGCTGGCGTGGAAGCGGCCGCTCGCTGCCTCTTCCTGGAGCGTGCCGGTGTAAAGGCTCAGCACGCGCGAGGGCTTGGAGAATCCGCCGTTCGTCAGAGCGTCGACGTGTGCCGTGAGGTGCCACGGGAGGTAGATGTCGTCGTCTTCCCACACAACGAACACGTCGCCATGGGCGAGGCCGGCCAGTGCGTTGAACTTCTCCGGCAGGGACCGAAACCGCCGCGCCACGGAGATCACTTCCCAGCCATCGCTCCGCTGCGGCGTGAGCTGCCCGGCGTCGTCGAGGATGAGCAGTTCCCTGCGTTCGGCCGGGTAGTCCTGCGCCAGATAGCAGGCGAGCGAATTCTGCAGCAGCTGCGGCCGCAGGTACGTGGGGCAGAGGCAGCTCAAGAAGGGCAGCTCACGCGGCATGGGTGTTCGTCTCCGTGTCACGAGTCTCGTTCCATTTACCGAGCGGACACTCGCTCGAACGCCAGGCGGCCTTCTCTGCGAGATAACAGCCGCAGACGGTGCAGCGGTCTTCGCGGCGGTGCTCGCAGAGGGTGCAGACTTCGAGTCGCGCTTCGAGTGTCTCGCGGTCCGACTGCTGCGCCCCGTCAGCCACATGCGCAGCGACCGCTTTGGCGAAGTTCGTCGCCATTGTGATCCGGGAGGGGAGCTTTGGTTTGTCGCGTGAGCCCCGGCTGATGACGGTCAGGCCGTGATTGGCCTGCGTGTGATAGACCACCGACCATTCAGGATGCTCACGCAGGAACCTTCGCAGCGCCGGTAACAGCCCCGGCCCGCCTCCCTCCCCCTGTTCGCCGAAGATCTGCGTGTCATGGCGCACGATCCAGCGGCGGACACGCGAGGCGTGCCGGTCGAGTTCCGCCTGCAACTGCCCCGCCGTGTGCTTCGTGTCGATGAACAGCAAATCGGTCTCGTCGATCTCGACCGACAACGAATCACCGGGGCGTGCCTCGAAGGCCGTTTGTCCCTGCCGCTCCACCAGTACTTTGGCAAACCTGTCATCGACCGCGTAGGAGACCAGCCGCTGCGGCTGACCGGCCAGCAGGGCCACTGTGCTGACATGAGGCCGTGACCCGAAGTCGGTCACGTGCTCGCACTGCGCGGCCAGTTCCTTCAGCTTCTCACAGTGCTCATTGAGATCACTGGGAGTCGTGGCGGCTTCGGTGAACAGCTCGTCCAGCGTGCGTGTTTCCGCAGCGGCCGGTGGATTCCCGCAGCCCCCGCACGAGCTGGGCTGCGGCGGTGGACTGGCCTGCTCCGGATCGGCGAGCAGGACTTCCCATTCAGCCTCAGGCAGCAGGCCTGAAGTGACGAAGTGTTCCTGCACCCGGTCGAGCGGCAGCCCCAGCTCTTGATGACCGAGCACGTAGTTGCGGACCTTGTTCCAGCGGGTCAGCGGGTACTTGACGCCGTTCGGCCGGCCGAAGCGATGGACCCACCGTAGAAAGGGGAGGCAGAGACACTTCGCGCCTACCTGACGAAACTTCTCGTGGATGTAGAACTCTTCGCCTCCGAAGCCGCGAAAGTGTTTGTGGAAGCCGAGCCACGCCTCCCGGCGACAGGTGAACAGACCCAGCCCCATCGCCGGAATCTCGAACGGTTCCCCCTCCGGATGCGCACCGCGGGGGTCGCTCCCCCAGATGCCCCACATCTCGGCCCGCCACTCGTCGTCGAAATGCGTGCAGAAGTTGGTGAGATCGTCATAGAGCATGGGACCGGAGAGCAGGTCGGGCGTCTCGGGAAAGAGTGTA
>JAGQQE010000122.1 GCA_020426345.1 Planctomycetaceae bacterium
CCTCACGGGCAAAGCGGTGGCCGCTGAATACCTCGGCCAAATGCTGATGCGAGGGACGGAGAATATGACTCGCCAGCAAATCAGCGACGAACTGGATAACTATCGAACACGAATGTCCGCCAGCGGATCCCCCGGAAATCTTTCGATCAGCATTCAGACCACGCGAGAGAATCTCGTACGTGTCATGGGGATCATGGAAGAGGTTTTGCGGCGGCCGACTTTCCCCGCCGAAGAACTGGAGCTGATTCGTGAAGAGCAGATTTCCGGAATTGGACAACAGCTCACCGAACCCACTGCGATTGCTTCAAATGCTGTGCAGAAAAAGATCAGCCCCTATTCCGCAGAGGACCCGCGTTTTGTCGCATCCATGCAGGAAGAGCTGGAGCGAGCCAAAGCAGTGACCGTGGATCAGGTCAGGGATGTCTACAACCAAATGGTCGGCGCCAGCGTCGGAGAATTGACCATTGTTGGTGATTTTGACGCCGACAAAGTGCTGCCCGTGGTGGATCGGATCACGAATGGATGGAAATCGAACGTTGCGTTCGAACGTCTCAGTCGAGAGGCCGTCAGTAACGAAACGGGTACCTTTGAACAAATCAATACGCCTGACAAGGCGAATGCTGCGTACTTTGCCGCGTTAACGATTCCGATCAGCGACGACCACCCGGACTACCCGGCGCTGGCCGTCGGAAACTTTATTCTGGGTGCCAACGGTTTGTCATCAAGATTAGGAAACAGGATCCGGCAGAAGGATGGATTGTCATACACCGTGCAGTCGAACCTTCAGGCAGCTTCAGGTGATCCTCGGGCAGTCTTCTACATCTTCGCAATCTCCAACCCTGACAATGCTCAGAAAGTACACCTGGCTGTGCAGGAGGAGCTGGATCGGTTGTTGAAAGATGGGATCACCGCAGAGGAGCTTGAAGATGCCCGGAAAGGTTACCTGCAACAGCAGGAGGTGCGTCGAACCAGTGACCGAAGCCTGGCTTCGATGCTCGAATCGCTGTCGTTTTACGACCGTGACCTGAGCTTTGTCGGAGATTTCGAATCAAAAGTCGCAGCGTTGACGGTTGAAGATGTCAACAGTGCACTGAGAAAGCATATTCAGCCACAGCGATTGTACACAGTTTCCGCAGGTGATTTCGCAAAGGGACCTGCAGCCGCAGATGCACCGGCTGCCGGGAATTAGCCAGATCATGGCGGTGCAACAGGGGCGGAGGTGACCTCGGAATGGAGAATTCTGTGGTCACCTCAGTGCGTTTCTGTTGTGATTGTTGAGACTGTGTCAGTCTCGAGGGGTGAAAAATGTGCAGAACGGCCGCCATTTTGACGATCACGCTGGAAAAAGCATCGTCGGTTGGCTAACCTGCCGGGCTTGTTCGACCGAGGATGGACCCGGTTGGCCTTTTGTCGCGACGTAACGTCATTTGAGTTCAGTACTTAGACTATGCCAAACTCCAAGTCAGCAGAGAAATCTCTTCGCCAAAGTCTCGTTCGACGAGATCGAAATCGTACGCAGCGTTCAGCACTGCGAACCCGCTTGAAGAACTTCCGTTCGTTCCTGGCTGGCAGTCCTTCTCAGGAAGACGCTGACAAACAGTTTAGCCTGGTTGTGAAAGCTCTGGATCAGGCTGCTGCGAAGGATCTGATTCACAAGAATACAGCCTCACGCACCAAGTCTCGTCTGGCAGCCCTGAAGAAGAAGACATTCGTGGGCTAAATGCTCCGTTTCGATGATGATTGAAACTTGTGGCTGCGATCATATCAGGTGATCGCAGCCATTTTTCTTTGTGAGGCAACGTTCTTTGTGAGGCAATCATGCAGTTTCAAATCCCCGAAGTGCCTCTTGCTGTCCTGGATCAGATCCCCAGCCCGGCTCTTGTTGTTTTTCGAGATCGCGTTGTCGCCAATATCGAAAGTATGATTCGAGTGGCGGGCGACCCAGCCCGACTTCGGCCACACTGCAAGACTCATAAGATGTCTGCCGTGGTTCGGATGCTGATTGATCGTGGCGTCCATAAGCATAAGGCCGCGACAATTGCGGAAGTCGAGATGCTTTTCGACGCCGGAGCGCGGGATGTGTTGCTTGCTTACAATCCGGTGGGGCCGAACATAGGCCGAATCGTAAAGCTTGCAGAAAAGTTTCGGGACCGGACTCTCTCTGTCAATTGTGATGATGAGGGACCTTTACGTTCGCTCTCTGCGGCATCAGACCAATCAGGCATAACCATCGGTGTCTTTCTTGACCTCAACGTCGGTCAGAATCGTACGGGTGTATCGCCACTTTCGCAGAAAGCGAAGGACCTGTATGCGTTAATACGTGGTTTGCCGGGCATTCAACCGAGGGGCTTTCATGTTTACGACGGGCACCAGCGAGATGCCGATATTGAACAGCGTCGCGCTGCAGTTCAGGAGGTCTGGGGACCAGTCCTTGAACTTCGCTCCCACTGCGAGACCGCTGGGTTTCCGGTCGCGGCGATGGTCTGCGGTGGAACACCAACGTTCCCCGTTTATGCCTCGATGACTGATGACGGCATTGAGCTGAGTCCCGGCACATGCGTCTTTCACGATGCCGGATATGGCAGCCACTTCCCCGATTTACCGTTCACTCCCGCTGCAGCCGTTCTATCGCGTGTCGTGAGTCGTCCAGCTCCCGATCTCGCTACGCTGGATGTCGGCAACAAGGCAATTGCCGCTGACCCACCGCGTGGACAGCGTGTCTATCTGCCAGCGGCTCCCGATGCCCAACAAGGCGCACACAACGAGGAACACCTGGTTCTGCAATCGGACAGTCTCAGTGCAATGCAGCCCGGAGACCACGTCTGGGCCATTCCCGTTCATATCTGTCCGACAAGCGCGTTGTATGATCACGTCGTCGTGATTGAAGATGGTCAGTTGGTAGACGACTGGCCCGTAACAAGTCGTAATCGAAAACTCACGATCTGAAACAGGTCGATCGGATCCGCCCTGAATCTGAAGGAACCAAGTTGTGTTGTCGCGAAGAAAGCCAATTCCCCTCTACCTGGAAGAGGAACAGAGAGAAGGGTTGCGCGCAGCCGGGAAGTTCAACGCCCAGTTGATGGATTTCCTTCGCCCCCATGTCAAAGTTGGCGTGACAACGGATGAACTCGATCGACTGGCAAACCAATACACCCTGGACCATGGTCATACGCCGGCTTGTCTCGGCTACCATGGCTACCCCAAGACGATTTGTACGAGTGTCAATGAGGTTGTGTGCCACGGGATTCCAAACGAACGCCCACTTCGCAGCGGCGATATCGTCAATGTGGATGCCACCACCATCGTTGATGGATGGTACGGCGATCAGTCCGAAACGTTCCTGATCGATACTGTCAGTCCGGCAACAAAACGGCTCGTGCAGACAACCTTCGACTCACTCTTCGTCGGAATTCGGGCCTGCACACCCGGCTGTTCCGTTTTGACGATTGGAAAAGTCATCCAGGCGTATGCCCAGAAGGCAGGCTATTCGGTCGTGCGGGAGTATCAGGGGCACGGCATTGGTCGAGACTTTCATCAGGAACCCGGTATCCCCCATTTCCCCTCACTGACATCCGGACGAGATATCCTTCATCCGGGAACATGCTTCACAATTGAGCCAATGCTGAATATCGGCAATTGGAAAACTCGACTCGATAAACGCGACGGCTGGACGGTCAGAACGGTGGACGGGTCATTGTCGGCTCAGTTTGAACACACCATCCTGATGACTGAGGATGGGCCGGAAATCCTGACGCTGACTGAACACGGACCACAGGAAGGTCATGTCTTCTAAGCTAACAGCATGTTGACAAACGGGACTGGCTCAAGAGCAGGAGACCTCAAAACACGACGGCTTAAAGTCGTCCTGTGTGCCTGTCCCGGTTTTTCAACGGCCAACTAAGCTAAGCCCGGCCCGTACACCGCGTCGCTGCGGTGAAAGGGCCGGCCGAAATCCGCTGAACCAATGACATTGCTTACGCAGCGCGTCGTTGCTGTTGTGGCATGGCCTCGATTGGCAAACGAACCAGGTCGTGAATGCTGCCATGGACCGGCACCGTATGCGTTTCTTCCCCCGCAGGAATCACTTTCGCTCTGATGGGGCTGGTTGGGCCCAGCATTGTCGAAATGACCTGCCCGTTCACGGTGGCATTCGCTGTCATCTGAAGACGACACCGCTTGAGAATCAATGCCAGCGCTGTTTTGATTTCAGCCATTGCCAGCGGTGCCCCGATACACATTCTCGGTCCCGCCCCGAACGGCAGATATTCGTACGGTGACGGTGAAATCGTCTTCCACCGATCCGGTTGAAACTCGTCAGGAGATTCGAACAGATCCGGGCGATGGTGCGTGATGTATTGACTAAACACCACCGGCGTACCAGGCGAAAGGCGAATCCCATTCAGCGTTACTGGTTCCGCAACGATCCGCTGTGAATACGCCGAGGCTGGGAGCACCCGCATGCTCTCTTTGATCACGTGCTCCAGAAATTCAAGACGATCCAGCTCTTCGATTGTCGGACGTTCGCCGTGTACGTGCTCAGCAACTTCACCTGAAACACGCTGCATGATTTCGGGATGTTGTGCCAGCAGAAATAACGTCCAGCTGAACGTATGAGCTGTCGTCAAATGCGCAGCCGCAAAAAGAAGAGTGGCGTGGCCCGTCAGTTTTTCATCACTGAGCTGCTGGCTCGAAGCCTGTGCATGAAACAGAAGGCTCAGCACATTCGGCATCTCGTGCTGCTGGTTTCGGTGCTTGTGGAAAAGTGTCTGAATGGAGTTTTCCAGTTCATCTGCCATCTCCAGAAGTTCATCGTACTTGCTGTTAAACTGCGGGCCCGAAACAAGCGCACCCATGCCAACTTCATGGTTCTGGTGCACCCATCGATCAATCATGTGCCCCAGCTCATGTGCGAATCCGGCATCATCCAGCCCAAACAGTAACGCGCTCGTCATGCGGAGCATGAACTGAACCATCTCAACGTTCAAATCCCGCTCACTTCCGGGATGCCAGTCCTTCAGCAGGTCCTCTGTCAGGCGGCAGATTGTCGGGTGATAGCCCGGCAGCACTTTCTTGCTGAAGACATCTTTCAAAATTCTCCGTGTGTCTCGATGTTCGGCACCGTTCTGGCTGAGCAATCCTGAAGTAACTCGCCGCTGAGCAGACTTGCGACTGCCGCGAACGGCAAAAAAGCGAGAATGAAAGGAGTTGCTGTCGGTCAGAACCTGGCGATTCAGCTCTGGTGAAAAGACGAACGCCAGACGCTGTGACTCCTGTTCCATGACAGCGATATCGCCGTGTCGGCGGTGCAACTGACGCATGCACTCAACCGGGTCTTCCGGGAACTGCAACAACGATTCGTGCGAAACAGGTGCGGCGGGACGTAGTGGGATTGATTGAAAATCGGCCATCATCGCGTCTTCCATGACGGAGCAGGTCATCGACCTGAATGTGTTGAACTTCGTTCGAACGAGCGACTTCTGTCCCTGAAGTAATTCGGTCGGACTTTGAATGTGCAGGGAAACAATGGACTTTGAATCAGAACGCGTCCACTCCCCAGCGGACGATCCGGCGAAGCTTAGCAGAATCCAGCGCAATAGAAAATTGCATTCCGAAACTGGAACGGTCAAAAACATCCCTGCCCACATCACCGTTGCCGAGCGATTCGAATGCTTTCACAAGCCTCGGAAAAGCGAGGAACCGGCTTTTTCCATGAATTCATGGGTCGCTCAATCCGGAAAGGCTGTGATTGCCCGTTTCTGGTCATGCTAATACGGCCGAAGGCGCTGATTCTGGCGCAGCAATGAACGCCGCGGCCTTCTGAGCGGTTGCCAGGTCATGAGGCAGCGTGAGTGCCTTCTCAGCGCGAGCGAGCACGATTTCAGCCTGGGCGACCGCCGCTGCGCGAATCGATGGATTGCCGGTCGTGGTGAGTGACTGAAGGACCTTGAGCAACCGCACGATAACTTCAACTGTGCCTGCTCCATCACGGGCGATCGCTGCAAAGGCGTCGTCGAACATGTCGGCCATGGATAATTCGGGGACGGCCACACGGTCGAATTGAACTTCCGGGTCCTTGTCTTGCTGTTCCTCCCCACATTCGTGCCAGGCCAGAAACAAACGCAACTGCGTGTGCGTAACGTCGATCGCAGTCCCGGGATCATTGACCGCCGGAGAAAGTGCGCGACTGGCAATTTCAGAAAGCACTATCAGCCCGAATCGCGGATCCTCGTCGAAGACACGGGCGTCACCGATGACAAACGCAGCGGAAACGGCGTTGAGTTCTTCACTGGAAACGCTCTCCGATGTATCAGAAACGATCCAGGCAACCGGGCGGCCCGGCATACAAAAAGTCCCCGGTAACGCGGTCACCAGCACTTTCAGCTGAGATTGATCCGCCTGCTCCTGAAGGGCGACGGTATTAATCCGCTGTACGTACCCAATCGAATCGCCATAAACGGGCTGACTGCCCTTCGGTGGATCGAAGACCGCAATCCCCCCGAGACGAGGAGACGACTTTCGCTTCTGAATGGCGGCCTTCGCTGCAGCTTCGACTTTGTCGATGGTGTATCCCAGGCGTCCGAGACGTGCGATGCTGTCGACCCACCAGATGAATGACAGGATCACAATGGCAAAGACGGTTGTGGTCAGGACGAACAGGACAAACAGACTGGCCTTTCCTTCGAAGTGCCCGTTCATTAACGCAACAATGGCGACGACGCTGTAAATAAACGCCCCGATAAACACGGACAGCGCATTCTGTGAAACATCATCGGCGATAATCAGAGGAAAGGACCGCGGCGTGGCAGAACTGCTGGCCGACGTGTAGGCAGAGACCATCGAACCGACAGAGAACGTGGCCATCACCAGCATGCTGGACGCCATGATCTTCAGAAGAGCCTCTGTCGACTCCTTCGAAAACTCGGGCAGGAAACGGCCGAGGTCCGTCATGTCCAGAAGGCTCGCCAGGTAGACTGCGATGATCGAAAGCACGCAGATGCCGAGCGGTTTGATCCATAGACGCTCATGGAGCCGCTTGATGACAAAACTCAGTTGATCCCACATCGAATCGATCGATTCTTTCGGTTTTGCACCACGCTTCACCAGAATCGCGGCAGTCATCTCCGCGATAAAATCCACAGCATTCAGGACGAACTCGGGAATGATATCCGTGACATGCTCGGTCAGCCAGAGAAAACGTCATTCCGGGGACTGACCGATTCGTGAAGAAAGGTCCGCGGCAAGGGGCGCGTAGGTATGGCATCCGGGGATATCGAATGACTTCGCATGATGCGAATTCGCCTTGAATTTCATTTGCGTCGGCCTTCGAGTTGGCACCGCAGCAACAACGGATTGCGGGAAACCACGCGTGATCCGGGCATCACTGTCCGACCCTGTTCCTGCTCCGGCAGGGACAGAAGAACAAAGTCGACAAGCATCCTTGGACAAGCTGAGTTCGTTTGAAAACATCAGACATCGACCGGCGCATCCAGAGCAGGGTGCGGCTGCTTCAGTCGCTTCGGCACCGGAGGTGCCGTGGCGTCTCCGTCAGACTCATGCGCGCCAGCCGGGCAACATACAGCGGACAAGGTGAGATCTGAACTTAAAAGTCACGCAGGATGGGCACGACTTCGGTTTGAATCGGCCCTCCGGTTACTTCGACTTCTCCATTCGCATGAACGTAGACGTCAATTTCGCTTCGCACCCCGAACTCCGGCAGATAGATACCGGGTTCGATTGTGAACAGAGTTCGCGGAAGGATCAGTCGCGTTTCGTGAGTCTCAAGATTGTCGATGTGCGTGCCATTTCCGTGGGTCTCCTGGGCCATATTGTGCCCGGTCCGATGACAGAATTGGGGGCCGTAACCAGCTTTTTCTATGACTCCGCGTACAGCATCATCCACTTCCCATCCCTGTAACGGACGTCCCTGAGCGAACGCAGACTTCACACATTCGATACCCGCATCGCGCCCCGCCGCGACGATCCTGAAGATTTTGGTGTACTGCTCCGGAACTTCTGTTCCGACGAAGCCGGTTCGCGTGAGGTCACTGTAAATGCCGCCGGGCTTGTCCATTTTCGCCCATAAATCAATCAGCACAAAACTACCCTGTCGGATGGTTGTGTCCGTTCCTGTGCCGGTTTCGTAGTGAGGATTGCCACCATTCGGGCCAACCCCGACGATGGGAGCGTGATATGTCGTCAGGCCGTTCGCGTGAAAGTGCTGCATAATCGCTTCGCGCACTTCCAGTTCCTCCACGCTTCCCCTGGCACGAACGTTGTCCGCGATGAACTTCCATGCCAGATCAAAGGCAGCCGTTGTATGTTTTGTCGCCTCGTAATGCAGTTCCAACTGTTGATCTGTAAGCGCCGATTCAAAAAGTGAAATCATGTCCCCGGAGGATGCGACATCGCAGCCGAACGAACGCACTAATTCCACGGTTCCGGCATCGACACGAGACACATAGGGATTTGCATTTCGCGGCGAGTACTCCATGGCAACTCTTCCGGATCCAGCAACCATTTGCTGAATCCCGGCTTCAAAATCCTGCCACTTCAGGTAAATGATTTTTTCACCGGGGAGATGATCCAGTACGTCCGATTCGATCCTGTGCACTAGTCGGACAGGCTGCCCCTCAGCAGGCACAAAGTACGCGTACCGCCGAGACCCGCTGAAGCCTTCCGGCATCTGCAGCACTCGTTGGGCGAGTATGTTGCTGCCGCGGAAATCGTAAAGAAACCAGCCATCGAAGCCGAACTGGCGAATTGCCGATTGAATTGCATTGAGGTCAAACATGGCCTGGTTTCGATTTCACGATGGAACGAATTGAGGATGGAACGGCACCAACGGTCGGGCAGTGATTTTCGGAATCTGCAGAACGACACCGCCCCGTATGCTGACTGGAGCGGCAAATGATGTTGCTGAGAGATTCTTCTGGTGACCTAACCGTTACCGAGTTCAACAATCTGCAGCAGCTGCGCTTTTTCCGGCTCGGCAACATCGCTGTGACAGGTCGCTTTACCAGACTCCGCTCCCATGGTTTTGCGAGTCTTCGAAGCAAGCCGATGAATCTCTTCTGCAGAAAGCACTCCGCGCTTCTGCAGGATTTCACGCTGTTCGTCCGTTAGGGCCGCTGTCACACGAGCTTTGTCCCACTGATATTCCTGCTCTTTCCCGCTGGCAAACTGCTGAATCTCTTTGCTGATTCGGACACTGCACCAGTCGTGGCCGCACATTGCACAGAAATCGGTGTCGACATCCAGATCCTCGTCATGGTACGCGCGGGCGATATCCGGATCGAAGCTCAAATCAAAATGCTTCTGCCAGTTCAGCGCGGCACGAGCCCGAGTCAATTCGTCATCGCGATCGCGGGTCCCGGGAATCCCCAGCGCCACATCAGCCGCATGTGCCGCAATCTTGTAGGCGACACAACCCTGCTTGACGTCGTCTTTCTTGGGCAATCCAAGATGCTCCTTGGGAGTTACGTAGCACAGCATACTGGCACCATGCCACGCTGCACTGGTGGCCCCGATGCAACTGGTGATGTGATCGTACCCTGGGAACATATCCGTCACCAACGGACCAAGAACATAGAAAGGAGCACCGTGGCAGAGGCGACGCTGCAGCTTCATGTTGAATTCGATCTGGTCCAGGGGCACATGGCCTGGCCCTTCGATCATGACCTGCACGCCCTTGCGCCACGCCCGCTCTGTTAATTCTCCGAGTGTTGAGAGTTCGGCAAGCTGTGCCAGGTCGGTCGCATCCGCCAGTCCGCCTGGTCGCAACCCGTCGCCGATGCTGAACGTCACATCATACTCGCGCATGAGGTCGCAGATATCTTCCCACAGCGTGTACATGGGGTTCTGCTGACTGTGATGGATCATCCATTTGGCCAGCAACGAACCACCTCGACTCACAATACCGATCAGGCGGTCTTTGACCAGGCGAAGATGTTCCTGCAGAACACCTGCGTGGATTGTGAAGTAATCCACACCCTGTTCAGCCTGATGACGCAGTGAATTCAGGATGATTTCACGGTCCAGGTCTTCAATGCGTCGTCCGATGATCATCGAGTAAATGGGAACGGTACCAATCGGAACACGGCTATTCTGAATGATTGCGTCACGGCAGGCATCGATGTCTCCTCCTGTCGAAAGATCCATGACAGTGTCTGCTCCCCAGCGTTCTGCCCACTGGAGTTTTTCCACTTCCTCGAGCGTGCCCGATGAAACGGGTGACGCCCCCATGTTGGCATTGATCTTCGTCTTCGACGCCCGACCGATGCACATGGGCTTCAATTGATACTTCAGGTGGTTCCTGTTTGCCGGGATCACCATTCTGCCGGCTGCGACCTCATCTCGAATCTGCTCCGCAGTCAGGTGTGTTTCACACTCTGCCACGCGTTGCATTTCAGGGGTCACAATCCCGCAGCGTGCAGATTCCAGTTGGGTTACCGGGGTGAAGCCAGCTGGCGGTTGCCATGCTTCGGCCTTTTCGTAATTCGTTTCGTAACCCGACTTCAGAACCCAGCCTTGCGGCATAAAGTCCCACGCCGTTTTTTCGGACGGGCCCGGCATCCCGGGAGTATCGGGAGACGAATATGTCATTGCGCCATTTCGACCGGGAGCAATCTGAGCTGCCTGTGAAAAGCTTCCGGGAGTTGTTCCTGCATGCGTGCTGCTGGGATCAGGGGCAACTACCGGTGGCAGAAACTTTGACACGCGTTCAATATGGTCAATATGGTCGATGGTCATGGTCGCAACTTTGCTTGGAGATCGTGCAGAATCGAACGCTGTCGGTCATCCCAACGGCGTGTTCTGGCAAATCGTAGTTGCATCAGCCTGATTTGCAACGAGCGCAGTGACGTTACAGGATGGTGTTTCGATATTCGTCGGGGCGTCTCAATTTGATGCCAGACGGGATCGAGTCAGAAAGAGTCGGCTTTCAGGCGGGATCATCCCACACAAGCATCAAGACTCTGCCACACCGAAGCGTTGCTTTCTTTGCGGAACTGATACAGATCCGCATCCTGCAGTTCGTCTCAATCTGCAAGAGAAACCTGCGCCGTGCTGTCCGATTCGGCCGAGTTCTTTGGCGTCGATAATTCGAACAACAATGATTTGTTGTCCGTGAACGGTGTCACTCCGCGATACGCCCAGGTGATTCTGCCATCTGACTGAATCAAAAAAGTTCCATGCTGACGAACTTCATCACTGGCAGCGTCCGCAGGCTTGTGACAACCGAATTGATACGCAATCTGATCATCAGGGTCAGAAAGCACCAGAAAATCAAACTTCCCGTATTCTTCGTAGGATTTATTTGTTTGCTCAATCGTATCGGGACTGACGGCAACGATTTTTGCCCCGAGTTCGTGGAAGTAGCCGAGATCATCGTTGAGCGCATACAGCTGGGCGACACAGTGGCTGCAGGCGTAACCATAATAAAAAACAAGTACGACCGGACCATCTTTCAACACATCCGCCAGACGGTACGTGTTTCCATCAGATCCCATCAACTCAAAATCAGGCGCCTGTTGGCCGAGAAGGACATGAGGTTGCGATTCAGCCGGTTGAAAGTCTTTGTCCGAAAGCAATGTTTTCAATTCGACAGAAATCGGACGAGCATTGACTGCGGTCAGAAATGCCCGGGCGTCTTCTTTGACGTTGCCGGTCGAGACTAAACCGTACTTCAGACAGATCTGTCGACATTGTTCCAGAAACGCCTGATTGGTTGGCGACCCCTGCGGAACACTTACGTGGTAAATCAGTACGGCGGCGTAAAGCAGAGCGATGCCGCCTAACAACCAGAGCAATGGCTTGTTATTTACAGCACGTTCCAGGCCCGGTGGGCTGGCATTTGCATCGTCAGCCTCCAGCTGTAAATCCGACACATCGTGCGATCGTGGAATATTTGACGACTCAGCCATCCAGGTTTGCTCCACAGTCCGGAGTGATGGTGTCGCTGTGCTTTGAATCCGGATTCACACCAGAATCAACAAGTTGCCAATCCGTTGACGAGCCTTTCGCCTGCCGTCCGGGATTGGCAATGCGAAACATGGGCGAAATTGATCACGGCCGCAGAGAAAAGGATTTGAATTCGGACTTCAGAAAGCCAAAAGCCAAAACCCAACAGCAGCCCGTTGAAAATCCTGCTTGCAGGGAACCCGATGCGTCAGGGAGGGAGAGGTGGGCCGACTTCTCGGAAACTTCATCCCTCGCTAACGCGTCGGGTTCCTTTTCAACCGGCTGTCAGACCCGCTTCGATGAGCCACGTCAACAGCGCTCTGCTGACAGTGTTCGACATCTGTCATGTTTGTGTCAACTGCTCCCCAGGGGACGTCTCACGTTCGAAGAAGACTTCTCGCGCCCGGGAAGCCGGGAAAGCCCAGGATTGGCAAAAAATGCGGTTTCAGAGCTCGAACCTGCAATCAGCCCACTGCCCGAAGTTCTCTTCCACACTCACTCTCAGCACCTTCAGACCACTATTTCCGGGAAGACAAAGTCGGTCGATCAGGCATCGACCAATCCACTGGCCGATCAGTTCGGCTGTGGTGTTCACCACGGGAAGAATCCGACAGTCTTCCACTGGAAATACCCAGCGTCTGGCCTCAAAAGTGGTCTCAACTTCGCGGCCGTCCGCCGAAACCTGCACGCGGATCGCCGGATGGTACTCCGGCAGAATCACACTGTGGTCCAGTTGCTGGACGATGGCCTGCAAATTGTCTCGCAGGGCGATGAAGTCAAACACATAGGAATTCTCGTCGAGTGGGCCCTCAATTGCTGCCTCCACGCGCCAGTTGTGCCCATGCAACCGTTCACAAACGTTACCGTTGAACGTAATAAAATGGGCCGCACTGAAGACAAGTGAGTCCTTGATAACGCGAACACCAAAATGGCATTCACGAGGATGTGAATTCGCGGATTGGCAGGATTCAGACTCAGCAGCGTGTTCAGAATTCATTTTCAGGGTTCATTCTCGGAATGATCGAGCTCGCGATAGATTGGCAGGTGTCGGTAATAAACCTCAAGGGTCAGGATACTCAGCGCCGTCTGGTAGATCCTGCCTCCGGAGCTTCCGTGCGGATCGGTCACATCCCAGCTGCCTGCACCGGGCCCCTCACTGACCTGAGTCTCCACCAGCCACGGACGCATCTTTCCATTCCAGTTGTCCCATGCCTCACCGCCGAAATGATGCATCACCTGGGAAGCATAATAGTTGTAATAAATATCCTGTCGACTTGGTCCGATGGCAGAAAGTCGCTCAACGCCGCGAACGAGAGCCGGGTGCTCACGCTTCCAGCCAAGATACATCTGGCACAACAAACCCACAGCACTCATCGACGGCGTCGGGCCTCCTCGATCGGCCATGTATTTGTAGCTCGCGCCGTCGTCCACTTCGACAGATCGCAGGAAGAGCCGAATCTTTCGTGTGACACCACGGTCGATTCGGATCTGACTGGCCTTGGCACTTTGCAGCGCCATCACCTGCCAGCCGACAACGGAGGTGTCTCCCTCCGTATTTGGCGAGTATCTCCAGCCCCCTGATTCCCGATCCTGCGCTCGCTCGATGAAGTCGATGGAATTGATGGCCAGCTTACGAAGCTCCTGATCATCCGGTGACATCGCGGCCGCCTCACAAATGCAGATGCTGGCGATGCCCTGAACATACATTCCCGAATTTCCCTGATAGGTTCCGCGAAGGTCCGCCCCATAAGAAAACAATTCGGCGTTCTTTGTGAGATACTCTAATCCCTTCGTGACCAGTTCCCGGTACTCTCCGTTTGTCGTGTGTGTGTGTCCGCCGCCGAGAAAGCACAATAGTGCCAGAGCCGTCGCTCCCATGTCTGTCTGGCCCATGGCTCCCGGTGACCCTGCCTGCCCAACCTCAGAGAAGCTCCAGGACCCGTCTTCCCTTTGGATGGACGCCAGCCATTTGAGACCGGAATTCACAGCTTTTTCGCTATTCGCTGTGCCACCGAAACGGTGGACTGCCGCCTGCCGACCCGCTTTCGATCGGCCACCAAATTCTCCCAGGTGGACAGGGATTTCCAACCCGGCACTCAGCAGATCCGCAGTGATCTGAAACTTACGATCCAGGGGATCGTCCATTTCGTGCGAATTTAAACCATCGTTCGCGTCGGACAGCAGCTGCTTCATGGTGCTGTCGAGATCCGTGCGATCCAGTGATTCGGGTTGAACAATTTCGGCCACTTCGACGAAAGCAATATCCTCGGCTGGTTTCGTAGCCCCGGCAATTAATGTGAAGATTTGCTCCGTGAACTCGGGCTGGATCATCCAGAGAGATAACAAAAGCGCAATCAGTGAATGGATCAACAGGCTGGCAAGAAATGTGCCGCACTGGCGTCGATGTTGCTTCGCCCATTCCGGAAGCTGCTTCATCCGCCGGGTCAGGGATTGCAGGGTTGCCTGAAACTTAAGCATCCACTTTGGAGGTTGTCTTCGCCCTCGACGAATTGAGCCCCTTTTGGAGAACATCGATCCCGGCACAGAATTCGCTCTCCCCCGGGCTGAGTGTTTTCCGGCTCCCAGTGTGACATGCGCTGGAGAGGCGGCAGGCGCAGCGGAGTCTGTAAACTGGGCATCGACATCGCTGCCTGATTCGTCGCGATAAGAAAGATGCTCGGTCGAAGACATTGAAAAACCCGCAAGAGCAGTGGCTCATGAACTTACAAAGTGTACTCCGGATTCAACGGTATACCATCATCGTTATCCACAGGACCTCTGTGTCCACTGGATACGGTCAATCGTCGGTTTTCACTGATTGACGTCTTAATGAAGGTCCCCAAGTCGAGGAAACCCGCAGCGGATACAGGCCAGAACATCGCAATTCCCGGCCTGATCTGCTGCAATCCCGTAACGATTTTTTTGCTTCAGGATACGGTGGACAGGTCATATGCAGTTCAGGGATTTCGAAGAAGTTTTGGGTTTTGTTCCTTCAGAATCAAAAGATCAGAGGCTGGCGAGCCGCGACAGTCTTGTCCACTACATCAATCTGAAACTGCTGGTGAATGGCCTCCCGATTCCAAAGTGCTTCGAAGACAACGACCGTCTCGGCGCACCTCGTCTCCTGAACACATTTCATCAGCGTCTGAAACGCCTGGATTCGATCCACTGCCCGGCAGACACGCGAATCGAACAGTTTCTTCAAAGGCACTTCGACCGGATCAAAGGCTGCAGTTCACTCAAGCTTCCCGATCTGGCACTGATTCTGGACAGGCATGGCATCGCACGCGAGCTCTCGCTGCCTCACGATGGCGACAGCTACGAAAACCAGTACGTATCTTCGTACCGCGTACGAAACGGAGTCCTTCACAATCCGGCCAATGATCGTCGGACGACCGTAGGCACGTTCCATGTCACAGAAGGTGGATTGCCAATCCCGAATGACAAGAAAGCGGTGCCACGACTGACGTTTGCCTCGCTCTTCAAACACGCAATGACGCCACCGGAAGATCTGCTGGAGCTGCCGTTCACGCAGAATGAACCGGAGAAAGCCAGAGTCTTTGTGTCTTTGCTGATTCGACCGCTGCTGTGTCCGGAGGTTCCCGGCTTTTGTCAGGAACAGTCGATGGAAGTTCGATTCTTTGTCCCGGGATCGCTTGTCAGCAACCTGGACTTTGTTGAATCCATTTTTGGAAACGCCGGCGATCCATTCCTGCCACAAAACGACGCCGCGCTGGATGTCGACCACTGGAGCGGACACAGCGGATGTGTCATCCTGGCCCCGCATCTGGTGAACCTGACAAAGAAGGAAGTTGGCCTGCCGCACTTTGATGAAGCCACCGAGCGTCAAAAACGTGACGGAATGTGCTGGAAGGCAGAAGACGAAAAATACAATGACGGGGTCCCGTTCAAACTGACCTGCCGCGACGAAGAAGGAGTCATCGTAACACTCATCGCAGACAACTATTTCGGATACTGCAAGAAGGAAGTCAAGACGCAGCTCAGCTACGCTGCCAACCTGGCCGGTAACGTGGAAGAAGAACATGCCGGAGGTGCAGTTGCCTTCGCAAGTTTCAACCTGGGGGAAGAATTCCTGGCTGACAGCCGCCGTTACAACAATCGCAGTTTCGATGATGTGGCAGGGGACTACGCTTCGTTTATTGATGTGCGTCCCGAAGGTTTTGGAATCGACAAGAATTTCCCTCAGGTGATTTACATCCCCGAGGACGCGCGGGCATGTGTCAGCGAACAGAAGATTTCCTGGCAAAGGGCAGGAAAACGCCATCAGATCCCGCTGAAACCTGACCACGTTTACATCACACCGTCTGGCTACAAGATGAAAATGAAAAAACACCCGGCTGCCCCATCGTG
>JAGQQE010000123.1 GCA_020426345.1 Planctomycetaceae bacterium
GTGAGGCCTTTCCTCCAGCCCGCAATGCGACGTTCAATTCATGTTTCCGGGGCGGGTTGAGCGACGACGTGCGAAGGATCTTCGAACAGGTCTGACGCTTTTCGCGAAGGGAACAACTTTCGAAGAATGTTTCCCAGGTCATCAAAGAATGAATACAGCACAGGGATGGCAAGCAGTGTTAACAGCAATGAAAAAGTCTGACCACCAACGGCAAGAACAGCAATGGAACGACGTTCTTCCGCTCCGGGACCTGTCGCGATTAACAGTGGAAGCAGCCCGGCGACGAATGAAACGGTGGTCATCAGAATGGGCCGCAGCCGGTCACGATTGGCCTGCATAATGGCATCAAGGCGATTCATCCCTGACGTTCGCAGAGCATTGGTGTGATCTACCTGCAGAATCGCCGCCTTCTTGACGACACCAAACAACACCAGAATCCCCATCGCCGAATACAGATTGAGCGTCTCGCCACCGTAATGCAGGCTGAGCAATCCAAACGGAACAGCCAGTGGAAGCGAAAGCAGGATCACAAAAGGGTGTACCAGATGTTCGTACTGCGCTGCCAGGACGATGTACATGAAGATAAATGAAAGGACGAAAGTCCAGCCAAAGTCTGCCAGGGTGCGTTCCAGCTCACGTCCTCCTCCCAGCACCTGAGTTGCAAATCCATCGGGAATACCGATTTCCTCGGCTGCGTCCTGCATCGCCTGAATACGATCGCCCAGTGCGTAACCACCGTCGATGTTTGCTCGCACTGCAACCATGCGCTGACGATTGAGACGGTCTATTCGGGAGGCGGCTTCGTTTGCCTGAAATGAAACTAAGTTATCCAGACGAACGGGAACGGTACCTCGGGGTCTGGTTGCCCCGTTGTCTCGAACGGATGGGTCTGCACCACCCGAGCTGATCTGTGCCGATGCGCCATTCAGAACGGCCGATGCCGGGGCGCGCACGTAGAGCTGCGAAATCGATTCAGCGTCGCCTCGGTCAATCCCAACCAGGCGAATCTCCACATCGTAGGCATCTCCAACGGTCGGGTCGCGATATCGTGAAACACGATCATCACCTCCGACAGCAATCCGGAGCGTATCTGCCACTTCTCTCACGTCGATACCCATCGAAGCCGCTCGCTCGCGGTCAATTCGTGCCAGCAATTCGGGATTGTCGATCCTCAGCGTTGTCTGAACATCGACGATTCCGGGAATCGTTCTGGCTTTGCCAGCTAACTTGTCACTGAACTTCAGGAGCTGGTCGATGTCCGGACCAGTGATGGAAAAATCGATATCAACCGGCGCACCTTGTCGCAGCGAAGTCAGATTTCGAACAGAGGCTCTCAGCCCCGGGATGCCATTCAGTCTGGCACGCACTTCAGCCATCTTCTCGCGCTGAGAAAAATTGCCGCGGAAGGCCGCCTGCGGATCCCCCTTCAGCAGACCTTTCCAGAGTCGGCTGAGAGAAAAGGATCGTGTACTGCTTTCCTGAAGCCGAATGAAGAATTCCGCCCGGTTCACATCGCCAAAGCTTCGCGTTCCCAGCGAGGTCAGGATGGTTGTGATGCCATCAATCTTCATCAGCCGGTCTTCAATCACATCGACAGCTTCGCGCATGGAGGCCATGCTTGCGCCCTGACGTGCTTCGATGCGGACTTCGAATTCCGATTCATCCACATTCAGGGGGATATAGTCCTGACGAACCAGTTTATACAGCCAGAAGTTGGAAGCCATGACAGCAATCGAAACGGCCAGAACCAGCCATCGAAGTTTCATGGCCCATCGAAGCATCCAGAGATAAGACGATTCGATCCACCGATAGAATCCTCGTCTGGAGGAAGCGCTGGAATCGCCATCCAGGCTGTCACCGCGTCGCAGCAGGCGACTGCACATCATGGGGGTCAGCGTGAAGCTGACAAACATCGAAACAAGGATAGCGACTGTTGCCGTCACGCCAAACTGAAACAACATGCGTCCCGTAACACTACCCAGAAACGAAACGGGCAGGAAGACAATCACCAGTGACAGTGTCGTCGCCAGTACAGCCAGGCCGATTTCTCTGGTGCCGTAAATGGCAGCATCGCCTGGTGCCATGCCTTTTTCTTCGATGCAGTGAAAGATGTTTTCCAGCACCACAATGGCATCGTCGATCACAACACCGACCATCAGAACCAGTGCCAGCATCGTCACATTGTTCAGCGTAAACCCAAACCAGCGCATGAAGGCAAAGGTGGCAACAATGGATGCGGGAATAGCCACCGATGCGATCAGCGTAGAACGCCACGATCGCATGAAAATCAGGACGGTGATGCATGCGAGGATACTGCCCGATATCAGGTGCTGTTCGATTTCATGAAGGGCCGCCACAATGTATCGAGACTGATCCTGAATGATTTCCACCTGAACATCATCCGGCAGTAGTTCACGACAGCGGGGCAGCATCTTCCTGATGCCTTCAATGACGGCGACCGTGTTTTCACCCGACTGTCGCTGAACCTGCAGCACCACTGCCGGTTGTCCATTCAGTCTGGCAAGGGTTCGAACATCCTTGGTGGCGTCGTGAACCTGACCCAGATCGCTCAGCCGAATTGGTGTCCCATTGACGGTGGTGACCACCATGTCGGGAAAATCGCGAGAATGCGCGAGGCGCCCCATAGTACGCAGTGACCGCTCACGCAGGCCTTCATCAATTCGACCGCCAGGCACTTCGGTGTTCTGGCGAGTGATGGCGTCACGCACTTCCAGAATAGACAACTGATGTGCGGCCAGGCGGCGCGCATCAATATCCACTTTGACCGCGCGATCGGCTGCTCCGGCGATTTGAACCTCGCCAACGCCATGAGACGATTCAATAACGTTCTTGACGTAGTTGTCCGCCAGGACGAAGAGTTCCCGCGCAGAACGCGGCCCGGACACCGCCAGTGACATGACAGGAGAAGCGTCCAGATCCTGCTTCTGTACAACGGGTGGATCCAGCCCCGGGGGCAGCCGATTCATAACGCTCGACACAGCGTCCCGAACGTCCTGTGTTGCAGCATCGATATTGCGATCCAGGCCGAAAGTCACAATGACAAATGACTGACCATCGCGAGAAATGGAACGCAGTTCTTCGATGCCTGCAACCGTAGCGACCGCGTCTTCGATAAGGGATGTGACTTCGGATTCGACTTCTTCTGAGGCAGCGCCCGGATAGGCAGACCGCACGTAAATGTTGGGCAGATCCATGTTCGGAAATCGATCCACGCCCAGCTGTGGAAACGCAGTCACCCCACCAACAATCAGGGCGGCAATCATCATCAATGCAAACACCGGGCGCTTTACGCAGATTTCGGCAAGCCACGACACGCGGAAGTCTCACAGGCAGGATGCAGGAAGGAATTGGCAGGAAGGCAAACGGTCGGCAGGGGGTAACGGAGTATTGTATTGCCGGACCTGAAACGGCGGGAACAATCGCAGGAGAAATTCAATTAAAGTTCGACACCCATGTCTCGCATCAGAAGCTTCATGTCTTCCCAGACCAGCGTTTTTGCATTCGGATTTCGCAGCAGGTAAGACGGATGGTAGGTACAAAGGACTTTGATGTCATCCTGGTCGAGATGACGGTATTCCAGAAACTGACCCCGCAATTTTCCGATGGGCCGTTTTTCGTTTAACAGATTCTGAGCCGCCACGCTTCCCCAGCAAACGATGTACTCTGGCTTCACGATGTGAATCTGAGCATCCAGATATTCGCGGCAGTTGGCAGCTTCCTGAGGCAGTGGTGTTCGGTTTCCTGGAGGACGACATCGCAACACGTTGCAGATGTAGATCTCTTCGCGCTTGAGCTTGCAGGCCGTGATGATCTTGTTCAGCAACTGTCCCGCCTCACCAACAAAGGGTTCTCCCTGCTTATCCTCTGTCGCGCCGGGGGCCTCCCCGATAAACATAATCCTCGCATCCGGGTTACCAACACCAAACACCGTTTGCTTGCGTGTGCTGGCAAGCTGTTCACATCTTTTGCACTGGGCGACCAGTCCCGCGACCGCACAAAGGGCCTCGGTTTTCTCCTGCGCGGATTCGAATGACTGACTCGTGATAGTAATGGTTTCGGGATGAGCTTCTGGTCTCGCCACACCGTGCCCATCGATCTCCGCTTTCGAAAACAGAGCGCCTGGCGAACGAGCTCCGGAAGCAGGCGGGCTGGTTGAGGAAAGTGTTGCCGCCGGGCCGGTCTTTGCTCCCCCAACTGGACGATTCGGGGGGCCCGGACGACCAGCAGTGGGGCGTGCCGGAACAGCCTGCGGAATCACACGCGGAAGATGTGTCACACCTCGAGCCGACAAGTGTCGCAGAATCTGAGCAATCGCTCGCTTGGTATTCATGTTCGATGAAGCCCGGGAACCCAAAGTGCTGTCCGTTGGCAGTCCATTGAAAAATCATCCGAAAGGCAACCCGAAGTGATAGCGAGGGACGTTGTCACAGGCTTTCACGAGACGCCCCCCTCGCTGCGGCGTTGCGTATCTTTTTGAACGGGCTGCCGATCGCAGCATGGTACCACGTTTGCAAGAGGATCTCATGCCTTTCGTCGGAAGAACAAAGGCATTAGGGCAAACAGAGTTCCCGGTATTCGGCAACATGTCCCGCCCACGTTCATAGCTTCCGAAGACGCTACCGTGTGCTCGTCGACATGTAGCGTCCCAATGCCCGGGAACGCAATCGCGGCTGGCTGTGGTCACGGCTGGAACCGGAACTCATCAGGGATCGAATCGATAGCCAACACCGTGTACTGTTTGGATCAGTAGCGGTTTGCGAGGGTCGATTTCGATTCTCTTACGGAGTTGTGAGACATGCTGGTCCAGCGTGCGACTGTTTGGAAAGTGATCTTCTCCCCACGCGTAGTTGAAGATCTCATTCCGGCCGAGTGCTTTTCCGGGGTTGTTGGCAAGCAACTGCAGGATGGAGACATCCCGGGGACTCAGATCGATGACTTCATCACCGCGTTTCGCTCGCAGTTCAGAGGGCAGAATCACCAGGTCACCCATTTGAAAATGAGAGGGCCTGGACTCCAGATTTGCATAACAACGTCGTGCGACGGCTCTTACACGCGCAATGACTTCGCGCACGCTGAACGGCTTTGTGATAAAGTCATCCGCGCCCATGTCGAAGCCCGTCAGACGATCCAGTTCTTCCGACTTCGCGCTGATAAAGATGATGGGGACGTTCGGAGACTGCCTTCGGATCGCCCGACAGGCCTCATATCCGCTCTGACTGGGCATCATCACATCCAGACAGACAAAATGCGGCTTGTGCCGTTCGAATTCCGAAATCGCCTGAACGCCATCGCAGGCCGAAATCACATCGAAACCTTCGGTCGACAGCAGCTCAACCAAACCTTCGCGCGTAAACCGATCGTCATCTGCTACCAGCACTTTCATTCTACTTCTTCCTGTCTCTCGTCTGATGACGGATCGCTGGCACGCCTGCCGGACGCAAATTGTTTGATCGTCGCCTGAAACCAGCAACCACCGTCATGATTCATCAGCCTGAGATCTCCGCCGTGCAGCTGAGCCAGCTCCCTGGCAATCGAGAGTCCAATTCCGGTTCCGGCTGCATAGCTGACACTGTTGGAAAGGCGAGCAAATGGTTCGAAGACAGCCGTTCGCCTGGACGGATCAATTCCCGGACCGGCATCTTTCACATCAATCGTGATAGATTCGCCCACCACACTGGTGCTGATATCCAGCAACCCGCCGGCCGCTGCGTATTTTTCAACATTGCTGATCAGGTTTCCCAGAATCTGTTCCAGGCAATCGGCATCAAACCAGACGGGATCATTCTGGCTGCACTGCAGGCGCACATCGATATTCTGATCTGCCATTGCAGGCCGAAATCGATCCACAATTTGTTCGACCACAATACCGGGAGACTGAAGCTGCGGCTGAACCTGAAGAGTTCTGCGTTGCTGCTGGGCAAATGTCAGAACGTTCCCGATCAGACGGCTTAACCGCTGTCCTTCAGACAAAATTACACTCAGGCGCCGTCGTGGTTTCTCCGTTTCCGCCGATTCCAGGTGGTCAAGATCCTGATCCAGCAGTTCGGCGTACAGGCGAATATTTGTCAGAGGTGTCTTCAGTTCGTGGGAGACCTGATTAACAAAGCTCACCTGCTGAGCTGCCAATCGCATGTCGCGTTTGTATTCACGGACGAACAGAAAGCCGCAGACGAACAGTGTCAGCGCGACGGCAATCAATACGGCCCACAGGCTCAAAAACGTGCTGCCACCCGTACCCAACGTTAGTTGTTGCTGAGCCACAAAACACTGCAGTCGCCACGGCGACAGGGGCGCTGCAACCGGAATTTCGCAGAATGCCGTTTCGCCGGTTTGGGGTTCATAGGAACCCCATTGGTAAACGGTTTCGCCGGATTCGCTGACCAGTCGGATTCTTGTTTCCAGCGTTCGATCTTCGGCGCCCCGATCCGGCATCGTGTCAGGCAGCTGAGCAATCAGATCGGCCATCCATCGTGCTCTTTCCAGAGCTCCCCCAACGATGTCGCCGGACGGTCGACGTTGCCAGTAAATCAGATTCACACCGCGATCCCAGTACCAGACAAACCATCCCTTCGATTCTTTAAACTGTTCCAGGGTCTGGACCGGCATTTGCTGATAGGCCGAATTCATGATGTCCTTCGCGCTGACCGCCCACTGATCAGCCACTGCCTCCTGAGGCAACGTTCGAGACGTATTCTGGCCAGGGCTAATGGTTCCCTGGTTTCGTGAATTCGATCGGGTCTTGCCCAGCGGAGCGTCAGCACTTGTTTGTTCTGTTCGAATGACGGCTTCTTTCAGGTCCTGTCCCGTAAACATCTTGGCTGCTTCGATGAGAAACATTCGTTCATTGCCATTGAGCGGCCCACTGGATTCCATTGGATCGGGGTAAATCAACTGCCCCCTGGGGCTGAGGATAAACAGTTGCAGGAGGCGAGGCTGTTTCCGATGGATTTGCCGCAGTTCGTCCACAGCGTAGCGATCGATGTTTGTTGTCGTGGCCAGGTCGCGTTCGACACTTTCGAAGTAGACGGCAATGCTGCCGTTGACATCCTGAAGGCGATCCTCAAGAAGCTGGCGGAATCGTTGCCGGACAACAACGTGCTCATTTTCCGCGATGCGCACCATCGCCCATCCAAGCGCTGCAAGGGGCACCACAAGAATCAGCACGATCAGGATGATGGAATTTCGCTTCATGTTGATGGATGTTAGCGAGCCACTGGTGGTTCATGAAAGAAGCTCGGCCCCTGGATTGCGGGCCGAGCATCTGGCAGAACGGTCATGGGTAGGCAGGCAGGATGCTCATCACTGAGTGTTGACCTGTCACCAGGTGTCAGTCTGTCACGGATTGTTGACCTGAGACGGATCGCTGGGCCGTTGTGATTGCTGGCCTGGCTCCGGAAGACTGACTTCCAGTCGCTGCTGAGTGTCGGCTCCGATCTGGTAACCACGAAGGCTTTTGCGGAATCGGGAGGTGGCATCCTTGTCACCTGTCGTTTCTGCACATTTCAGATCGAACAACTGTGTGGCATTCTGAGTGGCGAAGTACATCAGCTTGTCACTGTTTTCCGGACACTTCATGGCTTCAAGACGGAGATATTTTACGTTTCCTTCCAGGCACTGCCGACACATTTCCAGGTTACCCTGATCAAGGTACATGGTGGCCAGCTTGCTTTGTTCGCTGGAAACGAGCAGAACAACGTCGGCCATCACTGCAGAATTGACGCTTTCAGAAACCTGCTTTTCATCGGTGCTGAATTCGCATTTTGCTGTGGCGGATAACTTATCCTGTTCGTGTGTCTTCATATTTGCGTAGGTCACAGAGACGGTTGCCAGGTCCAGCCGGGTCGCTTCTTCAGACGCTGGAACTTCTATTTCAACAGCCAGGTAGCGATCCTGGTCGCTGTAGACCTGAGCAAGCTGAGTAACAATCTTTTGTCCTGTGATGTCGGCATCACTGCCCAGGACGCGTATGGGGCGGATGCCTTCGGGCAGGTTTACGCGAATCTCAATTTCCTGAGCGACAACCGACAAAGCGTCGTTGAATTCGTTTCGGAAAACATCTGCCAGTTCAGCGGCATCTTCAATAAACAAATGATTCCCGCCACTGCTGCCAGCCAGTTGCACCATGAGATCTTCGTTGTACCCAAGCCCCAGTCCCAGCGTCGATACAGTGATGTTCTCTTTGATCAGGGACTTTCCCAGATTGCCAAGTTCTCCGGGCGAAGATGGCCCGACGTTGGCCATACCATCGGACAACAGGATCACACGGTTGACTCGCTCCTTGTCCAGAAACTTTCGAACCTCTGCCGCGCCTTTGCTGACACCGGCAAAGAGTGCGGTATTGCCATCGGCCCCGATGCTTCTGATGCGGTCAATGATTTCCAACTTGTCGGTGAGTTTCGTGGCGGGTACCAGAACGTGGACGGTCGAATCGTAGGTAAGAATTGACACAATATCCGTTGGCTGCAGTAGTCCAATGGCATCAATTGCCGCTTCCTGCGCACGACGTATTTTCTCTCCGCGCATCGATCCCGACTTGTCCAGAACGATCGCCAGGTTGACCCCCGGTCGCTTCTTATCGGAATCCAGAGTGAACCCCTTCAGTCCTACGCGAATCCATTCGTTATGTTTTTCCCCGGCCTTCAACACGTTGCGGGCCGGCGATACAGACAGCGTCAACTGATCCGAAGCGGTCGCCGCGACAGGCGCACCCAGCAGCAGGAGTAAGAACGACCAGCAACGGAAGCAGTGTTTTGGCGAATTTGAGACGCGAAGAGAAATCATCTGGCAACTCCTTTGATGTAGGTCATTTCTGGCATTCCGCGTTTCTCGCGGACGTCAACGTTATTAGATGCCGAATGTCCAAAGTCGTGGTCAGCGACCTGTAAGAAGTTTGTCAGAAAAATGTCAGTGTGAATCCATCCAGCAAATCCGTCCGGCGAACAGATTCGGTGGATTCATCCTGCTTTTCTCGCCATCTCCGTGTGAATACGAATCTGTGTCGCGTCTTTTGCTCCGTCCGTCTACCATTTGGCCTCATGCGATCGTTTGTTGCGAGATCGCCCCTGCTGAAGGTAAGAGATTTCATGTTAAGAATTACTGGCGGAAAAGTTTACGACCCTGCGAATGGTATTGACGGAATCGTCAGGGATATCTGCATCGACGACCATGGTCGCATTGTGGAATCTGTCGACGGCGGGCGCACAATCGACGCTACAGGTATGATCATTTTTCCGGGAGGCGTTGACGTCCACACGCATGTCGCTGGCGGAGCGATCAATTTTGCCCGAGCAATGACTCCTGAAGATCATCGACGAGTTCAGGCATTTATTCGCACAAAGTCTCGTCGCAGTGGCCTTGGCGGGATGGCGCCGACAACGTTTGCCACCGGTTATCTTTATGCCGGGATGGGCTTCACAACGGTAAACGAAGCAGCCGTGCCTGTACTTTCAGCTCGCCACACCCACGAAGAACTCGCGGATATCCCTATCGTCGACAAATCGACGCTGACTCTGATGGCCAACAACGAAATCATGCTGGACCAGCTTCAGGCGGGCGAATACGAACGTGCGAAAAGTGTTGTTGCCTGGTACATCTGGGCGGCCAAGTCGTATGGTGTCAAAGCCGTCAACCCCGGCGGTGTCACGGCCTGGAAGTGGGGGAAGGATGCCAAACAACTCAACGATCCCATCGAAGGTTACAGCAGCCTGACGCCGGGAAAGATCGTCAGCCAGCTCGCTCAGATTTGCGAAGAACTGGGTTTGCCACATCCGATGCACCTTCACTGCAACAATCTGGGGGCTCCCGGCAATATCTCCACGACCATTGATACGCTGAAGAATCTGGAAGGCCGCCGAGCCCACATCGCTCATTCGCAGTACCATGCTTATGGAGGTGACGACTGGGACACGATGTGTTCTGCAACTGCCGAGCTGGCCGAATACTTTAACACGCACAGGAACGTCACCACCGATGCCGGGGCCGTCCTGTTTGGCGATACCGTGACTATCACAGCTGATGGCCCGTGGCAGCATCTGCTCTACAAATTAACCGGTCGCAAGTGGGGCAACCTCGACGTCGAAAATGAAACCGGCTGCGGCATCGTGCCCTATACGTATCGTCCCAGCAATCTTGTGAATGCGGTCCAGTGGGCCAGTGGGCTGGAATTGATGCTTCTGATCAAAGATCCGTGGCAGGTCTTCCTGTCAACAGACCATCCAAATGGTGGTTGTTTCTGGCGGTATCCGGAAATCATCAAGCTGCTGATGTGCGCAGATTTTCGAAATGAATGTATCAAACAGCTGCCCGACAAGATCAAGGGGAAGATTACCCTTCCGGAAGTGACTCGTGAATACACGCTGTACGAAGTTGCAACCGCTATGTCTGCAGGTCCCGCACGAGCACTGGGGCTGCATTCGAAAGGCAACCTGGGTGTTGGATGTGACGCGGATATCGTCATTTACGACGAGGACACCACCGATGTAGCTCGCATGTTCAGCCATCCCCGCTACGTGATCAAAGCGGGAGAAATCGTGATCGAAGAAGGCGACATTCGCGAAACGCCGCATGGCCGCGAATTTCTGGTGAAGCCACCGATGGACCCGAAGATCGATGACTTTATGCGGCCGCTGTTCGAAGAATGCTACACGATGTCGTTCGAAAACTACCCCGTCGAAATCAGCCGCATTGAGAATGCCGACCTGCGGGAATGTCAATGATTGAGCTCGTTGTGTCTTGCCTGCCGTGAGGGCAATCGGGAGCCGGATGGTTCGTCCGGAACGGCTTTGCTGACGTCCTGTTTCTTCAGATCAAAGCGACGCAGAAAGGCCGGTGTATCGCGTCGGTGGCGTGAATAGTCGGCCCAGAGAGTTTCGGCAACCTGCTGTTCCGGAATATTCAGCTCCGTAGTCAGGAATTCAAAAACTCGCTCAAACAAACGAATGAGTGCGATACCGTGCCGTCGTTGTTCGCGTTCGTAGATCCATTCCGACAACTGAACCATTCGCTCGAAAGCGGATGTGCCATCGGGAATCAGGAGCCTCAGAGTCTGACCAAAATTGCCGCTGTTCCCGATCAGATCCCAGAATCGAGCGAACCTTCGAAGCTGGTGAATCTGTTCGAAAGTCAGAAGCCGATTATTCAGGATCTCGTAGGGCGGATGCATGCTGTAGACCATCTGCCAGTCGTTGTCATGACGTACGATCGGCGTGCCCCGAAGTCGTTTCAGAATACCAACCTGAATTTCCTGAGGACGCAGCTCGAAGAGGTGATCGAAGCCGCTCGCAAAACTTTGCCAGTCTTCTCCCGGAAGCCCGATGATCAGGTCGGCATGAATATGAACCCCGGTTTGCCCACGCAGCCATCGAAAATTGTCTGCCAGTTTCAGGTTGTCCTGCTGACGACTGATCAGGCGACCGGCCTCTTCATTGAAAGTCTGAACGCCAATTTCAAACTGGAGAGATCCTGCAGGAAACTGCTGAATCAGGTCGCGCAAAGATTCCGGAAGTCGATCCGGGATCATTTCAAAATGCAGAAACATTCCCGGCTGATATCGTTCCAGAAAGAATCGCAGAATCTCGCGACTGATTCGCAGATTCAGATTAAAGGTGCGATCAACAAATTTGAACTGCCGAGCCCCGCGGTCCAGCAGTGACTGCATGGCAGTAAGAAACAGATCCAGTTCCACCATCCGAACCGGGATCTCCAGAGCCGACAGACAAAATTCGCAGGTGAAAGGACAGCCGCGAGATACTTCCACATAGATGACGCGGTGGGCAATGTCGTCTGCAGAATAAAGACCGTAGGGCAATTGAAGTTCGGTCATCTGCGGCAGGACGGCCTGCTGAATCTTTTCGACCGGCGGGTTCCCCGAAAGTATGCGGCGGCATAACGAGGAGAAGGCCAGATCAGCTTCTCCACAGATCACATAATCTGCGTAGTGGATGATGGTCTGGTCAGCGGTTTCATAGCTGACTTCGGGTCCACCCAGCACAATAATCACCTCAGGCCTCAATCGTTTGAGATCGGCCACAAGCTGCGTCAGAGGCTGAACATTCCAGATGTATACCCCCAGCCCGACAATCACCGGATTCTGCTCCAGGATGCAGGCAAGAACATCAACAATGCTGTCCTGAATCACAAATTCCATCAACCGGGTTTGCTCAGTCAGCTCCCCCATATTCGCCAGCAGGTAACGCAAACCAAACGACGTGTGGCTGTAGCGGGCATTCATGGTGGCAAGTACGATGGAATCCATTTGTGATTCGTGCAGCCTCCGGTGGTTATCTTGCTGAACGTGCGGCCGACGGCCACGCTTTCATCAAACAAAATGTTTGCACTGCCCTTAGTTTGGCGATGCATTCGCGGCTTCAAAGTTCGTTTCTTCAACCGGCAGTTCTAGTTGGCTGAGTGAATTCAGGGTAGCCTGGATATGCAATTCCATCAGAATCTCACGATTCGAAGATCACATCGACACGCAACCGGTCTGACTGAGTTCAATGGAATCGTATTCCGCACGACAACCCCGTCATCCCCGGATAATGGATCTGACCGAATTCCGTGTTTGCTTCGTTTCGCTGTTACCTTCAGGATTGCAGATTCGACTACAATTTTCCGGCTCCTGTTCGCTGATTCAGGCCCTCAGAAACAAGATCGCAGCAGCGTGGAGCGTCCCTGGACTGCATAACAAGGTTACCTCTGAAATCAGGTGTGCAATGTTTTTTTGGCTGCGCGAGATTGCTGGCTGGGCATTGGTGGCCATCGCCCTGTTTCTGATCAACATTGGTCTGAGCTACGTCACAGACATGCAGGAACCCCGGGTTGTTGAAGCAGCCGTTGTGATGTTTGTCGGAACGTCCGTGATGCGAGCTGGCATTCTGCTGGTCCGAGTGAGCACAGCTGCCAGAGCCTGCCGACTGGATCGAGATGCCTGAATGGGCGCAGCGATTTCAGAAGTCTGTTTCGCCATCAGACAAGTATTGACGGTGGGCGGCAGACGCTCGAAGGTCAAATTCTGGAGCAGGATTCGTCAGAAATCGGGAATCCTTGGTTCAGCCAGAATTCTCGCGTCTTTGGTTACGTGCTGAGGTCCGTGTCGTCCCAGCTGACGCCATCGGAGATCGCCCACGTCAATGCATGCCGACGTTCGTGAATCGCACCACCGTCTCGTACTTTCAGTACGGCTTCTCTTTCGAATATTTAATCTGCGTATATCACATTGCAATTCGGCAGTGCCTTTATCAGTTGAACAACTGCGGGTGTCATTCGCATGTCGAAGACATCGCGGCTGCCAGCGAGTGGTGTTGCATAGACGATCAGCTCTTTGAGATTCTTCAGTCGTGACAGTGCGCTCACGGACGCCGCAGTCACATTGACGTGTGCCAGGTTCAACGAAACGAGTCCTGGATGATTCAAGGCAAGCTGCTCAATCCCGGTGTCGGTCACATCCGTTGAACGAAGGCTGAGATGCCGCAGCGTTGCGAACCGTTTCAACGATTCGATTCCAGCATCAGAAACCGCACCGTCGTTGATGTTCAGTGTCTCAAGATGTGCGAGGTCCGGCAGATTTCGAAGGGCTTCA
This sequence comes from Planctomycetaceae bacterium, assembly GCA_020426345.1. Classification (GTDB taxonomy): domain Bacteria; phylum Planctomycetota; class Planctomycetia; order Planctomycetales; family Planctomycetaceae; genus F1-80-MAGs062. The sequence continues at coordinate 13,598 of JAGQQE010000123.1, forward strand.
TCATTCATCTGTAACACGGTAAGCGATTGAAGCTCCGGGCATCCTGCTAAGTGTTTTGCACCATCGCCGGAAAGGCGAATCCGAAGTGCCAGGGTTTGCAGTTGCGAACAGTTCTGCAAATGGACCAGCACGCGGTCATCAAGGACGTTCTCTCCCGAGTCCCCGGAATTCCACAAATCCTGTTTCAGGATTCGAAGTTTCGATAATCCCGCAATGTGACGGAAGCTGTCGTTCGTTGCTAAGTGCGGCATCGCCAACTCTTCAAGGTTGGCGAGCGATGCAACGGGCGCAAGTTGTTCATCGGTGAGTCCTGCCCCAGAAAGCAGCAGCGTTTTTATGCCTGATGAGTTTTCTGTGATTCTCAGCACCACGTCGGGTTGAATCGGCAATAGCGTATTTTTGAACAGACGCAGGCTATGGATTTGTCCAAGAATTTCGGAAGCTCTCGCTTTGCCTTTTGAACCAACAGAATCCATTGCGTAAAGAAGGGCGATACGTGCTTCATCCTGGATGACGCCGGGGGAGTCTTTTCTCGCTTCAAATGCTCGATAAAGATCGCCCGTTGCCGAATCCGCAGCCGGTCCGATTGCCGCCAGAGCAATTGCAGCAGCGATCAAGACATTTCCATCGCCACTGTCGAGGGACCTCCGGATCGTCGGCACCGTCGGTGCGGCATCGACACCAAACGCACCCAAAGCCCGCAGAATGTACTCGGTCCATTCCGGAGATTTTGACAGAGCACCTATGAGTTTTGGGACACACAGATCCGGGCGGTGATGAATCTTCTCCAGAGCGTGCGAAGCGATGAGAGTTCGATGTTTACCGGCATCCAGTTGCACAAGGATCGCGGGGATTGCCGATTCAGCGCGGGGGCCCAGATTTCCAAGTCCCTCCATGGCAAATCTGGCAATGTCATATGAACGGTCGTTGATTGTCGCTTTCAGCAGTTCGACGACTTCTATCTGTTGTTCGTCAGGTAGAAATGGACCGATGTCTGCAATCGCGATTGTTGCCCAGCGTCTCGTTTCGTCAGGACCATTTCCCTGAATGATTTGCTTCAATGGCTGAAATGCTTCAGCCAGCAAGGGCGATTTGAACGTCAGATGAGCGATTCCCTCCGCTGCGGCCTGCTTTTCGAAGTCACTATTTTTGCCAAGCATTGAGACGAGTGGCTCGATGGCAGGTTCAAATTCCGGCGGCGCATCGAACGGAATTCCCATGGCGGCGGGAATTCGGATTCTTGCATCATCGCTATTTAGATCGGCGACCAATAAAGCAATGTCATATTGATTGCCGCTATTCGCATTACGAAGGCGGTACTTCCCAGGATTGCTAACACGTCGCAGATCACTTTCAATATCCGACACACTCGTGCCACTTGTCAAGCTCTGGCCGTTCGGCGCACTCTCAGATGAACAGCCTGCCCCAAACCAGATACTGCTCAACGCGATCGTCACGACCAATGCTCGCAACATCTTCCGCCCCTTTTCACGCAACGCCTGGTGGATAACTGAACCCTGCCAACGCATGACGAAGACATTGGCACGATCAATTTGTCTGAGATTCTCCGTTGGGTGAACAGGAAATCAGGAATCGGAGCTTTGAAATCTACTTCCCTGGCTTCTCTACCGTCAGCTTCCTGCAATAAATCTTGGTGCCATGCGCGATGTACAGCGTGCTGTGATCGGGGCCGGCGAGCATGCAGGTGGTGAGGGGTTGGTCTTTGTCGACTTTGGGGAGAACTCCGCACGGGCGGCCGGTCGGGTCGAAGATCTGGACTCCGAGTTCACTCGTGACGTAGTAACGGCCGACTTTGTCAACGGCCATGCCGTCTCCTTTGGCCACCTGGACATACGGCGGAGCTTCGCCGAATTTGAATTCGCCTTTTTGATCGATCGGCAGACGCATTGGCATCGTCGGCATTTTGGCGTCGAGTATTCCGTCGGCGTTGACTCGGAAAGTCCATGTGTGGGTGCCGCCGTAATCGGAAACCGCCAGCGTTCCTCCGTCGTTGGACAGTGCGATGCCGTTGGGTTTGGTGATGCCTGTGTCAACCACGGTCACTTCGCCGCTGGCTGGGTTGATCCGCACGACTTCTGATTTGCCCGTCTGGGTAAACAGGATGAATCCGTCTTTGGTGACGGCCAGGTCGTTGGGTTTGACTCCTTCAGCAATGACTTTGACTTCGCCATTGGCCGGTTTGATGCTGATGACTCGGGACTGCGAACCCTGGCAGGCATACAGCAACGAACCATCAGCGCTGAATTCCAGGCCACTGACGCTTTCTTTGCAGATCTCCGTGCGAGATCCATCGGCGGCATTGATACGAATGACGGCGGGCGCTTTCATGTCGCAGAAGTACAGGTTGCCGTCTTTGTCGGCACACAGCGCATCTGCAAAGCCGAGATCACCTGCAACGAGTGTCCAGCTTTCGCCGGGGATCAGCAGGTTCAGCAGTGTGAGGTCGCCGCCGAGATCGCCTTTGGTGTCGATCATGGGCGTGTGCTTTTCAGTTCGCCACAACCACTTCATCGCTTCAGGAAATTTTGATCCACCGAAGTCGGCGTTGTGAGCGTACCCTTCCGCCTGATCGAATCGCGTGTCGTAACCCATGTAGCTCAAGGCCGAGGCCATCTGCAGATTCGACCACCACCAGCTTCCGAATT
>JAGQQE010000124.1 GCA_020426345.1 Planctomycetaceae bacterium
ATCTTCCGGCGGCGCGGAGGACGAGTTGCTGGAGAAACTGATGGAACTGCTGCGGCCCACCATGCCAAACATGGTTCAGGCGGCAGCCGTGTCCGTAATCGCCGGATCGACGACTGGACGACAGCATCTGCTGAGGATCTGGAAACAACTGACTCCTGTGATTCGCAACCGAGTCGTGAGTGCTATGCTGGAGAATGGAGAGCAAACGCTTCAGCTGCTTGACGCGGTGGAACAACAACAGATCACGCCGTCGGATCTGGACGCCGTCGTGCGAGAGCGACTGCTGACGCATCGTGACAATCATATTCGTGTCAAGGCGGCGAATGCGCTGGGGCAGCCCTCGACGACGGCTCGCAGCTCAGTGGTCGAAGACTTGCGATCACAAATTTCAAATCTCAGGTGGGGAATCTCAGATCTCAAATCTCAGGCGGCTGCAGGCCAGGCCGTCTTTGAAAAGCGTTGTGCGGCGTGTCACAGGATCGGCGATGTCGGAAAGCAGATTGGAGCCGATTTGGCTGCGTTGAAGGATCGTTCTACCGATGCCCTGCTGACGGCCATCCTTGATCCCAACAAGGCGGTCGAAGCCAAATTTCTCAGCTACACCGCGGTCACACAGGACGGACGCACATTCAGTGGTATGCTCCTGAACGAAACCGGTAACAGCGTGACTCTGCTGGGTACAGACGGGAAAGAGCAGATCGTGGCTCGCACGGATCTGGAAGAACTCATCTGCAGTAACAGATCGCTGATGCCGGAAGGACTCGAAAAGGACCTCTCTGCCGAAGACCTGGCACACGTGATCGCATTCGTGCAGTCCTCCGGTATCACATTGAAACGCTTCGATGGCAACGAACCCCGTCTGGTCTCGCCCAACGCCGACGGCAGCATCACTCTGCCCGCCAGCGCTGCGGAGATCCATGGGCCGAACCTTGTGTTCGAACAGAAATACGGCAACCTGGGCTGGTGGTCATCGACCGACGACTATGCCGTGTGGACAATCGATGTTCCGAAATCCGGTCAGTGGACGGTGGAAGTCGATTATGCGTGTGACAACGGTACGGCAGGTGGCGTGATCAAGTTTTCCACCGGGACCAGGCTTCTGTCAGCACGTATCCCCGGTACAGGGACGTGGGATGAGTACCGCTCGTGGACCGTGGGAGAACTGGATCTTCATGGTGGTCGACGTCAGATCATCGTGACTTGTCCCGAGAAACCGATTTCCGCATTACTCGATCTGCGAAGCGTCCGGTTGATTCCTCCAGGTCCCTGACTAGTAAGCACACCAATTTCGTCTGCGGATTCCCGACTCGCGTGGAACGAGGTTTGGGGCGTCTTCGCCCCCTCTCTCACCACGCAGAAGCGTCGTACGGCAGACCGAAAACGTGTTCTCGATGCCGAGACGCACGTTTCGCGATCGAGGAAACCCGACGATAACCGCAACAAGGAGTGTCGCAACGCGATATCATACTTCGTCGCGAAACTTGCATGGTCATCGAACCTCGCCTGTGGGATACAGCAGGTCATTCAATGGAGTTGTCCGGGTGCAAACAGATATCGAGCAATCCAGTCGCCGTGGAATGTCGCGGGGAACATTTATTGTCGGGCTGGCCCTCTGGGCAGTGGTGGTCGCATTCGGTATTCACAGTCTGTTGAAACCCGCTCCTATTGATCGTTCGACTGCGCAGTCCGATGCCCCTCCATCTGATGGTCCACAGAAGGCGGTTGGAGCGGCGAACGACCAGAAATCTGATTCAGACGCGGTTATGCCGACGGAAGAGGACCTTTCACCTGCTGCGGTCGTCTTGTCTCCATCAGAAGACTCCATTCGCATCGGATTTCCAACGCGAGAGCTTCCAGACTTCAGCTTCGATGAATGTATGGGGGGGAAACTCAGTCGTGATGATCTCCGGGGAAAGCCCTGGGTCGCCAGCTTTGTCTTCACACGCTGCATCACAACCTGCCCTGTCATCTCCCGGCACGTCATGGAGCTGCAGAAAAAAGTTTCGAAGGTGAATACAGACGTCCGTTTCGTGACTTTCACGGTGGATCCTAAGTTCGATACTGTCGAAGTCCTGCAAAAATACTCAGAGATCTTTTCGGCGGATCACGAACGATGGAAGTTCGTGACGGGCGAGCAGGAAGCCATCATGGACGTCGTTGTTGGGGGCTTCGGACAGGTTGTGATTCCCAGTGTCGGAGAAAACCTGAAGCCCGGATTCGAAGTGGCACACAGTAATCGTGTTGTTCTGGTCAACGAAGATTGCATTCCCGTGGCCACATTTCTGGCAACTCGCGAAGAGGACATGGTTCAGCTGCGCCGCATTCTGGAAGGAAAGAAACCATTTCCGGAACCTTCTTCCATTTCTGGTATCACGATTGGTTCCCCTCAGGCTCCCATCAATCTGGAAATTCGAAAGGCCGACTCAAATCCGGAATCGGCAACAGATTCGGGTGCGGAAACACCAGCAGAAGAGGACGCGAACGCTGTCGAGGCATCGGAGCAAAAAGAGAGCAACGAGACCCCGGAAGGGCAAACCTCTCTGCTTCGCTCTTACCGAGGGAATTGGGACGTTCCGCGGGACGCTATCCTGACTGCCGTGTGGCTTCAGGATCCTGCTCAGGATGCGGTACTGTCATCAGATTCAAATCCTGACACGTCCGCGACCAATGAACACAGTTTCAATCAAACGGATCCTGAACCGACGGACGACGGGGGGCCTCCCACAAAGTCTGTCGAATCCAATAACGACCGCATCACTCGTCTCATGCCGGCATGGGCAGCCGCTCTGCCCGACATCAACGCGGGTCTGAACCTCGCTAGTACGGTACTTTTGCTCAGTGGTTTCGTGAGCATCAAGAGAAAAAACCAGACTTTGCACCGCAATCTGATGATCAGCGCGTTTGTCCTTTCAGTCGCTTTTCTGGGTTTTTACCTGACATATCACTACGCTCTGGGCAAATATACGGAAACCTACGGTCGTCAATTCGTGGGCTCTGAGATGGCTCGCGTGGTCTACCGTTCGATTCTGATTCCGCACGTGATTCTCGCAGTCTTCGTGCCGATTCTTGCAATTCGTGTTTTTCAGCATGCGTTCGCAGGACGATGGGATAAACATCGTAAACTTGCAACAATCACGTTCCCAATTTGGTTATTCGTCTCTGTCACCGGCGTTGTCATCTACTGGATGCTTTACCGCTGGAATTGAACCGGGAATTCGAGCGATGGTTCGCTTTGTTAAGACGACTGTTCTGGCGATGGCATTTTTCGTTGCGATGGGCGGTTTGCCATTCGCAACTTCCTCGGCAAACGCCTGCCCATCGTGCAAAGCTGCGAACGAATCGGACTCACGGTTGCCTCAGGCCTACATGTACAGCATTCTTTTCATGCTGGCGATGCCTGCGACCGTTTTTGCTGGATTCGGTATTTCCTTCTACCGCCTGACTCGTAAGGCCCGCATTCAGAACGAGCAACTGGAAGCAACCTCGGATGCGAAAGCCAGCGAACAGGGCACGGGTACGCTGCTTCCGACTGTGTAATGCGGTGCTGCCGGCCATTGTGATTGGCAGGATGCCCGCCATCTTCCCGGATTACAGTCGAAACGAAAACGGCCCCGGATTGTTAACGAAACTCAGACGTTTCGCTGGCATCCCGGGGCGGCTTCGAAGTATGGCTGACGGTTTTCTACCGAATCCGTTCGTGAGCTCGTACACCAAATCGAACTGACTTGATCAGATCCGAAACTTCGTCTTCTGTCTCAATGTCGTCTTCTGTCATGAAAACGCGCTTGTGGTATTCCACCTGTTGCCCGGGTGAATTATTGCGAACGGCGTCGTCGCACAGCTTGTAAACACCGTCCTGCTCTGCGGCGAAGAACATACGGAACCAGAGCATCTGGGCTACGTTCTCCTGAGGATAGAACAACCGAATCTGCAGACCTGCGTCATACCACTCAAAGAGCATCCCAAAGAATCCACTGGGAATGTATTTCACGCAGGTGAGATCAACTCCAATTGATCTGAAGCCATCCTTTTCGATTAGGTTTGTGAGCGATTCACGCAGCAAGGCCAGATCGGCCCCGTCCCAAATTTCCATGTCTTCGAGCGAAACGATCGCTGCATCATCCTGAACTCGAACATTTAAACACTGTCGCTTTCGGGAACTCATCTAATCCTGATCCTAGGCAAAGGGTTTTCTCGATGCATCGTTGCAAACGAGGGGTATGCCAGGACTTTGCAAACCCTGAACCACTGTTAAGACGATTTGACGCCGAATCCCAAACCGTTGCCGCAAGTCTTTACAGGGAAACCGCTTGCGGAAAAATGTAATTCTCTGGTGTTGCCGCGAGGCGACAGGAGGGTTGAGGCGAGCAGGCATCATTTGACACCAATGACGTTGCAAATCAGCAACGGACTATGGCGTTTTGACCGCAACGGGATTCAAACTCCGTCGAGGCATGGCTGGTCCTGTGTCGCATTCTGTGTGCAAAGATTGAGTCAGTCGCCCGATGTATCCCGGGGACATCTGCCTCCTGCACGTGCTGTCATTTCACATCACGGAGTCAGAGACTTTGTCTGTTTCAGCCAAGGTCCCGTGACAGGCATCTGAAGAGGGTCGCCAACTCAGACGCTGGGGAAGCAACATGGCCGTCAACCAAACTTCGCCGACGTGTTCAGTTCTGTCGGACTAAAGCTTTGGGCGGCTCTTGTCCTTCAACTGTTGCCGCTGCCGTTCCTGCTGTCGCCGTCGCTCTTCCTCGGGGGCAAACTCGGGGCGATTTCCATTCTGCATTCCGCCACCAGCAATCTGCATTGTAGCTTCATGCCATTCCCACCCAAGCGGATCGTCCAGTTCGACTTTCGCCAGATAGGCCCAGGGGGTGTCCGGGTGCTCATTGATCACCCGTGTGAGGTATTCGACAGCCTTGTCATGCATACGTTTCACTGTCGCTCCGGCAGTAATCTCACTGCTTGGCTCCAAACGCCATTGGTTGCTGCCGGACTTCTCAAACTTCCGTGGACTGGCCTTCATTTCCGCGAGCACTGCGTTGTAGCCATATGCCCGAACTCGCATGGCAAGAGCGCGTCCCATTGCAAGGTCGTAACTGGCACGCCATCGATCAGAATCCAGTTTATCGCGATGCTTTTCACCCTGTTCCAAAGCGGTCTGCACCCGCTGAAGAAAGTAATCCAGTACTGCCAGTGGTTTTTGGGCCTCCGTGATTTGTTCTCGAAGGACATTGTCGTTGTTGGCCTGAAATCGCAACTGGGGCACGGGAATTTTTTCATTGATGGCCAATTGCGCTGCATTCACCAACGCCGCCTTGGCCATATTGACTGCCAGTTGTTTTTGGTAGTCTTTCAGTGGGCGATAATCAGGCGAATACTGTCTCATCACACCCGGATCGAATGTGATTCCCCTCGCCTGGTCGGCAATAAAGAAGATTCCGCCGGTTTCCGCACACAACCGCGACAGCGTATACGGTCCGTATCCAGACGACATGCGATCAAGACCTCGAGCACTGGCGGTCCAGAAAGGAATCTGCAACCCCTCCGCTGCGGCAGTTTCCGGACCCTGATCGACTTCGATATCGTCTTCAAACGCCTGCCCGTCGACCTCCCATTTGGCGTGTACAAATCCTTTTTCACGACCGAACAGTGAAGTGTTTCCGATGCAATAGGCCTTAACATCTTCGCGGGCACACCTGTTGACGACATCTTCAAGCAGATGGTAATCGTCGCCACGTTCGTCCGTGACCAGGATCAGCATCATATTCGCTCGCATCCTGCGTTTTTCAGGCAGATAGACTTTCAAAGCTTCCGCGATCGCGGTGAAAACTTTCTCCTCACCGGACTTGTCTTCGGTAATTCCGCGAACAGCGGAGACCAGCGTCGGCAGATCGGACGACGGTTCTTTCTGAAGCACATGAACGTTTTGACCGTAGCCAATGATGCCGGTCTTCAGAGCTTCCTTCGTATCAACATCCATGAGCCCCAGTTGCTTGTAGATGTTCTCGAATCGATTTGCAATTTGCTCTCGCCGATCATTCAGCGAGCCAGACTCGTCCAGTAACCAAACCACCAGAGTCTTGCGCTGGCGTAGTGAGGCAGCGATTTCCTGAGTGATGCGGTCAACGGCGCCCTCCGTCCCTCCCGCAAATTCGGTAGTGCCGGTCAATTCGATCATTTCGACCGCTTCAGATTCATTGGGCGTTGGCAGCGATGGTGGTTCAGCGATGGCTGGGTTGATCAGCTCTTCTTCCAACCGCTCGATTTCTTCCCGGTGACTTTCCATGCCCACATGCTGGGCAGCGGCCATTGACGGGCCGACGATGTTCATGTCACTCTCGCTGCCGATGACGTCCGCTTCCTGATTCAGGACGTACTCTTCCGGACGGATTTCTTCCGGTGCAATTTCCGATGTGAGCTCAAACTCCGGTACAAAGTCCGTGACAAATGTCAGACTGGCGAGCACCACAAATATGGCAACGTGCACCAGCAGGCTGATTCCCCAGGCGGGCATGTCGTAAAAGACGGACCAGACGGATGAATCACCATCGAGTAATTCCGGCGTGGGCTCACTATCGTGTCGGCTCGCGTGAATTGCGCTCAAGGGTTCGCTCCGCTCGCAAAGAGTCCTGCATGCTTCCTGCGGAAAAATCGTCAAATCGTGCACTGTTCCGCATCAAATCTTAGCTCGCACTCACAATCAAGGCAACGAATTAAGGCGGCACACGCAATTCGCAGGCCATTTCCCTGCAAATACTTGCGCTATTCTGATGCCACCGGCGAACAGTTCGAACTGAAATTCGCAGTAAAACAGGGACTGATATGACGTACAACGCCACTTTCCGGCCGAATGTTCGCCAAAAACCTCGCAAAACAAGCCCTGAAGAAGGCGTTTCACGCACACTGCCCGCGACGAAGCGCACGACGCCCGGGATGCAGCAGTCGTGGCGCGGGGCGATTGAGCCTGTTCTGCCGGGCGGAAAAGGGAGCTGACGGAACGATCCACCACCCCGGATTCACGCAATGGAAGAGCGGTATCGACAGGTGATACCGCTCCCGGTGAATGCGGGCGGGACGATTAACAAGGCAGACCGTATCTCGTTAGCGTCGCCTTCAGAGTCGTGATCTGATCTTCGGAGAGTGGCGTCATCGGCAATCGCACACTTCCACAATCGCGGCCCAGAATTCCCATTGCCGCCTTCACAGGAATTGGATTTGTTGACAGCGACAGCATGTCCCGACACAGCGGGAACAATTTGTGATGAATCGTCTGAGCACCCGCGATATCGCCGGACATGAAGGCCGCGATCAGCTGCTTGACGTCTTTGGGAACGATGTTCCCGACAACGGAGACAACACCACTTCCTCCCAGAGACATCAGTGGAAGTGTGAGACTGTCGTCCCCCGAAAGGACCGTCAAGTCTGAGGCAGACAGGATTTGTGATGCCTGATCCATCATGCCCGTCGATTCTTTGATCGCTACGACGTTCGGGCATGCTTCGGAAATACGGCAGATCGTCTCAGGCTCCATGTTCTTTGCCGTTCGCCCCGGAATGTTGTAGAGCACAATCGGGATATCAACAGCATCGGCAACCGCTTTGTAGTGCAGGAAAAAACCTTCCTGCGTTGGCTTGTTGTAGTAAGGGGCAACCATTAGTGCGGCTGTGGCTCCTGCAGACCGCGCGAACTTTGTAAGTCGGATAGCCTCCGCCGTACTGTTCGACCCTGTACCCGCCATCACTTTGATGCGACCCGCTGCCTGCTCACATACGATACTGATCACTCGCTCGTGTTCTTCGTGCGAAAGCGTGGGGCTCTCGCCGGTTGTACCCACAGGGCTGACGCAATCTGTGCCAGATTCGATCTGAAAGTCAACCAGATCCCGCAGCATGCTTTCGTTGACGGTACCATCGCTGTTCATCGGTGTCACAAGTGCCACCGTTAGTCCCGAAAACTGTTCCCCTTTACGAGCCATGATTCCATCTTCTCAGTTGCTGAAGTTTAAACGTCGTGAGGCCGGTTGACCTGAAGCCCCGATGCCCTGAAGTGGGAAGCTTACGCACGAATCCACATCCGGCAAACCGAATCAGCCTCGATTCTTCCAGTCGATACCAGACAGACTGGCTAATGCCAGTTGCAGTGCATGCGTCCCGTTACGGCCAAAACCCTGAGCCATCACGGCATGGTAGAGCTGCTGCCCAAGCGCGAGGCCGGGCATCGACAGTCCCATTCGCTTTGATTCTTCGAGTGCGATTCCCATATCTTTGATGAAATGTTCAACAAAGAACCCCGGATCGAAATTGTTATCGATGATTCGCGGTCCCAGATTTGAAAGGGACCAGCTTCCGGCAGCACCGCTTGAAACGGATTTCAAAACTGTCGGAAGATCAAGCCCGGCCCGATATCCGTACAACAGGGCTTCGCACACACCGATCATTCCCGTGGCAATCAATATCTGATTCACCATTTTTGTATGCTGGCCGGCACCCGCCGGCCCCTGATAGACAATTGTTTTGCCCATCGCCTGCCAAAGAGGCTGAAGCGAATTCACAACGCCTTCGTCGCCGCCAATCATGATCGACAACGCGGCATTTCTTGCTCCGATATCACCCCCGGAAACGGGTGCATCAATGCTGTGGACACCCTTCGCCAAAGCGACTTCGCTGATTTCCATCGCCAGAGACGGCTGACTTGTCGTCATATCGACCAGGACGTTACCGGCAGACGCCCCGTTCAGAGCTCCGTTTTCACCCAGAAAGACCTCGCGAACATCCGACGGAAAACCCACGATCGCAAACACGATGTCAGAATTCTCAGCGACTGATTTGGGACTGTCAGCCCATTCTGCTCCATTGCTGAGCAGAGAATCGGCCTTCGATTTTGTACGTGAATAGACGGTCGCCTGAAATCCGGCCTTCATCAGGTGGCCGCACATGCTGGCTCCCATCACCCCCGTGCCAATCCAGCCAATTCGAGTCTTGCCGGGAACGACTTCCACTAGTGCCATTTGCCAGTTTCTCCTGAAGTTGAATTTCTCTGATTTGTGTGCCTTGAAGCATCAAACAGCGTTTCACGGGGCGCAAACCTCCAGTGCTTACCTGTTGTGCCCAGTTGAATGGAACGCCATGCCACTGCGAATCTGCAGCGCCGTGGCTGAATGCGACGTCCGGGAATCAATGAGGCACTAGAACTTGGGTTCCCAGCCGGGCTCATAGGTTCGAGCCCACAATTTGTCTGCTTCCGGGTTGGCAATCACGTGTCCGTTCGATGGATCGACGTTGATGGTATCACCCGTGCGATGGGCGATGTTTCCAAGATGGCAGAGCAATGTCGATTTGTAGCCCTCTTCGATTTCTGAATTCAGCATGGTTGGATCATCAGCACGGATCGCTTCGATAAAATTGGAGGCGTGAGCTTCCAGGCCGTCCTGACCATCCACCTTCTGAATCTCCTTCGTCTTTTCGTCGTACAGGGTATAGCCCCAGCTGTTCATTCGCAGGCTGCCTTTTTCTCCATGGAATGACACGCCGAAACTGTCTCCATAAAAACCATCCCGGTTACAGCTCAGGCCTTCCCAGATAATCTGCTTTTTCCCTGGGAACTCAAAAGAAACCAGATGCGTATCGGCAGTCTGCTGATCGTCCTCAAATCGGTAGCGTCCGCCCGAGGATGTCACTCGTTCCGGGTAATCCGCGTCCAGCCCCCAGCGGCTCAGATCCAGCGAATGAATTCCGTTGTTTCCCAGTTCGCCATTCCCAAAGTGCCAGCGCCAGTGCCAGTTGTAATGCACAATGTTGGACTGATAAGGAGTTCGCGGCGCCGGCCCCTGCCATAATTCATAGTCAATGTGGTCCGGCACGGCTTCAGGCATGCCAGTCCCCATCGGCCCTCGAAGATTTGCATACCAGCTACGGCTGTAATAAACCCGACCAATACGCCCTTCGTGCAGCAGAGAAATCGCTTCCACAATTTTCGCTCCGCTTCGGCGTTGATTTCCCATCTGCACACAGCGTTTATGTTTTCGAGCGGCCGCAATCAGCATCTCACCCTCCGCCGGATTATGACAGCAGGGCTTTTCCACGTAGGCATGCTTGCCGGCCGCACACGCCATGATGCCAGCCGGAGCATGCCAGTGATTGGGCGCGGCAACAATCAGAGCGTCCACGTTCTTGTCGTCCAGAATGTGGCGGAAATCTCCTGTCGTGCGGACATCGTAGTCAACAGTTTTCGCAAACGATTCGTGTGCCGACTTCAACCGGATGCTGTCGGTATCGCAAAGATAACGAACTTTCACCCCCTCCAGTTTCGCAAACACTCGCGCCAGTGCCGAACCGCGACTCACGCCCATGATGCCGACGGTCACCTGTTTCTTTTCTGCCTGACCAGGTTCTGCCGCGAACAGCCCGGCATTCAGGGCCGACGTCGCTGCGATGCCAGCGACAGCGTTTCCAACAAACTGACGGCGAGTGGTATCTGCAGATGAGTTGGAATCTGAAGATGAAAAGGTCATAGATCGCATCCCAATCCGGGGCCGGGCGGCCGACGTCTAAGATTTTAAATTACGGAGGCATCGTCTGCCCCAGCAGTTTCAGGTGAGGCCAGAAAGCGTAACGAGGCAGCCGTCACAACGCCAGCAGGACGAGTCGAACCCGGCAGCGACTTCTGCAAGGACCAAAGAACCTGGTACCGTGTTCTGGAATTGAACTTGATTTCCATTTGCCCCGGACGGCCCGGGCAATCTGAAATTCGTCTCCGGTGTGTGGACGATTCGAGCCTATCAGCCCGCTTATCCGGCAATGCTTACCTTTGCGGCCGAAATCAGAAATCATATTCTGTTTTCGTTGATCGACGAATGCGATCTGGAGTCTGGCAGGATCTGTACCTGGCAGGACCGCAGTCTACCCATTCGCCGAATAAGGAATGGAATTGCGTTCCCGGGACGACAAGGCAACCCTGCCACTTACTCCGTTTTGCCAGACTTGTCCGGCCCACACACAATATTCAGACGGCCAGCGGGCGATGATGGATGGCCGTTATGTTTCACGAAGCCGCCGCAAAAATGTACGCCGCTTTCATGTCTGAACTTTGCCGCTTCATGATCGATGCAGAGATTGCAACGGACGAGACCATTCGTGGATGTACGGATGCAGAACTCAGGCAACTCGAGCAACAACTGTCGATTTCCCTTCCGATATCGATGGCCGAATGCCTGCGACAGATCGGGCACGCATGCGGGAGGCTGATGGATGGCGATCTCTTTGGAGCGGACGCTTTTGAAGGGGCCCGCGAAGTTGCCGTTGAATTGACCGCTGCAAAAGATTCTCCCTGGCGATTGCCGGAAAACATGATTCCGTACCTCCAGCATCAGGGTTACGAATTCCTCTTTGTTGATCCCCATGCAGGAGATGATCCCCCTGTTTGGCTCTACGTTGAGACAGAACCTGAACCAAAGGAATGGGCACCTTCTTTTACCGCATGGTTGCGCGAAGCGGCCATCAGTGCTGTGGAGTGTAAGCCATGGAATGAGGAAGTCTGCCGAGAAATCAGCCTGCATCGAGACGATTGGACGTCTCGCAGGAAGACGCTCGACGAATACGACAGTGAAGCAGGCCAGATTCGCAGATCTCTGATTGCCCGGTTGAGCCAAAGAGACCGTGAACTCGGCCGGATTACCGGACCGATTGAGTTCCAGGAGATTTGGAATCGGGAATTCCCGCAGAGCGAGCTGTGCCGTAAACTCAACACAGAAGGGAAACGCATTCCCTGGGGCTGGATCAGTCCCCGGGAGGCATAGGAAAATCGGGAAATCCTTTATGGTGAATAACTACACCATGCACTGGATTTTGGTTAGGCAGCGTTTCCTGAAAGAAGAGAATCAGGAAGCGGCCGGGGGTGGCTGTTTTTTCGAGACTGAATCGATGGGAGGCCGCGATATTGAGTTACGATCTCATGGTGTTTGATCCATCCGCCGCGCCAATGGATCGCGAGGAGTTTCTGGCGTGGTGTGATTTGCAAAATGATCAAACCGAAGTCTTCGATCCAACTCGCACTGAATTCTCAACACCCGGGCTGCGATCGTGGCTTGAAGAAATGCTCCGGGTATTTCCTGCCATGGATGGACCTTACTGCAGTGCTGACCGAGACGATGATCCCCATCTCACGGACTATGAAATGAACCGTACGAGTATCTTCGCCTGTTTCGCGTGGTCAAAGGCAAAATCCGCGTACAATGCGGTGATGTCAATCGCTGAAAAACATGGCATTGCCGTTTATGAAATCAGTGACCCCGGGGGAAGAATCTGGCGACCCGGCGGCGATGGCTTGCTGTGCTGACGTGGAGGAGACGAAGTTGCTCGCTACCCATCCCTGGCCGCTGGCTTCTTTCGAAAAGCCAAACGCAATTTGGAAAGTGCGGCGCGAATCACAGCTCACCTCATGGCACCCCGGGATCCTCTCGCTAGAATCGCACGGCGACAGAGCAACGGGTGAACAGAGCGACGGGTGAACTGAGCGGCCCTCGAAGAGCGTGGCTCCGGAATCAATTGCAATACACATGGTGGTTTGCCAGAGGTCGCAAATCCGGGGCATGGAGCACAAACCACTGATCATGGACCTTCGGCAGGAAGCTATCAGACGTGTCAGAAAAAATCCCTCAAACCTGCCCCGCCTGCCGTGGTTCATTTACCGCGTCCAGCCAGAGCACCAGGTGCCCGCATTGCGGCGTGATGACTGAGCTGGGCATTGACGGGAGGGCCAGGTACGCCTTTGTTGCTCCGCGACCGGCAAACGGCACGTCTTTTACGGTAACGGATCTGCTGAAGGAGTTAACCGCGCCGCATATGACTGGCCCGGGCCTACCGGATCAACGCGGCTTGATCAGCATTTTGAAGACCGTATCAATCAACGATGTTTGTCCGGTGTCCGGAATGACTCCTTTGCTTTGGGCCATCGAGAACGGAAGGCACATCGCGTTTTGTTTTTTGCACGGTGCAGACCCGTCCAAACGAGGGACGGGGGACTACGACTGTACGCCGGTGGAACTTGCGAGCCGTCAGAAAAACTTCGAGCTTGTCGAAAATCTCCTTCGCCGAGGGGCGGAAGCAGATCCTGCACTTCTAAAGGCCATCGCAGATAAACGCGAAGCGGAAGAAAACGAAATCAGGCCTCGCGCTCAATTTGTCAAGGGCACCATCGACCGCTTTAAACGAGAGTCAAAGACCACCAGCTTTCAGGAGCATGTTCGGCAACTGGAGTCGTTGCTGGGCGTATCTTCTTCTGTGGCACGTGGTCGCGGAATGCAGGCCTTCACGAAGGTCCCGATACGGGCACTGGCGAAGGCACATCATTGTGAAGACGATATCGAATACCTTGCGTCGATGCATGAGTTGAGCCTGAAGGCAGGTTTCACGCTCTTCTGCGAACGGGGGCTGGATATCGCTAAGGTGGTACGGCTGCTGCTGGCTCCGACAATCCGAATTGAGGAAGTTGTTGCCGCTTCAAATCTGCTGCCGCTGGACGACACGGTGTTTGAACGAGTCGTTATCGGTACTGCTCTCAGTAAATTGAATGATGACTATCCTTTCCAGTTGCTTGAATGTGGACGCGATGGCGTTTCAGGTCAATTCCGGCAAACTCCGGAAGACACATTCAAGCTTGCCGGGCGGTTGCTGGAAATCTGCCCGCACTATGGCAGCGATCTGCAGGCAGGTCACGGTAGGCCGTGGGAGAATGTTGACGATGTCACTGCCGTCCGGAAGGAACTGGAAGCGTCACAGGGTTTTCACTTTTCGTGGGATTAATTTGCCACCGGGCGCTGGATTCGCGCGGAAGTTGATCGCTCGGTTTGAACGTCCGTTTCCGGGGATGCCGTGGTAGATAAGCGGGGCCTGGTGACCGCTGTTGGACGGCAGATTATTTCTGGTTTCGTGGTACCCATGTTTCCGGCGCGTTCAGCATCAGTGGCGGATGAAATACGGTCAGCCGGTCACCCTGCGACTCTATCCAGCGGTTCAATTCAGACAACAGGTCCTGCTGAATCTTTGTCAGTGCGGGATCATTGGCAAGATTGTTCAGCTCTTCAGGGTCTTCCGTCAGATCGAAGAATTCCAGTTGGGGTCTTCCGTGGTGACGGGCAACGATTTCTGCTGCATGCTGGTCATGCCTGGCCGCTTCGGTCCATTCTCGGAAGTAGTCGCCCGAAGTTTCTCGCAGCAGCAGATCAATGTGGGTGGTGAATGCAAATTCCGGATGTACGTTCCAGATCAGCTTGTATTGCGATGTGCGTATGGAACGACTGAGATAGACATTCATCATCCGGTCACCGCTGTGAGTCGAAAAGATTCGGGCACGGTGCGTATCGCTTTTGCCTCGCAGAACCTCCAGGAACGACCGACCGTCAATATTTTCGGGCACCTTGCCACCAGCCACGTCAATCAGCGTTGGCAGAATGTCAATCCAACTGACCATTGCATCAGTGCGCGTTCCGGGTTTCGTAACCCCTGGCCAGGAGATAATCAGCGGGACGTGGATGCCTTCGTCATAAAGCGTCCACTTACCAAACGGAAATTGCGCTCCGTGATCGCTGGAAAACACAAAGATGCGATCCTTGTCCATGTAACGGTCGGTAACGGCGCGCAGTTCTGCCAGGAACGCGTCCAGTTCTTTAACTTCCTGCAGGTACCGGGATCGCTGGACGCGCGTTCGCGGTGTATCCAATAACTGGGGCGGCATCGACATGGTCTCTGGATCGACCGTGGAATCAACGGGCCAGGGTACGTGCGGGTTAGAAACACCCACAAACAATGCCAGCGGTCGCACGTCGGTCCGATTCTTCAGAAAGTCGCTGACCGTCGTGCGCAGCTCCGGAATTTCCTTCTTCAGATCGTACACGTCGAAATCAAAATCTGCAGCGCTGTTGGAATGGGCTACCTTTCCGAACGACGCCGTCTGATAGCCGAGCTCGTTGAGGACTTTGGGGAGCCGAAGAATCTGACGTTTCGGATACGTGTGATTCTCCTCGGCACCGTTACGAGCGGGCATCAGACCTGTCAGCAGAGCCGCACGACTGGGGGCACAAGCCGGACTTGCGACAAACGAACGATTGAAGGTGAGTCCCTCAGAGGCCAGTCGGCTGATCGCCGGCGTCGCAATATTCTTCCCGCCGTAAACCGGAAGGTCAGCGGTCGAAAGGTCGTCTGCCAGGTAAAAGACTATGTCCGGGAGGCGGGCATGATCTTTGGCCGGAGAGTATTGTGGCAGCAGCGTCCCCCATACCGCCACCGTCAGGACAAGTGCCTTTCCGCTGTTCATGCTCTGTCTCTGCCTAATTCTACAGGTGATGAATTCCTGAGGCGATGACACCTTCAGGCGAGAACCTCGTTCAGGAGACGCCCAGGAACACCGTTGCATGTCATCCCTGGTCATGCTCCGGTGGGATATTGCCCGAAACGCCCTGAATTACAATGATCAACCATGGTCAGGAGCCGGCTCCGGCATGTCAGTCGCCCTGAATCTCCGCATTAAAGCCCGTAATTCAGGCAGAAACGGCGTTTCAAAGGCGGGTGGGACCGCCAATTTCGTATCTGCTCTGAAATTTCGATGACGGTAAGCAATTGGGACTGGCATTTTTCTATGATTTTTGCGACAAACCAAGGCAGTAGGCCGTATCTCTTCACGATTTCAATGGTCTGCAGGTTTGGATGGCAAGAGCCTTGAACCATCCAAAAATTGTTTCCGTGTTCCGTTCCTTCAGGAGGCAACCATTAAAAGATCTCGTCCGACAGTTGCACCCCAGACAAACATTCCGCGTATGAATGATCGGATTCGCATTTCGCCGATCCGGGTTGTGAACGCAGAGGGTGAAATGCTGGGGGAAATGGAGACCGCAACCGCATTGCGGCTCGCTCAGGAAGATGGGCTCGACTTAGTAGAAGTCAGCCCGGACGCTC
>JAGQQE010000125.1 GCA_020426345.1 Planctomycetaceae bacterium
ATACCTTTGATTCAAATCTGGCAGCCCAGGACCTGACCGAAGCACTGGAAGTGGCATGGCTGCTGATCCAGAATCCCGCAGATCCGCCTTCATCGACACTGGGTGTTGCCCGCCGTCGATACACGCCCGTCACCAGCCTGAAACTACATGGTCTGTTTTGCGAAGCTGTGATAACTCGCAGTGGATATGCTGGTGTCGTTACATGGATGATGGCTGACGATGGATGGATCTGCACCGTGAGCGATGTTCAGCCGGGTGACGTATCCCGAATTCCTCAGGCATGGCGATCGGGCGTTTCTGTCGCCGGACTCGCGATGTCACATCGGGAATTATCCCAGCGCTGCCTGCTGGTATCGAAGGCGACGAGATCTTCGGATGGTCGACTCGGCGGTGCAGATTCCGCACGGGCAGTAGCGATTGAAGGGCAGGGATGGGAAGCTGCTCCTGTCAGGAGAGCCTTCGAAGTTCCTCTCACGCAGCAAATTCAACGTTGCTTCTCTTGTCTGACGGTTCCCGAGCTGGAACGAAAAGCGGGATATGACCTTCTATTCGTGCAGGGCGTTGTGGCAGGTGCTGCCGATGCCTCGCTGCTACTTGAGCTGCATGGTCAACCTCGCAGCCTCCTACAATTGGATATCCCGATCGAGAGTGACAGCATGCCAGGGCGAAGCAATCTTACTCTGCTGGCCCGAGCTCCGGGTCTGGCCCTGAGATGCATCGCTCGGCTGAATCCTGCCCATCCTGGGCACGCGACATTACTGGCGATTGCTCCTGCACCCATGGAGTCCACGGTTGCGGAAATGCCGCAGGCTCAGGCGCCCGCCTTATGCCTGCCCGAAGAGTTTCGCTTCTGCGCATCAACGGGCCTCGATCAACTTTCACGAAGTCATCTTTCGTCAGCAGAACGACACCCGGTTGAGGTTCAAACGCCGACAGCACGAATGCAGGATCCTGAGGATGTACTTCAGCGATGGCTGAATGCGATTGCACTGGGGGGCCGTCATGCGATTCCCACAGGCACCGTCACTTCTGTCGTCAGAGATGCTGCGGCCCTCCGCCGCCAGTTCCGGCCAACTGCCGCTTTGCTGTTGCATTCTCTGGCAAAGACGGCCATCAGTTCGTCAACGGACCTGAACGGTATACGTTTCCCCGACAATGCGGAAAATCTGGGGCAATACTGGCTGGCAGCATCTGTTGCCGCAAGAACCACAAGTCAGCACATGCAACAGGCACAATGGCTGGTAATTGCCGACGGATAAAAACAGAAACGGTCTCCTCCGTAATCCACGAAGGAGACCGCTTCAAGTAAATGCTCGCCAATAAATAACGGCAGGAGAACGGACAAACATCTCCATATGAATAACGCGAGCACTTGTCCGGAACCTCCGGACGGGATGAAAACCGTCTGTCCCACCGAAGCGAAACAAACGAATTAACCACAGATGGGGCACAGAAAGGGGGAAGCAGCTCAGAAAGAGATCCGCGTCCGTGAGACAGAAGTCTGAATTTGCAAGGTATGTGCCAGAACGGCCTCCCAAAGCAATTTTCCGTCGTTCGGCTGGAAAATACACGATTTCTTCACAATTACAAGGCGGAATCGATGTTCCGAAGAAACACAAAAAAATTTGACCGGGCAGTTTCTGTGGCCTGACTGATGAATTCTGCAGGCCTGTGTACTGATCTGCAGCACCAGACATATTCAGATGACTTGCGTTCTTGTAGGTCATTTCATCAGCCGCTGAGCGAGAAACGCCTTTGGCATCCGGAAGTGAATTGGCTATTCTTCTCACATGATCAGTCACCGAAGGAACGCAGACTGGGGTTTGCCGTGAAAGTTCGAAATCGCTTCCTGAATATTGCTTTGTCTTACGTCGCGACATTTCTGTTGCGGTTGCTGTTTCTGACAGTGCGAGTTGACCACCGGGCCGTGGATCCGGACGCGACTCCCTACATTCGTCCTCCCGGCAAAACACGGTTCACTTTTTGCCTTTGGCATGATGTGATCGCCGTCGCAGTCTTCGCAAGACGCACATGGAACCTGAGCGGACTGATCAGTCGCCACACCGATGGTAGCTATCTTGCGGATTCGTGTCGCATCGCCGGCATTCATCCGGTGCGGGGGTCTGCGAGTCGTGGGGGAGCAGAAGCAGTTGCAGAGTTGCTGGAACTGACACACCTACATGTGGCGATGACGCCGGATGGACCACGGGGGCCGAGAAGAAAGCTCAAGGAAGGGATCATTTTTATCGGGTCGCGATCCAGGCGTCCCGTCGTCCCCACCGCAATTGCCGGCACAAATGCCTGGTCAGTCAAGGGAAGCTGGACAGATCTCCTGATCCCGAAACCGTTTTCGACAGTGTATTTGTTCGCCGGGAAGCCCATCAACATTCCTCACGACCTGGATCGATCAGAATTCGGAACATACACTGAGATGCTGCAATTGGAAATGGAACGAATGGATTCCATCGCAAAGCGGGTCATTGCAGGCGACATGGCAGCCGCAGATGAATTGCCGGATCGTCCACTGTTTCCGCATGAGACGGCCGAATGGTCCGGACCGTTTCAAAACGCAGCATAAGATCCTGGATAGTGAAGCTGGCGCCCCAACAATGTCCAGGCCACAGCCGCGCTGCCTGCCCGCCATATACGCACAGGCTCAGTGAGCGCAACCGGCCAATGTTTCATGACTTTAGCTGGTTAAATTCCTTGCGTCTCTCGTCGAAATTGCGGATCAATCGACTCACCGATTTGAACTCTGAAGCGGCCGCAGTACGACACCATTCAAACACGACGGACTCTGTCGTTGTTACGATGCACCCCGCCGACCGCATGCGCTGCAGAGCCATTGCATGGTCGGCTTCATTACGACTGGCGGTGGCGTCCGCAACAACGAAAACAATTGAGCCCTTCGTTCGAAGTTCGATGGCCGTCTGGAGAACACAAATGTGGGTTTCGATACCACACAGGATGAATTGAAATTCGCTGGAGTGCCCGTGGATGGAAGGTAATCCAGAGACAGCATTCGCTCCGCTGAATTCAACCTTGTCAACGTATTCTGCGCCAACTGCCGCCTCCTGAATCACATCGACCGTTGCACCCAACCCTTTTGGATATTGTTGCGTGACAATTCTGGGGATGTTCATCAGAGATGCAGCGGAAAGGAGCGTCTCTGTTGCATTGAGAATTCCGGGTACCGCGGGGATCGCCGGAATCAATTTTTGCTGGAAGTCAATCACGATCAGGCAGCTGCTGTTTCGCTCCATAAGAATGCTGTTTTTCACCGGTTTTCCTTCAGTTTTCAGAGAAAACGTGTTCGCAATCGTGACGAAATCTCAGGTTGTCTGCTGGCGGTTGGAGTGAATTTGTTGGCGAGGTCGACAGATCAGAGAGAGGTCACTTTGGAGAATCTTCCCTGCACGGATTCAGAATGTGCGGATCCTTGCTGTGGGCGGGCGAGTTTAACAGTTGAGCTGGCAGCCGGTGGGAGTGTTCCAAAACTGGACTCTCACTTGTCATAATAGAAAATTAACGATAGGCTGTTCGGTTGTGCAGTAAACGAGCCGCAGGCCTATCCTTCCTTTGGTCCGCCTATCCTTCCTTTGGTCAGAGGAGATGCACCGTGGGTGATGAACTCTTCCGTGTCGTCTTGCCGACGGGTGATACCTCGAAACCTTATTCGAGGCAACAGATCGCGAACGCCTATAACGGCCGCAGGATTCCGGAATCGTCCAGCGTCAAGACGAAGGACGGTATGGTTGCCATTACCGAGTTCCTTGGAGAATTGATTGATCCTGTTGCAACAGAACAGCAACGAGCGTTCGCCAAAAGCCTTGGCATTGATGTCACCGACGACATTACCAGATCACAGATCAGCCTCCTGATCGGTCAGGCGATCGCAAAGCGAGAGCGCGACGAAGCCAAAGCGGAATGCTCGAACGATACGGTCGAAATTCCTTCAATGACTCCCACGGCGCATGACTTTCCTTCGATCAGCGAGTCCACGCGAGAACAGATTCGACAAGAGCTTCTGGCAGAAATGCGTCTGAAGGGGGAGATTCCGCTTTCCGAAGCCAGTATCGAGGATGTTGCCCGCCACTTTAACGACGTCAAGTGTCGTAACACCGTGATCATCACTTCGGAGAACAATGCTTTTGAGCAGCTGATCGCCGCAGCCGATTCCGGTGAACCAAAGGATTGTATCGGTGCCATGGTTTCGTTTGGGTTGCCCGTCGGAATGCCAAAACGCGACTTACGTGATCTGCTGATCGCAGTCATGTGGGGCCTGGATCTGGAACGCGCGGCTTCCTGAACAGGCACGCGTGTAGTTCAATTCTCCAGCAGCCTGCTGTCTTTCATCCATTCCACCAGGCGCATCGGCCAGTCTCCGGCCGCAGTGGTGGAATCTGGACGGTAGCCGAATCCATGGCCCGCATTCGAATAGATGTGAAGTTCGAAGGGAACGTTGGCCGCCTTGTATTTGAGGTAGAGTTCGGCCATCCCAATCGCGATGTCGTCGCGGTCTTTGGCACCAAACGCGACAAACGCTGGCGGCATTCCGGTGGCAACTGTAAATCGGCGGGAACTGCCAGGATAAATCAACGCCTGAAAATCGGGGCGCGACCCGGATCGTTCGATTGGATCCGAGGCAGAATGATCTCCATCATCTGATTCCATGGCAGCCAGCGCCGCCAGTTCTCCGCCCGCAGAGAAACCAAGAACGCCAATTCGATCCTTGCGAATCGACCAGCCTTCGGCATTGTGTCGTACGTAGCGAATGGCTCGACGGATATCAGCCATCGCGTGCTCGTCCACGCTGTAAGACGATCCTTCCTCACGGGCCAGTCGGTAACGAAGGACAAACGCCGCGATGCCTTTGTCGGCGAACCATTCGGCAAGGCTATCGCCTTCGTGCCCAAGACAAAGAACGCGGTGCCCGCCTCCGGGAGCAATAATAATCGCGGTGCCGGTGGCCTTCCCGGCGGCGGGTAAGAACGGAGTGATTGACGGATGATGCACGTTTGAAACATTGCATCGTCCATCTGCGCGGTCTTCCTTTTCAGGTTCTGCCATTCGCTGCAACGATCCCGCAGCCCCCTGCGGCCACAAGTAGATTCGGCTGGATTCGTGCGGAAACGCAGCGTTCTTTTGGAATCCTGCGGCATGCGGGAGGGCCATTATCAGGCAGACGATTGTCGAAAGGCGTAAAAAGAATGCGGAGGTATGACGCATCGGGTGACCTTTGCTGCAGCAGAATTCGTTTTTGTCGGGAACCTGTAAACGCGGGAATCGAGCGATTGATTGCAATACAAACATGCCTGATACTGCGTCCGGCGCACCTGGCCAGTTGCCGGACGCGCTCATACGGCTGCTCAGCAGACAATGTCGAAGAGCGTTCGTCAAGGAGACGGAAAAACTCCACAAACGAAGTAGGGGCATTTTTCGCCCTCGTATTTTTCAACAACTCTAATTCTGTAATCAACATTCAATGAATACCCCGACACCACCGTCGTCCACCCGTCCAATTCAGGATGCCAACATCGTTGGAACTCAGCCATTGATCGCCCCTGAAGAGCTGGAACGGGAGTTTCCCCTGACGAGCGAAGTTCGGGATCATGTGGTCCGCAGCCGGGCTCTCATTGAAGACATCCTGCGAGGAAACGACCGACGGGTGATTGCAATTGTTGGTCCCTGCTCAATTCACAATACAGCGCAGGCTCTCGAATACGCCAGAAAACTGAAAACGCTTGCGGATGAGGTTCAGGATCGCATCGTTGTAGTGATGCGAGTCTACTTTGAGAAACCTCGCACCACTGTTGGCTGGAAGGGGCTGATCAACGATCCACATTTGAACGATACGTTCGATATCGACACCGGATTGCGGCGCGCCCGGCAGATTCTTCTGGACATCAATGCGGTAGGACTGCCAACCGCCACTGAGATGCTTGAACCGATTACGCCGCAGTACATTGCAGACCTGATCACGCTGGCATCCATTGGCGCCCGGACTACAGAATCGCCGACCCATCGCCAAATGGCCAGCGGACTTTCCATGCCTGTCGGATTCAAAAACAGTACGGAAGGAAGTCTCGAGGTTGCAATAAACGCCATGAAAGCTGCTCGTGCGCCGCATTCTTTTCTGGGTATCAATCATGATGGAAAGACATGCATCATGAGTACCCGCGGGAACGAACTGGGGCACCTGATTCTGCGAGGCGGGCGAACAGGACCGAATTATTCGGCAGAGCATCTGGCAGAAGCGAGTCGTCTGCTTCAGAAGGCCAGCCTGCCTCCTCGTTTCGTTGTTGACTGCAGTCACGCAAACAGCAACAAGGACTACCGGCGCCAACCAGTGGTTTGGGACGAAGTTATTCAGCAGCGAGCTGAAGGAAACGACGAAATTGTTGGGTTGATGGTGGAAAGCAATCTGGTCGAAGGGCAACAGTCTCTTGGAGATGACCCGACACAATTGCAGTACGGTGTCAGCATCACAGACGGATGTATAAGCATCGAACGCACCGGTGAAATGCTTCGTTCAGCCTGGCAGAAACTAGCCAATGCGGTTCAGACCAGGGTGGTCTGAGAATCGGTCCATTGCTTTTTCAGGGTCCGGGATATGGCGCACGGGAATAGATCGACTGGTTCGGTGGCGACGTTTGCAGTTGGGATGAATGAGACGTCAATTTGTCGCGTTCTGATTTTGATGACCCTGGCAACTCCCTGGATGAGCTTGTTTGCAGATGAACAGGCAGAGAGGTTCCCTGTACCGATCAATACGCAAGCTCCCGGAGAACACCCCCCTTCCCCCCGAGAAATGCTGAAGCTGTTCGAGGTCCCCAAAGGTTTCGTTGTCAAGCTGTTCGCCGGTGAACCTGATGTTCAGCAACCGGTGAGCTTTGATTTTGACGACAAAGGCCGAATCTGGGTCGCAGAAAACTACACCTACAGTGCCCATGGAAAAATCGATCCAACGCTCCGGGATCGAATTGTGATCCTTCATGACACTGACGGTGATGGAGAGCACGATCAGAGGAAGGTCTTCTGGGATCGCGGCTCCATGCTCACGAGTCTGACATGGGGATTCGGTGGACTCTGGATTCTGAATGATGGCACATTGTCCTTCATCCCCGACAGGAACGGCGACGACATTCCGGACAGCGAACCTGTCGTGATGCTGAATGGCTGGACGAAAAATGCAGGGCACAATTTTGTCAGTGGATTAATGTGGGGGCCGGATGGATGGCTGTACGGTCGACACGGAATCACAGACTCATCCTCTCCCGGCACTCCGGATACACCCGAATCGGAACGCCAGGTAATCAACTGCGGTATTTGGCGGTTTCACCCGCAAAGGCACACGTTCGAAGTCGTCTGTAACGGGACAACCAATCCGTGGGGGCTGGACTACAACGTCGACGGACAATTCTTCTTCACAAACAATGTCATTGGCCATCTTTGGCATGTGGTCCCCGGCGCACACTATGAACGCATGTTTGGACAGGACTTCAATCCCCACCTCTACGAGTTAATGGGACAAACCGCTGATCATTACCACTGGGATCATTCCGGAAACTGGACAGAAAGTCGGGATGGTAAGGCGGATGATCTGGGCGGCGGACACAGCCATTGCGGTGGCCTGATCTATCAGGGAGAGAACCTGCCGGAACGATTCCGTGGGTGCATGTTCATGTGCAATACGCATGGACGCTGCATCAATGCCGATTCGCTCGAACGCCAAGGCAGTGGATACGTGGCCCACCACACACCGAATCTACTAAAGGTGAATTCGCCATGGTTCCGTGGAGTCGAGCTGAGATCGGGGCCGGATGGTTGTCTCTATGTCAGTGACTGGTCGGATAATGGAGAGTGTCATGATCATGATGGTGTGCACCGAACCAGCGGTCGAATCTATCGCATTTCATTTGGGGATGTACGAGTAAAAGCTCCATCAGACCTTTCAGGTGCCGATCTGCAGCAGCTGACAAACGAAGCTATCCATGGGACGCACTGGATGAGCCGAAGAGCCCGTCGGCATTTGCAGGAACGCAATATCCTGCACGATGCTCGCCCCGGATCAGAACATCGCGGCGACATGATCACAGTTCATCGCGCGGCAGAAGCAGTACTTGCATCAAACGCTGAGTCGCGAGATGCGAAACTACGCTCGCTCTGGCTGCTGGAATCTCTGGACGGCTTGTCGTTGCGAGTCCTTGCGAAGGTTCTGGAATCCAACGATGAGGCCTTGATTGCATGGACAATACCGCGCGCCGTGGAACATCGCCATCTTCAGTCGCCTCCCGTTGATCCGTCCCGGGCCTTTGATTCGACAGATCCTGGACAGGCGGCTCCACTGCTGGAGTTATGCAGAAACACCAATTCCGGCCTTGTGCTGCTCAGTATCGCTTCTTCATTACAGAAGCTTGACGGTCGCACTCGCCTCATGGTGGCTAAGGAACTCATCCAACGACTGCATGAATTCGGTGACCAGAACCTGCTGTTGATGACCTGGTACGGTTTGGTCAATGAAGTATCACCAGCCGCGTTACTTTATGTCCTGTCTGGCCAGAACGCCCCCCCGAAACTACTGCAGTTCGTCGCACGGCGAGTTGTGCAGTTGCCTGGTCAGTCGGGTGCAGTCACATCACAATTGCTGGCGCCATACGGCCCGGCACAGACAGACGCAGGCCGCATTGCGGTCCTGACCGGAATGCTGGAAGGTTTGCGAGGTCAGCATAAGCCGACGGCTCCTCCGACATGGGCTTCGGACCAGAAGCAGCTGCAGCTTTCTGCCAACCCTGCTGTCGTGCAGCTCGCGAAACAACTCGCCGTTTTATACGGGGACGGCGCTGCTATTGCGGACCTGCGACACCTGATTGCTGATCGTAATGGAGATCACGCGGCTCGCTCGCAGGCGATTAAGGCCCTTGCAGAATCGTCGGACGCCCAGTCGTTGCCAGTGCTTATCGGTCTGTTGAACGACCGTGCGGTCTACGTTGACGTCGCAAAGGCACTCGCGGCGTTTGACGACGAACGAGTCCCCGTGGCGTTGCTCCGACATTGGAAGAATCTTCGTCACGGAGCCAGGGAAGCCGCGATGGATACACTCTGTAGTCGAAAGTCCTACGCGCTGCGACTGGGGCAGGCTTTGACTCGCGGCGAGGTGTCTTCAGAAGATCTTACGGCCGCGCATGTGCGACAGCTGAATACATTTCAGGACGACGCACTGGCGGCCATCCTGGCAGAAAAGTGGGGAGTGATTAATGAGTCATCCGAAGCAAAAGCAGCGGCGATCGCGAACTGGAAGGCTCGGCTCACTCCCGATTTCCTGGCAGATGCCAGCTACGACGAAGGCGCGGCCTTGTTCCGAAAGACCTGCGCAGCATGCCACCGGCTCTATGGTGAAGGAGGCCAGATTGGCCCCGACCTGACAGGTTCCAATCGAGGCAATCTCGATTACCTTCTGGGCAACATCGTCGACCCAAGCGCTGAGGTACCGAAACAATTCACGGTATCTGTCATTGCTTTGACATCCGGACGCGTGCTCACGGGGGTCGTTGTCGCAGAGACGGAGCAGTCCATCGGTGTTCAGACCGACAAAGAACTGATGATGATCCCCCGCAAGGATATCGAAGAACGCAACACAACGACCAAATCACTTATGCCAGATGGGCTGCTCGATACGCTGAGCGAGCAGCAGGTGCGTGATCTTGTTGCATTCATTAGGCAAAAGCGTTGAGTGGAAGAACGGAAGATCGCGAAAGCTCTTCGCATCGGGTGTCTGATGAAATGCAACGACTCGATGGCGCCGAAGACACCATCGAGTCGAAGGGAGAAGGGATCTGCTGCCTCAAAGTGTGACAACAGGTCTTGTCAGGCGTTGCATTTTCTGGCAGAGTTGAAGGAGGGCTCTGCCCGTCTTGCAACAGCAGGTGAGTCCGGCGGGCATTCGCTGATCATCGAACGCCGAACGACGGCTTGGTACTTTGTCAACATTCCGATTGGGAACTGTCGGATGCAGAATCCACAAGGAGCATCCTGCCGTCTCACTGATCAATCGAAACTGCCGGTGATGACCGCTCTGTCAGCTCTCAAGCAGACAATTAGTCGAACAGTTCCGTCAATGAACTCAGGCGGAACCATTTCCGTGCACCATTGTCTGCCACCTGTGGACGAACGATCTGTGGGCGGCTGACCTGCGGCTGGAAAGCCACTTGAGGTTGGTGGACAACATGCTGAGGCTGCCAGCTGACGGCGTGAACGTTGTGTCCGCTCGCATAGTGATGGCAGGCCCCTGTGGGACATACGCCGCTCTGGCATCCACCGGAAGGGCATACGCGAGCATGGTAATGAGACGGAATCGGAGTCGCAGGAATCATCCCCGGCCGAGTCTGCCAGGTGGGCACGATTCCGTAGGAGTACCCCAGTTGCGTGGTGTCCGTCGGCTGATAAACCTGTGGATAACCACCGACAAATCCACCGCCCGGGCTCCCGTAGAAAGCCTGTGGATAGTAGCTGCCGTACCATGTTCGATCGCGATTGACCGGCATGCGGGCTGGTGGTGCCCATCCGGCGTCAGGAAAGGCCTTCGTCCCGCAGCACCTTGCAATGCAGGAGCTGCCCAGGCATCCAAAGCCATGACCCGAACGACATCCACCCAGCTGGCAGTTGCCAGAGAGGCAGTTTCCATTGAACATGCTGTTGCATGCTCCTGTGTTACAGCCACCCCAGTGACCGCTGTATCCGATGCAATTGTCGTTGCATGTCGCTCCGCAGGCATTCAGCCCGCAGCCTTCGCCGCAGGTATCACCGCAACCGTTGAAGGTGACGGCAGGGGCAGCACATTCCGGTGCGCCGCATTCTGTGTGGCTCACCTGCTGAATCTGGGCATTGGCGACTGAACCGACGGCCAGTCCGGCCAGGGCCAGTAGTGATAATGACAATCGTTTCATGAGTTCCTTCTCCGACGAAGCGAGGGTTTTATGCTTCGGAACGTGGACCAATTTGTTGATGGATGCGATGCAGGTGCGGCTGCATCACTTCCTCGCTCCGGTGCGGCGGAGCCAGACTGAGAACAGGTAGTTTGAATGAGTTCGGTGGTAAGCCGAACTCAATTCATCACAATTCGAACCAACTCAAAGAACGTCAGTTGGAATCAGAAGTTACCGGGATGCAGATATTCATGAGCACGTCGAAGCGTCTCACCCGGCGTATGCAGGTGGCGAGCGGCCGGAGCAACTGCCCCCGATGGCCACGTCTGATGGTGTAGTGGTTGAGCAGAAGTTGCGGGGTTATAGTTTGAAATCTGTGTCAGACGGCTTGAAGGTACCCCCCAGCTGTAGTTGTATTGCTGGTGAACGTTTGGAGCGAGAGGCACCGTCATCGGAATTCCGTAGCCCTGAGCCGCATACATCTGACCGTCGCGAGAGTCTGCGTAGCCGGGCTGATCGGCGTAAGTAATGTTGTACTTGCCAACCGGTGGACACCCCTTGCCACAACATCCGGATGGAATCATCCATCCGAACAAATGATCCGCAAGACGTGCATTCTTGTTACGGAAGCTCATGGCATGTCCACGCCACACATCCCGTACTGCACTTCCTGTACTGGGGCATGCTTTCTTTGGAAACAGCGTAATCATACGCTGCTGGTAACCGGGGCCGTAGTAGCACTGGCCACCATCGCAGCTGCAGGCACTGCCGCAGAATTCTCCGCAGCCATCACCGCAACCTCCACAGGGATCGCATGGCTGATAGCCGCAGCTATCACCGCACGCCCCCATCATACCGCAGGACATTTCCGGCAGGGCGCAGCCCGGGCCGGGAGTGACACATCCTGCATACTGTCCGTACTCAGGCACGGGAGTCAGGTCCGGTGCGTAAGCGGCCTGCTGGAATCCAGCAGGCACGTGGTCTGATTGTCGAATCATTCCGGCACTGCCACGATCAGAGAGTCGGACAACGCCATCTTCAGCGTGGGCAAATCCGGAAACGATCAGCACGCAGACAGCCGCTGTGCTCCGGATCAGATTGCAGCTTATAGGTTTCATTTCAATGGTACCTGCAACTGTTGAGGATCAACGAAAAACGGTAAAGCGACCCGGCTGACGTTCAGCCATCCGGCCTCGCGATCGCAGCTGTTCGAAGCAGCAATCAATGAGGCGTCCTGTCGCTCCGAAGTGACAGCAACGTCGTTTAGCGTCGTGGCGGTCGCTTGTAGAAGGAGAACGGACTGATAGATGACTTGTAGTTGACTTCTACGGTCGTGCCCTGAAGCTTCCAGTCCTCGTGTGACCAGACTCCAAAAGGCGTAACCATCCAACCGCCATTAACTTTGTAGTAATAGGGGGGATACATCGCGCGGTACTTGTGTTCGTACAGCATCTCGTGTGGGTGGAACGCCTGATTAGGAATCAGCGTTCCGCCGATCTGGTGCGGAATCCCTGGCACAGGTGCCGGGTAGAGCGACGCGCCCGTCATTGGGTACTGACCACTTGGCACATTGCCACTGACCATGCCCTGGTTCATGATTACCGGGCCAGCCATTCCGGAGTTGGAAATCGGGGTGAAGGGCGCGGCCGACGTTGCATACACAGGAACCGGAGCATTGAATTGCTGCCAGTTGTCAGATGGATGCACTGGTACCGGACTCGTTACTGTCGTGCTTGCCGAAGCAGTCGCACTAAAGTACTGAGGGCCACTGACGGCATCCATATTGGGAACAACCGGAGCCTGTTCGATTGGAACCGGTCGCGGCGATGCGTCTTCGGCAGCGACGACTTCTTCATCGGGCTGATTCGATGTCTGCCGAATCTGCACCTGAGCCGCCTGACGTTCTGCATCCTCAACTACGGCGTGCGTGATGCCTGCCGGAGCTGAATTCATAGTTGCCTTACCTGTTGACGCAACTGGTTTCTGACGAAGCCAGTTGAGTATACCGGGCCGATGTGCGCTGTCCTGATTGCGCGCTGCATCGTCGGCTGTTACGCTGCCGGCGCAAACGACGCCCATCATCAGCGCTGCAAATCCCCTGCGTAGCATTTGAGCCCCCTCCATGAGATTCGCGATCGCTTAAACGACCGCGACTGGCGATGCCCCACTTCGGTGCGGGACATCCAGACATTCAAAAAAACTGAGTCAGCCGAAATCACAAACCGATTGCGGCCTGTTTCCCATCGCCTGCCAGAATTCTTCGTTGCTGTTCACAACCCCAGCCACATTGAGCCGCGTGTGCCACATGTGGCTGTTGTTCCGATTAGAACGGTAGTTCCTGACACTCTTGTTGTTCGACCAATAACAATCAGAGGGATGAATCAATCACTACCAGTATCACCACCGAAACCCTTGGCAGCACTGTTGCCTCCCTTCAATCTTTGCTGACCATAAAAGTCGCACATAAACTACCCATACTAACATTCAGCCGCCGCTGCGATGGTTTGGTTGGGAGTTCGAGAGCGAAGCGGGCCGTTTCAGACGCAGCAGATTGCTCGTCGCGTGCGGGCAATTGTCAGCGGATCCTCAGTCTTTGCAGACGGTGCGAGAAATTGCCGGGCATCCCACGACCCACGTCAATAATGTCGTGATGTTGTGCTTCGTTGAAAGGAGGCTGAACATCACCCGGAATGACGGGTCCGCAAGTTCCTGAACGACCTTCGCCCAAATGGACGCCAACAATGATGGAGTTCCTGATCGCAGGGAAGCTTGACTGCCCAGCGAAATCAGTTCTGGTGATTTGATACCGATGGTGACCAGCGTGCCTCGTCCGCAAGCCGGGCACTCGTCCCTGAGAATGCAACGATTCTCTCCGCTGCCGAATCGTCTCCCATTCTGGCTGAGACCCGCTATCCTGCTGCAAACGCAAGTAAGCCCGGCGTCTGCTGACACGGCGTTGCAGGTGGTGCTGGCACGAGGGTTTCAGATGTCGATTGTTATCAGTGCGGATAAAAATCCGGTAGGAACGCCGATTCCAAAGGTCTGCCTTGGCATTCTGTTTTGCTCAATTGCCTCGTATCAACCAGAAGCCGTCGCAGGAGGATCCCAGCGGTTGCCGAATATCGTCATCATTTATGCGGACGATCTCGGCTATGGCGATGTTTCGATCTACAACCCGCAAGCGGCATATTCCACGCCGCGTCTTGATCAGATGGCGCGTGAAGGGATGCGATTTGTCGACGCTCACAGCCCCTCTACAATCTGTTCGCCTTCACGCTATGGACTGTTTTCAGGCAATCTGGTCTGTCGCACCGGGAGACGGTCAACGGCCTTTGAAGGGCCCGGAGGACCCAGCTATCTCGCTCCCGATCAGTTAACGCTTGGTCAGATGCTGCAGAACCAGGGATACCGGACAGGAGTGTTTGGCAAGTGGCATCTGGGCCTGACGTGGCTTGACGAAAACGGGCGGCAGCTGGGAGGTGGTTTCGAGAACTCTCTGCTGATTGATTACGAACGCAGCACGCCGCTGATCGATGGCCCCAACAATCGAGGGTTTGACGAATCATTTGTTACTCCCAACTGCCCGACAACCGACCCATTGTATGTCTACATCGAAAATGGACAGGTCCCGGTCCCGGCCACATTTCGTCACAAGCGTGACCGGCTACCGAACCCCGGAGGCAAGTGGCGATGGGATAATGACGAAGGATGGATGGCGGACGGCTACCAATTTGTGGACGCGGATTTGTTGTTCTATGAAAAGGTAGTTACTTTCATTCGCGAACATCGGCGTCGATATGCCGATCAGCCATTCTTTGCGGTTTTTTCCACTCAGATCTCCCATGCTCCTGTGTTGCCGGCTGCTGAGTTCGCTGGCGCAACTCAGGCGGGCCCCAGGGGCGATTTCATTCGTGAACTGGACACTCTGACGGGGCGACTACTGGATGAAATTGCTCGCCAGGGCATCGATGAAGACACGCTGATCATTTTCAATTCGGACAATGGCCCGGAGACGATGCATACCGTATGGATGCGAAAAGACCATCAACATGACGCGGCGGGTGGATTCCGCGGCATGAAACGCGACGGTTGGGAGGGCGGACACCGCGTTCCACTCATCGTTCGATGGCCGGGCCGGATTCCGGCAAACCGCGTCTCGCAGCAACTCATCAACACCACAGACATTTTTGCCACGCTGGCATCTGTTGTCGATTTTGCACTTCCGGACGAGGTGGCGGTGGACAGCTTCGATATGCTGCCCGTCCTGCTGGGCATTCATAGCGAAGAGGTTTCAATTCGGTCTCACATGTTGACCCAGAGTTTTCGTGGGGAATTTCAGCTACGTCAGGGAGCCTGGAAATATCTGGATCACAAAGGCTCGGGTGGCAATGATTATTCGCAGGGCCTGCTGAAGGAATTCGCACTTGTCGAATCTGAACCTGATGCGGACGGTCAATTGTACAACCTGTCGCACGACGCTGGCGAAACGACAAACCTTTATTTCAAAGAGTCTGTCCAGCGCCAGCAGATGCAGTTGCTGCTTCAACAACTGATCTCTGAGACCGGCCGCTCAGCGCCCAGGAATCGCCAACCCTTGAAACTCCCTCACGACAGCAAAAACAGAATGGGTATCGATTAATTCCTAGTTCGGTTTTCCACGGGACACACACACCAATGGCATCTGCTGGCCAACAGGGTCACTTAACCACGAACAGTGCATTCAGCTGTTGCGTCCTGGCCCGCACGAAAAACGGCTCTCTCGCAACCAATTCGGATCGACGGGTGCGACAATTGAGAACATCATTCACACCCTGACGATCGCGTGAGTTGGCGGCGTGAGTCAGCAACCCGTTGAAGATCCGCATGAAACGTAACCCGAAGGGTCAGCGAGG
>JAGQQE010000126.1 GCA_020426345.1 Planctomycetaceae bacterium
CAGATACCACAAACTCATCCGACATGTTAGTCCCCGAAAAGACTTCATCTGCAACCAGCGAAAGGACCAGTCAACCGCATTCCGGCGAAACGGATTTCTCTGACGAGGAATTCGATGCACCAGAACTTGAGGAAGTTGATCTTGATCAACTGGATTCAGGATTCGGCAGCGGCCTGAAAAGGTTCTTTACAAAACCATTTTCCGGATAAAACGTACAACGCCGATCTTCGAGTCGCTATCGAAGCACCGGGCAAACATCAGGGCCGCGACGCAGTGAATTATCGGAATCATCAGGTTGCGGGAGTCGAAGGACGCTCGCATCGGATTCTGAAATGGATTGCATTCGAACACTATCTCAACTTTGGATCAGGGGCGAAGCTCCTGTCTGTATTGTCCATTCAGCAGTAAGCAGACCGAATGCTCAGGCAGCTTGAACTTTTTGGCTTCAAGAGCTTTGCCGACAAGACCATCTTCGAGTTCTCCGTCGGAATTACCGGCGTTGTGGGCCCGAACGGCAGCGGCAAGAGCAATGTCGTCGACTCCATCAAATGGATTCTGGGCGATCAGAGCGCGAAGAGCCTGCGTGGAAAAGAGATGACCGACGTCATCTTCAACGGCTCCACCAGCCGCACCGGAGCACAGTTTGCCGAAGCCACTCTCGTATTCGACAATCGCTCTCGCTTTCTTCCGATGGAAGCAGACGAAGTTTCGGTTGGCCGCAGACTCTGGCAGTCCGGCGATTCGGAATACCTGATCAATCGCAATGCCGCACGCCTGAAAGATGTCCGGGATCTTTTTGTCGGAACTGGGGCCGGTGCGGCTTCGTACTGCATCATTGAGCAGGGTCGTGTTGACCAGATTCTGCAGTCCAATGCCGCCAATCGAAGGCTGATTTTCGAGGAAGCAGCTGGTATCAGTCGCTTCAAATCCCGCCGCACCGAGGCTTTGCGCCGACTGGAACGCGTTGAACAGAATCTTCTCCGACTGACAGATATCGTCGACGAAGTGGAATCGCAGGTCAACAACGTGCGAAGTCAGGCAACACGAGCTGCACGTTACCGAGAAGTCTCCACCGAACTTGAACAGCTTTGGGTTGGGCTGGCGGCGGATGATTATCGCCGCGAATCTGTGCAGCGGGAACTTCTGCAGAAGCAAATGCAGGAATCAGCAGAGCTGCTGGAAGGATTGCGCGTTCAGCAAACCGAAGCAGAACAGCAACTGGCAGCGGCCGATGCAGCATTATCCGAGGTGGACGACGAACTCCGCGACGTCGAGCGGACACGCGCGGAACTGCGATCCAGGATTGCAAGTCTTGAAACAACGGCGCGACACCAGGCAGCGCGAGAGGCTGAACTGGCTTCTGACGTACAACGACTGCTGCGACAACAAACACTCATGAACAATCGTGTGAGTGAAGCAGAGGCAGAGCAGGTCCATCTTCACAATGTTCTGGAACACGAACGGTCCACGTTTGAAAAGAAGAAAACGGTTGTTCTCAGCGGGGACGAACAACTGGGCGTTCTGCAGCAGGCCGTCGCATCATCAAAGCAGCATCTGGAACAGGCACGCCAGCAGCTGATGGTTCAGGTTCGCACCAATTCAGAAGCCGCTTCTGCAGCCGGTGCACTGCGGACCGAGTATGCGACAGCTGAAAAGCGCACGGCCGATTTATGGCAACAGCTGGAAACACAGCGACAGGCTCTGGAAGAAGCGTCTCACGCGGTTCTGGAAACTCAACAGGAACTCAAAGATGCTCACGCAGAACTGCAGGCAGCCGAAAATGAAACAGACGGGCTCCTGAACAGTCGCGAACAGCTGATTTCAGAACAGACAGTCTCCCGCCAGTCGCTGGCAGAGTTGCGAGAACAACGCAGCGGATTGATTGCACGGCGTACTGTTCTCGAAGACCTCGAAGATAAGCAGGAGGGATTTGGAATCGGGGTTCGCGAAATCCTCCGGCGAGCGGAAGAGGCGGATTCTGAACCGTGGAATCTGGTTTGCGGCAGTATCGCAGACCTGCTCGATGTGGATATGGACAATGCGGCACTGCTGGAAGTCGCTCTGTCCGGACGAGCACAGTTGCTGGTCGTTCGCCGACTGCAGCCATTTGTAGAATATCTGAATTCCGGTCGCTGCCGGATCACCGGTCGTGTGGGACTGATTTCCCTGGAAGATGCCGATTCTGTTTCCGGCAGCTCCGGATCGTCGGCTACGGGGGATGGCAGGGGTCTGGCCGTCCCGGCACGGTCTCTGGCTGAACCTGAACCGGCGGATGATGATTTTTCAACCAGCTGGTGGAGCCGGTCTGAAAAGCCGGACCCCATTCTCAGCCAGTTGGACATGAGTCTGAGCGATCCGTTCGACACGTCGTTCCCGTCCCTGACTTTTTCGGGCAACGTTCAGGTCACGTGGGTCGATCCGCGAACAGACAGCCCGATTGTTCGCTCTGTCTTCTGTCAGTCGGATTCGCCTCCTGTGCTTTTTGGTCAGCGTGGAGTGGTTGGACGAGCAGACGGGTTAGCGCGATCACCACGTCAACTGCCCAGCCTGGCCAGCGAATTGCTCGCTGATACCTGGGTTGTCGAATCACTGAATGACGCACTCCGCCTTCAGAAAGAAACAGGCGGACAATGTCGTTTTGTGACGTTGCAGGGAGAGCTTGTCGAAAATGATGGCACCCTCTTCGCGGGTACCGTGCGCAGTGAATCGGCCGTGCTGTCTCGCAAGAGCGAATTGCGGCGATTAAGGAATGAGCTGCATCGCATCGAACACGAAATTGCGCAACGTGAGCTGCGTCTGCAGCATCTGACAGGATCCATTCAGTCGGCCGACGAAGACCTCCAAAGCGGACAACGCAAGGTCAACGAACGCACGATGCGTTGTCGAACCGCCGAACAAACGCTGCACGAACGACTGCGCAGCCTGGCCGAGAAAGAACAGTTGCTGACGCAGCTGTCCGAACAACTGGATGCGACTGGTGAAATGGTTCAGGCACTGCAAACCCGCATTGACGAAGCCGATGTTCATCAGGCGGCCGGAGAACGTGCACTTCAGCAGTTGCAGAGTCAGATTGAAGAAGTCGAAGCTGAACAGCAGTCTCGACAGGCCGAACTGGAATCGCTGGAACGTGAACGAAACAGCGCCAGTGTGGAACTGACACGTACCGAAGAACGCCTGCTGGGATTGCAGGAATCTGTCGAACGTGTTCGTGAAGACCTTGAGCAGCGACGTTTGCAGCAACAGGAAGCAGAGCGACGCCTTCAGGTTGCGGTTGAACGCCAGAGAGAACTTCTGATCGCCCGCCTGAATACCAGCGCAGAAACTGCCGAACTTTACGTCAACGACGACCACTTACTGGTGGCCGTGCGTGACCGTGCTGATGCTCGAAATCGTTTGCGGCAAAGACGCAATGAAGCAACCAAAGCAGAATCAAGAATTCGTGACAACTGCCGTCAGCACGAATCCAGGCACCACGAATACCAACTGCAGATTCGTGGCATTGAGCACCAACTGACGACCACTCAGGAACGAATTCGGGATGAATTTCAGATTGAAGTTTCAGAAGCCGTCAAGAGCGGACGGTCAGCAGTTGCCATCTGGCTCAACCGTCAGAACAGTCATCCGATCGAATCAGACACGGATCCCGAGGACGACGATCCCAATCCTGCAGCGGCCGGCAACGCTGCAGCGGCGCAGCATTTGTTCGATGAGCAATCCAGGAAAATCATTGACGATGCCGAGCAGTACCAGCTGCTGCGATCTGAAATCGATCGACGCGTAGAACGACTGCGACGCCAATTGAAGAAGATTGGACACGTCAGCACCGAGAGCCTGGATAATCTGAATGAGCTGGAATCGCGATTCAATCGTCTTCATTACCAGCTAAAGGATCTTGAAGCCGCGCGCGACACCCTGCGTGAGATTGTGCGAAAGATCAACGTCGAAAGCCGTCGGATGTTTATTGAATCGTTCGAATGCATCCGGAACCACTTTCGGGAGCTTTTCAGACGGCTGTTCGGAGGCGGTGAAGCAGATCTGGTTCTGGAAGATCCGGAAGATGTCCTGGAATGCGCCATTGATGTTGTCGCCCGGCCTCCCGGTAAGGAACTCCGAAGTATTTCTTTGCTCAGCGGTGGCGAGAAAACGATGACAGCGGTGGGATTGCTGCTGGCGATCTTCAAGAGTCGGCCGAGCCCATTCTGCATTTTGGACGAAGTCGATGCAGCTCTGGATGACGCCAACATCGGACGGTTCGTGAATGTGCTGCGTGATTTCCAGCAGTCGACACAGTTCATCATGATCACACATCGCAAGCCGACGATGGCCGTGACGGACGTCCTGTATGGCGTCACGATGGAAGAGTCCGGCGTTTCCCGCCGGTTGTCGCTTCGTTTTGAAGATGTGGATGAGCGGGGTAACTTCAATCCCAAAACAGCAGGCGGCAGTTCCGCTCGCGCAGCCTGACCTGGAGTTCAGGCGATGCAAGTTCAGGCAATGCGAGTTCCGTCCGGATGCGTAGGGTGATTCACTGGTTGAATCCCTAAAGGCAAAATTTTCGCTCCGGCTGGCGGAATTCTCAAAATCGTTCCGACATCCCGGCGAGAACTGAGCCAGACTTTGCGCAACGAACCTGGTAAATCGGGTTTTGACGTTTGCGGGGAGTCGGTGGGATGGCCGCGACCAGGATAGCTCGTACTGATTGCAAGTCCCTGTAAGTCTGGCGGACAAACAGTTTGGGGCGATTGGATGGGGCTATATTCGGTCCCGCTGGATCAACAGGATCTGCCCAACCAGCCGTCAGTGCGTGCAGGTCTGTTAAACAGGTTAAAGTCATCGCACATGAACAGTCGAACAATTGTGCAGGCGATTGTCATCCTGTTGTGGTAGTCAGCACGAAAGTGCAGTCTACGGGGAGGCCAGGAAGCACAATTGGCTGAATCGCCAGGGGGGCATTCAGCAGGTCTGAATTCGGGGCAGGGATGGCCACGAAGGAAGGCAGCCGTACGAATCGTGTTCACTCACGTTTCGTGGGGCAACTACTGTTTTGCACTCCGAAAGTGCCTTGTACAGGCACAAGGACTGTATCGCACACAGTCCGCAATTGACCCCAGTCACACCCAGACCCGTAAACTCTTTTGTGGAAACACGAACCTGCTGTTCCCTGGAACTGCAGTCCACACTGGAAATCATGGGGGTGACGATTTGGTTTCTCGGGATGGGAAGCCAAATGGCGCAGTGAGAAATGATTGGAGAGCCCGCCCATGAAGACGATCTTCACTACTGGTCAGGTAGCAAAGATCTGTAAAGTTGCCCCGCGTACAGTTTCAAAGTGGTTCGATTCCGGACGACTTCGAGGCTATCGAATTCCTGGCTCACAGGACCGACGCATTCCGCGCGAACATCTGATTCGCTTCCTTAAGGAACA
The DNA here is from genome assembly GCA_020426345.1 of Planctomycetaceae bacterium. GTDB lineage: Bacteria > Planctomycetota > Planctomycetia > Planctomycetales > Planctomycetaceae > F1-80-MAGs062. Next base: position 5,426 of record JAGQQE010000126.1, read on the forward strand.
CGGAATGCCCCTCGGCGAGCTGGAAGACGAAGCGATGGGCAAGATCCTCCTCGTTGGTTCAGATATTGTCACCCGTTCAAGCCTGAACGAGATGATTTCCAACGATGACTTTAAGATCGAAATAGCTGCCAGCGGATTTGAAGCCGGTATCCAGGCAGAGTCAATTCACCCCGATTGCGTGGTTGTTGACTTTGTTATGGGGCGTGAAGAAGCTCTGATGATTGCTCAGAACCTCCGCAAGAACCCTGAATATGCGGAAACAGTTCTGATCGGTCTGCTGAGCGACGACGACAACGCTTCCGGTTTTGACCGTTCTGTGTTCAACGAGACGTTCCGAAAGCCATTCGACGCAGCATTGCTCGCCGAACGAATTCGAACACTCGTCAATCGACGAAAACAGCTGGCGTAAGCCCGCTGATTTGACTCGGCGAACTGACCGCGTCGAGTTCCAGACAAACGCCACTCGAACAACTTTCGGGCAACCGATTCCTGATGGTTGTTCAGTGGCTTTTGTTCAGGAACTCAACACTTTCATCCTTCGTGCGATTTTTTTCTGTGCTGTCTACACCAGTGCAATTCAGGGAAACTGGGCAACGTTGTCTGCGTTTCTGACGCAGTACAGCTGGTGAAAATGACAGTTCAGACTGTGGCAGCAGCATCTGTCAGTTTGGCCTCACTAAACTGAAGACGGCTGAGTTCCTTTGGGAGCTCAGCCGTTTTTTTATTGCGCTCCCATGAGGCAATTCTCCGCATCATTCTACCGCGACTGATTCCACGATTGCATTCGCCGACCTGGAATCATTCGGGCCCGGATTTATTCGGCCAGGATTTGTAGGGCCCCGGTTTATCGGGCGCAAAGAGTGAGGAGCAGGGTTCACTGGCTCGGGCCTGCATTCAGAATCTGATGCTCTATTTCCACGCCCGCCATTTCGGACCAGGACTTCATCAGCGCACGGAAAACTTTGCTCGCAGACGCAGGTGACTCACCGACTTGTCGGCCGTTGATCTGATGTACGGGCAACAGGCAGCACGGTGTGGAAGATACAAAAGCCTCGCTGAACTTCGGAATATCGTCGAGTTGCAACGGGCGTCGGGCGAATGGGATGTCCAGATCCCGAGCAAGCTCCTGGACAACCTGACAACTCATACTGTGCAGCACATCACGATCGGAGGTGACAATTACTCCATTGATGACTCCGTAAAAACATGCCGTGCTCGTCTCGGTAATGTAACCATCGCGGTTGAGTAGCAGAGCCTTGGCACCGGGCTCGGCTGCATCTGCGTCACGGTCAGCCAGGATCCAGTGAAGCCGATTCCGCACCTTATGTTCAACGGGAAAGGAATCTGACGGTAGTTGCCGTCGGGAAGGGATGCGTAATCGAAGACCCTCCTGAATCGCACTTTGCCACATTGAAAAAGGCAGTTCAAATGTGTGAATGGCAACCGTCCCCTGCCTTGAAACCGAGTCCCCGGCCGAGGCCAGATAGGTCGCGTTCGTCCCGGCGGTCACGAATACAACGATGCCCAAATCACTTTGCCGATAAAAAATCAGTCGAGTGTTGTGTTCCAGGACCCGGGAAGCCAGGTCCTGTAATTGCTGGTTTTCATACGGAAGATGGAGACCAAGGGCGGAGCACGACCGGATAAGACGCTGAAGGTGTTGTTCCAGACGAAATGGCCGATGGGCGAACGTCCGGGCCATCTCGGTGATGGAAGCGCCTGCAACCACGCCCAGATCCCAGACCGGCAGGGAAGTTTGCTCAAACGGGAGCAACTGACCGTTCATCCAGGCAATCGGGTTGTTCACTGATTTTATCCCTCACAACTTTGTGGACATCACTCGACCTGTCAGGCGCATCTTCTATATCCTCCTGCTTCTGCGACTCTCGCAGAGTACTCACTCCACTGATCACCCGCCATGCATCATCCGACAATTGCGGGTTGATCGGAAAGAAACATCCCACCCACCAGCATGCAGCGTCAGGCTGCTTCCCGCTGCTCCGGAGCACGGCGGCCAAGCAACCTGTTCTGCAGGAGAATGGTTATGAATCGACCATGTATTTTCAGGTCCCTCTCGCTGCTCACCACCGGGCTCATGCTCACCGCATTCCATGTCCACGCTGACGAATCCGAAAAACCAAACGCCCAGCTTGACTACGAAATGATGAAGCTGTTCGTCGAAACATACGAACAGATCGATACCAACTATGTACGTGACGTCGATCGTCGAGAGTTGATGGAAGCCGCAATCCGCGGCATGCTCGAACATCTGGATCAGTATTCGAGCTACATTCCCAAACGGGACGTTCAGAGATTCGATCAGTCGATGGAACAGGAATTTGGTGGCGTCGGGATTCAGGTCAATGGAGTGGGTGGACGTTTGACCGTTATCAGCCCATTGCCGGGAACCCCCGCCTACCGTGCCGGCGTGCGTTCAGGTGATGTTATTGTTGAAGTCAATGGCGAGTCGACAGAAGGCTTCAATGTCACGGATGCCGTGAAAGTATTGCAGGGCCCCCCCGGACGTCCCGTCACGCTTGGTATTCAACGCGCTGGCGTTGACGAAGTCATGCAGATGTCCATGAATCGTGAAGTCATTCAGGTTCCAACCGTACTTGGAGATCATTTCAACCAAAACGGCGAATGGGACTATCTGATGGATTCGGAAAACAAAATCGGCTTCATCCGAATGACCCATTTCAGCCGACACACGGCCGACGAAATGAAACGCGCACTGCAAGTTCTTGGCGAAGAGAATGCGCAGGGACTGATCCTGGATCTGCGCTCAAATCCTGGTGGATTGCTCGAAGCCGCGATTGAGATTGCGGACATGTTTCTGGAATCGGGTGACATCGTCAGTGTCAGGGGCCGCAACGTCCCGGACCGTTCCTGGAAAGCGCGAAAGGATGAACCCGAGTATCCATCTATCCCGGTTGCCATTCTCGTCAACAGATACAGCGCGTCTGCCAGTGAGGTACTCAGTGCATGCCTGCAGGACAACCACCGCGCGATTGTTATCGGCGAACGAACCTGGGGTAAAGGAAGTGTCCAGAACGTCATTCGCATGGAATCCGGCGAAAGTGCACTGAAGTTGACAACGGCGAGCTATCACCGGCCAAGTGGGGTCAACATTCATCGCTTCCCGGATTCAAAGAAGGACGACGACTGGGGTGTCAAACCTGATCCCGGGTACGAATTGAGCCTGAATGCAGAACAGTGGCAGGCCTGGCTGCGAGATCGGGAACAACGCGATGTGATCCGTGCAGAGGGGACCGAAGTTCCCGAACGAACTTTCAACGACCCGCAAATTCAAAAAGGCGTCGAATATATTCTGGAACAGGTTGCTGCTGGAAAGTGACAATACCGGTTCCCCCCCAACAATGGCTTCAGACGAGAATTTGATGGACAGCGACTTGAGCCACAACCCCTTTGCCGGACCGGATTCTGACGGAGTTTCGGCGAACGCCTCCAAATCCGGTTGGCGAACTTCCTTTAAAATGTGGATGTTGCTTATCGTCTTCGTGGTCGCGCTGTTCCTCTTGTTAATCCCGGCACCCCGGCGGGCAGGGGAAGCCGCGCGTCGAACCCAGTGCAAGAACAACTTCAAGCAAATTCTGTTGGCTCTTCACAACTACCACGATACCTATGGGGCTTTTCCGCCAGCGTGGACCGTGGACGAAGCCGGTCAGCGACTTCACAGCTGGCGAACATTGATTTTGCCGTATTGCGAACAAGCCAACCTGTACGAGACGATCGACCTGTCAAAGCCATGGAACGATCCCGTCAATCGAAAGGCTTTGGAAACGCCGGTCGCAGTCTATCGCTGCCCTTCAGCAGGAACCTCGAACACGAAGACAAGCTACATGGCAATCTGCGACGTCAGTGCGGTCTTTCATACGCCAAAGTCATGTGCTTTGCATCAGATTCGTGATGACACCACAATTGCTTTTGTAGAGGTGCCGCAGGAAATGGCAATTCCCTGGATGCAACCCGATGATGTCTCGCCCGAAGATGTGTTGAGCCTCCGCCATTCGAACAGTCTGTCGCATGCTGGCGGTTTTCAGGTCGGTTTTGCTGATGGAATGGTTCGGTTCATTTCCGCCAACATCGACACCGCAACGTTGAAATCTCTGATGACAATCGATGGCGGTGAAACAGTGGGTGAGTTCTGAATCTTAATCCGGCATCTGCTGTCCGGTACGGTCAACTGCCCAGAGAGTCGTGTCCTGTCTCGTTCCATTGCGGGATTTCCATCGCATCCTGAACTCGAAAATCGCCAGCGGGCCGAGCCAACTCAGCCAGGCGGCAAGCGGATACGTCCACGCAGGATCCAGCTTTAGTAAAAGCGAAAGTCCCCCAATCAATCGAAGAGTCACAGCGGAACACAGCAGCAGGTAGCATCGCCACATCCATTGGCGATGCCGGTCAAATTGTCTCAACACGGCCATCCGCCAACCGGCTGCAGCAGAGATGCCGGTCAGCAATGCGAGAGCCGAAAAACCTGAAACGGCCGGCTTGCCACCCTCAGCATATCCCGCCATCAGCAAGCCGCTTGGAGCGACAATCAGGCAGACATTCAGAACATGAAACTTCCCCAGCCATCGATGCCAGTTGGGGTGAAGTTGCCGGAAAGAATCCATTACCAGCAGCAATCCAGCCAACAATGCAACCGGCCCGGATGCAATATGCAGGAAGAATGCCCAGCCATAGCTTCCCCGGAAGTAGTGTTCGCGGCCCTGAAGAAACTCGGATTCGAAATCAGGTGGCAGGTAGTGTCGGTAGTTCCACAACACCGATATGGTCACCTTCAGGACCAGCAGCATCCCTACGATCTGAAGAGCATTCCAGAGTCGCAACGTTGTCCGCTGGCTGTCGGTGGAATTCATTTCGAAACCTGTCACAGGCCCTGAAATACAGCAGGCCAGCAATGGCAGCGGGCTTGCCATTACAGCGGGCACCACTTTGCCAGCAAACAGAAATAGTCTTCCGCACAATTGGCTTCTGACCGTTTCTATACCGAACCTGCCTGAATGTTTTCAGGTGCGGACGTTGCGTTAGCTTCCCTGCCCGTTGTCGACAATGACATCCGGGTCCTGTGCGAGAAGCTCCGCTTCTATGGGATCGACGTTTTCTACGATGGCATATCGTCCCTCGGCCCAGCGGAACAGATCCACCTGTTTGCAACGCTCACTGCAGAACGGAGAGTATTTCTTCAGAACAGCCGGGTCATCCGGAAGTCCCTTTCCGCAGACCGGGCAGTCTTGTCGTCGAATCATTTCTCATCCCCTTTTCCTAATGCGGCCGTCACTTAAAACTCTGGTGCAAGGAAGTGAAAGCTTTTTGAACAAATCCCTGCGTCGGAAGCAGATCGTCCAGGCACCTTTCCGATACCAGGCGAGCGACCGCAAACGCGCATGCGCAATCGGTAATGTCTGTTTTCCACATTTTTGACAAATCCATCACAGACGAATATTCGGTGTCGTCAATTCGCTGTATGGCCTGACGCACCAGATCGCGGCCACTTCCGCTGATCAGCAGAACGGGATTGCTCGAGGCACCAAACTGCTGAGTTTTAAGGAATTCGAGTCGATTCCTGATTCCGGCTTCTACCTGTTGAATTTGTTCCAGGTGCAGCTGATCAGCGATTTGCCGAATTTGTTGCTCATCGAGTTCCTGAGTGTCGCAGCAAAGCATGTGAGCCAGACGACTGGCCGCACATGGTCTTGTCGCGGGACGTCCGTCGGCCGTGTCAAAGTCCGATGGGTCTTCCGGCAATTCGCCTCGTATCAGTCGCACATCTTTCATGGTGGCAAACAATTCTGCCGCCAGAGGAATCAAAAGTCCTTCCACCTCCACTGATTTCGCAACTGCACAAACCGGTGTTCGTGTCGCGCCGGTGTAGAGTAGTTCGGAATGCACGAGCCGCTGGATATCGCAGGAGCCTTCAGAAACAGGTACACCCTGATACAGCGGGATGATATCCGTGGTCGTTGAACCGATATCAATAAGAAGGGCGGGCCCGACAGGAGCAGCCCGCGCCGCCCATGTGGCCAGGGCATGCCAGTTGGCCGCAGCAACCAGCAACGGCAGTTCGACGGCATCCGCAGGCTCGGCAAATTCACCACTGGTCATCCAGACTCGAACGGGCTTTCCCGGAAACGCGGCGACCGTTGCATTGACGACAAACTGCACTCCGGCTGTCTTGTCTGGAAAGCAATCCGCAAGCTCAGCTGTCATCGTGAGACCGATCATGGTCGGGTTTGCAAAAACGCCCACACAGTGATCGATCAACGTTGCCGTCAGCTGTTCGTACTGTTTCCACATGGCAAACGGAACCGAACGAACGGCGCCGTCGTGTGTTGCCAGTTTGATGTTCGCACCACCGATATCAAGGCCCAGAAAATGCATGGTTTGCTTGTAGTTTCAGGTAAAAGAATGAGGCTGAATGCATGGGCTGAAGCGATGAGGAAGCTTCAGTCAAGGCGTGCCAGGGTAAAGGTTTCGGGATCAAATCGGTAGCATTGTCGACCTGGAAACTTTTGTCTCAGGTCGTGCAGTTGCTCTGCCGTTTCAGGAAGTCGACATACAAGAGCTTCCGACTGAAAGTCAGGCGGATTGATGATGTAGCTCAGCTGAGGATCTGCCCCGTTTTCGTCCACCAGAATCAACGCAGGCTTGCGGATTTCGGCCGATTCCACCTGCCATTGAAACTGCTGCAAGCGTTTTCGGGAATAGGCCAGTTGGTTAACGGCCTGAACAACTTTCGCCCGTCCCCATCCCGCCTCCTGATTGACCCAACCCGGCAGCCAACCCACGATGATCAGTGATGTCGCCCAGATGCCCGCACGAAAAGGTGACATCTGCGCGGAGAGATAATCCACGCTTTCAGCGACACCGATCGCACAAATCATCAACAACAGCGGAGCCGTTTCGAAGACGTAGTGCCAACCCATAATTCCGTCGTACCAATAGGGCACATGGACAAGATGCAGGCTCAAGACGGCACCCAGCAAAAGCAACACTCGCGTGTCAGATCGACCGCTCCACAGATTCACAAGCTGCATCAGTGCAGCGATCACAATGAACAGAACAAGCGGCACGATCGAAAGTGACCACTGCAGGCTGCCAAGAAGCCGGGTTTCGACGTTCTGAATCGCCCGAGTCGGCGTCAGATTTTGTGCCCAGTTATCGTACGCCTGAAGGGAAGGAATTCCGGAACTCGTCGATGCTTTTCCATCCATCACGGCGTTATTGAAGCCGTAACAATGCCGGGGCGTCCAGGTATCCGTATAAAGTTGATACGGCGATGTTGTCCATGACCCTGTGGTAGCGTTGTTTGAGACGGCGAGCAAAAGGAAGCCAAGAGCCAGCGGTACGGCAAAGGAAGCAACGACTCCCGTCACCGAACGAAAACGCCGACGACCGGACCCCTGGAATAACTTTGCTCCTAACCAGATGCCAAAAGGCAGAGCAAACCCGGCAGCGGTCATGGGTCGGCCAAGCATCGCCAGCGTCAGCGCCGCTCCCGCAACGGCTGCAAATCGCGTCCTGCCCGTATGGAATAGTCGCAGGAAGCTCCAGAGAAAAATGGCCAGGGCCATCATTGTGGGATGGTGAGCCAGCAACAGATTACTGAACACAGCGATACCCGGGCTGCACGCGATCAGAAGTCCTCCCAATAGTGCCCAGCGATACGGAAGGATTTGTGCCAGCGACAGAAAAAAGAAAACACTGGCAATTCCACCGGCCAGCCAGTGCCCGAAGATCGAATGGCCCATCATCCGAAACGGTGCGATCCACAGCCCCGTCCAGGGAAAATATCGGCTGGCTGTGGTGGGCTGATTCAGAACATGAAACTGATGAAACAGTTCGGGATGAATAGTCATCGGCGGCCACGCAAGGCGACCAGCGATAAAGGTATCGGCCTGCAGTTGATAGCTGAATTCGTCATGATACGCAGGCGGTAGATTGCAGAATCGAACCTGTCGTTCTTCGAACCTCTGTCGCACACCAATCGGCTGAAACCCAATCCAGCCGCTGGCGGTCAGTGACGAAACAAACACCAGGGCCATCCCAGCCAGACACTGCGTCCGTGACATGACACAGGGCGTTGATACGGCGACCATCGCGTCGCTAGCGGAATCAGCCGACGGCTGAGCGTTGTTTCTTCGCGTCACAGATCCTGTGCTTCGAAGTTTCATTACTCGGAACACCGGAAGTAGAAGCAGCACAATCAGTGGCAGCGTGGTCTCCGGATCCCAGTTCACAAACCACTGGAAGACGCCCACTTCTGATTCTGCGGCATCGATCAACCGAAGAAGCTCCCACCGCGCACAGAAGAGGGTGATCAGCAGCCAGCACGTCCAGAATACGGCGGCCCTTACCATTTGTCGACGGGTCCGGAAGGAACAGGAATGTGGCAATCCGACAGCACGCCAGTCCGGTTGCCGTCCACAGGTCCGGCTTCACGAATCTTCGCCACGTGAGCGTCCATTTCTTCGCGGGTACGTACTTTTTGAAAGTCCCCACGAAGTTTCTTCTGAACGCGCATTCCTTTCAGATACCAGTGGGCCATTTTTCTGAACAACACGATTGCCCGTGCACTGCCATTACGTTCTTCCAGACACTCAAACTGCTGCATCATCAGACTCAGCCGTTCCTCGAACGAACCCGCCGGCGAGTAAGCTCCGGTTTGCTCCCATTCCTGCAGTTGTCTGAAGATCCACGGATTGGCCAGTGCCGCTCGACCGATGGAAACAGCATGGCAACCCGTTTCGCGGATCATTCGGGCTGCGTCGGCGACGTTGCGAACATCTCCGTTCCCGATGACCGGAATCCTGTCAACAGCCTCAACGACCTGTCGGATTCCATCGAGCGAAACGCTCCCGCTAAAACCCTGTTCGCGAGTTCGACCGTGAATAGCAACAGCAGCAACTCCGACCTGCTCAAACTGACGAGCAAACATCGGGGCGGTTATGTTCTCTGCATCCCAGCCAAGTCGCATCTTGACGGTAACGGGCACGCGCACGGCGTTTACGACCTGCTGGACCAGGCTTACCGAGCCGTCGACATTGCACATCATTCCGGCCCCACTACCTGCGCCCGCAATTCGATTCACCGGGCACCCCATATTGATGTCGATGGTATCGACTCCGTGATCCTGAAGCATGCGGGCAGCATCTGCCATGACATCCGGTTCGCTGCCGAAGATCTGGACGGCGAAAGGACGGTCTTCTGGATGGGTTTCAATCATCTCCATCGTGCGTGCATTGCGCGAAAGCAACGCCCGTGCGTTCACCAGATCGGTTGTAGCCAGACCGATCCCTCCGATCCTTCGAACGATGCGTCGGAATGGTAAAGTTGTGAAGCCAGCCAGTGGCGACAGCATGTATCGACTGCATAACGCCAGGCTGCCGTAATGAACAGGACCTCGAAACTCGGGCCGTTCTACAGCGATCCGCGCGTCGGCAACTCCGCTTGCGGATTCAGTCGTTCGCAGCGAAGGGTCTTTAAAGAAGTCAGTGAGTGCGGATTTAATTGCAGGAGATCCCATGCAAAGCGGTAAACGTCATCGAATACAAACCGTTCCGGACCGTCGCCTCAGCAATCGAAATACAGGGCGAATTCGTACGGATGCGGACGATGGTTAATAGCCTGAATTTCATCCTCGCGTTTGTGACGAATCCATCGCTCGATTACATCAGAAGTAAATACGTCGCCACGCAGCAGGAAGTCGTGATCTTTTTCCAGCGCGTCGATCGATTCGGCCAGAGATGATGGCGTGCACACGAGACCGTCACGTTCTTCGGGCTCAAGATCGTAAAGGTCCTTGTCCTGAGGTCGCCCGGGGCTCATTCGATTCTGGACACCATCGATCATGGCCATCAGGATCGCCGACATGGCCATGTACGGATTGCAGGATGCATCAGGGCAGCGGAACTCAAAACGGCGTTTCGCTTCATCGCCGGAATTCACCGGAATTCGTATGGCGGCCGAGCGATTGCGATAACTGTAGGACACATTAACCGGCGCTTCGAACCCGGGAATCAGGCGTTTGTAGCTGTTAGTCGTTGGGCAACAGAACGCAAGCAGGGCGTTGGCATGCTGCAGGATGCCGCCCATTGCAAACATCGCGGTCTCACTTAGACCGCCGTAACCGGATCCCGAAAACAGTGGCTTTCCGCCTTTCATCAGGGACAACTGCATGTGCAGACCTGACCCGTTGTCATTCCAGATGGGCTTGGGCATGAAGGTTGCCGTTTTCCCGTAGGATGCAGCCACGTTGCGAATCAGATACTTCATCCGAACGAGCTGATCGGCCGCTTTCAGCAGTGAAACGCTTTGCAAAGCAATCTCGCACTGGCCACCAGACGC
>JAGQQE010000127.1 GCA_020426345.1 Planctomycetaceae bacterium
CGAGATATGGTTTCTGGGATAGCCGCCACTTGTGAAAATGTGTGTGCCGTCAGTAACGGTCGTTGTCACGCATTCGGTGGTGGCCCCATCGATCTCCCAAAGCACTTCACCAGTGGATGGATTCAGGCTCGTGACAAGGTCGCAGCCAGTCATTATCAGCTGATCGCGGCCATTGACATGAACAATCGTCGGAGACGGGTAATTGGGCTTCGACGGTCGATTCCGTTTCCAGACAATTTCTCCTGTCAAACGATTCAATGCGGCGATGACACCACCGCTCTCGCTCTTGTTGTCGGCTGATACGATCACAAGTTCCCCGTAAAGCAGGGGCGAGGAGCCATAGCCCTGATGAATCACATAATCTGTCAATCGAGTCTGCCACAACTTCCCGCCCTGCCTGTCCAGGGCAATGGCCCACGCCGCGTCGTCATTCAGAAAATTGATGAAGAATCGTTCTCCGTCACAAGCCACTGTCGAGGAAGCCAGAGATGCCTTTTCATTCATTTTCTTCGGCAGTTTTCCCTGAAAGACCACCGACTCCCAGACTTGCCTTCCGGTTGTGCGATCAAAGCAGAGTACGGATTCCACGTCTCTGTCTTTGTCAGCCGTAGCCAGCACAACTTGATCTCCAACCACAATCGGTGAACCATGGCCGCGACCAGGAACGGGGGCCACCCAGGCAATATTCTGCTTGTCACTCCAGGTGATCGGCGGTGTTTGCGCAGGTTCGGCAATCCCGTCATGCCCGGGTCCTCTCCACCATGGCCAGTCTCCCTGAGAGACTTTGATTTCAGGCCCGCTGGCTGGTTCTGCAGCCCTGCCTGGCAAAGCAAACAGGCAAATGCCGGTGAAGAAAGCGAAGATTGTCAAAGTGCGGCGGGTTTTCTGACGGGAATCAGGACGCAATACGATTGCCATTGCTGGGTTCCTCATGAAGCATTGGCCCAGTTGGCGGGCGGGACGTGTGGTGAGAATTTGTTTGGCGAGAAATATCCGGAACTGTCAGAAGATTAAGTACTTTTTCAAATCACACAATCATCCGGTGCGAAGGGCAGACACTAATTCCGCGGTCCGCCTTATGTGCGTGCGGCCATTCTGGCAGTGTCGTCCGGGCAAACCAGAGAGCCCGCACACAGACGACAATGCGGTCCAGGGCTGCACGCCTGTCGAACATTGCAGTGTGCGGTTGTGCGAATGAGCGCGCATGCGTCCCGATCCTGATCGTTGCGACTTTAGCCGGATGCGACATGTGCAGGGATTCCCCTGATCAATAAACGGTTCACGCGGCCGATTCCTCTCATGCATTTCTTCAGTAATTCTGGTGCGACTCAGCGAGACAAAAGTCTGTTGTGAAATTCGCCTGCCAATTGGTACGACGGATGCAAGGAGCTGACGACATCGATCGCTCACTTCAGGAAACAGTTGCAGTGTGCGTTTTGCAGGGGACGGCCATTTAGACTAACCTTGACCAATGAGCAGGTTGGGTCAGGCGTCCGCGAATCTTGTCCGAACATAACCAGACTGGACGGGTTGTATGTGTTTGAAGTCGATGGCACAGGTGTCGCTGTTAGTGGTGCCGTTACTGCTGAGTTCAAGTGGATGTGAACGTGCGGAACCTTTGGAATGGACGTCCAGCCTGAAGGTTCAGGAGCTGGATGTCGACCTCCAGGAGGAAATCCATGGAATTGTCGTCAGGAATGCCGGAACGGCTTCGAAGCCGCAATTGGTCAGCGAAGGTGAGCCGGATTTTGCGAGGCAGCTGACGCTCAAGCATGGCCAGAAGGTCTACATGCATCGCTGTGTGCAATGCCATGGGGTGAATGGGGACGGCGAAGGGCCTGTTGCCAGGTTTATGTATCCGCGGCCTCGTGATTACACCCGTGGTATCTTCAAATTCACTTCCACCCCGTATGGCTACAAGCCGCGGCACGAGGACTTGATGGCGACGCTTCGTCGCGGGGTCACGGGGACATCAATGCCTGCATTCAATCTTCTGCCAAAGGAGGATCTGGAGGCAGTGGTGGATTACGTGGTCGTGCTTTCTCAGCGTGGCGAGCTTGAGTATCAGTTGGCGATGGAGGCTGAAGCCGCAGAAGAGCTCGATCCGGATTACATCCCCGAATTTGCGGAAGATGTGACTCGCCGCTGGAATGACGCCAAATCCTCACTCACCCAGCCGCTGACTCCGGAGCCTGAATTGACGATGGAACGGGTAGAATTGGGGCGCCAGGCCTTTCTGAGCAAGGGCTGCAGCAAGTGTCATGGCGAAGACGGCCGCGGGCAAACCAAGGACAATATCGGCAACGATTCCTGGGGGCACCCCACTCGAGCTGCGGATCTGACTTCCGGCATGCTGCATGGAGGTCAGGAGCCGATCGACGTCTATCGCCGCATTCTGAACGGAATCAACGGAAGCCCGATGCCCGGTTTCAAGAGCGCGTTGCAAAGTGAACCCGACACCATCTGGAATCTTGTCAGCTTTGTGCTGCATACATCGGGGCAGCGGCGAGCAAAGGCAGATATTCCCGCGGGTCTGGTGAAGCCGTTTGTGACAGCGTCGTCAGAAGCTGATAACGCCGAAAGCGGATCGTCGGAAGGTGGGGCTGAATAGCCTTCACTGTTTGATTGTTGGATTCACTGCAATTACTTTCACTGAGATGACTTGATATGGCGGATCAGACATCCCTCGAAGAAAAGCGTCAAACCCTGGAATCGCTCAGGCAGCAGATGGCCTCACTGGAGGCAGAGCTTGGCGGAGCCAGTGTTGGCAGCGAATGGAATCCGGAACAGTTTTACACGGGTTTCTATGTAACCGTAGGTTTCCTGCTCGGTGGCGTGGCGGCCATGATGAGTCTGCTGTTTAACGTTATTGGGTCCACGATTGCGGGCAAGCATTCCCTGGAAATCATCAGAGTTTATCTGACGTTCCCGCTGGGTGAGCAGGCTCTGAAACTGCAGACCGCAGAGGGCAGTGCCTACGTGATCGATGATGGTGTGATTCTGGCGCTGGGGTGCTGTCTGTACATCGGAACCGGTATGGTGCTGGGCACGGTGTTCCATTGGGGCATCGCTCGATTCGCGTTGACCCGTAACGTAATTCCTCGACTGATCTGGGGGACATGTCTCGCTGTCGCAGTCTGGCTCGTCAACTACTACCTGATTCTTGCCTGGCTGCAGCCTGCCCTGTTCGGCGGCAACTGGATCACGGACAACAGCATTCTTCCGTGGTGGGTGGCGTTGTCGACACACCTTGTTTTTGGGTGGACCATGGCCCTGCTTGCTCCTTATGGCAAGTTCATTCCTTACCAGCGGCCGACCGAACAGCACTAGCCTGGGCTGGAAACCGAGATTGCGGCATCAACGATTCGAAACCTGAGTTCTTCTTTCGGTCGTCAGGAACTGACGAGCACGAATTCACAGCACGCGAGCAATAAGACATGAGTGAAGCGACAATCGCATCTCCCGCTCAGACGCAAGTCAGGACGCACAGCGAACTGGTTGACGAAAAGCTAGTGCGGACCTATTTCATCACTGCGTTGATCTTCCTGACCACATCAATGCTGGCAGGTTTACTGATGGCGTTTCAGCTGATTCGCCATAATCCGCTTCAGGGGATCGAACTGTTTTCGCCCGGACGATGGCGGATGGTTCACACCAACGCCGTGGCCTACGGCTTCCTGGCGAATGGATTTCTTGGTTGCCTGCATTGGGTTGTGCCGCGACTGACCCTTCAGCCGGTTCTGGATAAGAGGCTTTCATGGTTGATCTACGCTGCCTGGCAAATTGTCGTCGGGGCCACGGCGGTTGGTATTTTGCTTGGCGAAGCTCAGGCACTGGAATGGGGCGAAACGCCGGTTTGGATCGACCCCGTTGCGCAGCTGGGTCTTCTGCTTGTAGCCATCAATTTCATGACGCCAATTGCTCGTATGAAAGGCCCTATCTACGTCACGCTCTGGTACTTCCTCGCCGCATTCGTCTGGACATTTCTGACGTACGCGATGGGCAACTTCATTCCGGAATACTTTGTCGGTGGAACAAGTGCGGGGGCGGTCGGCGGTCTGTTTATTCATGACCTGGTGGGATTGTTCGTAACTCCACTTGGTTGGGGACTGATGTATTACTTTGTGCCGATCCTTCTGAAGAAGCCCATCTGGAGTCACGGACTTTCGCTGGTTGGCTTCTGGGGCCTGGCATTCTTCTATCCGCTTCAGGGGATCCACCACTTCCTCTACACCCCTATCCCGATGTTCCTGCAGTATGGTGCCGTGGTGTCAACGATTGCAGTTGAGCTTGTCGTGACAACTGTTGTCATTAACTTCATCGGCACACTCTGGGGCAATTCCAGTGCCGTAAAGACCAACATGCCGATTCGGTGGTTCTATACGGGGATGGTTTACTACTTCCTGACGTGTCTCCAGTGTTCATTTCAGGTAACACTGACATTTCAGAAGATTATCCACTTCAGTGACTGGGTGGTCGGTCACGCACATATGGTGATGTTCGGTGTGTTTTCGATGTGGATCATGGGCATCATGACCTATCTGTATCCCCGAATGCTGGGACGTCCGTGGGAAAGCCAGAAACTTCTGGCATGGCATTACTGGGCTTCCACACTGGGAGTCGGCCTGATGGCTGCTGACCTGATCCTGCTTGGGGTTTTTCAGGGCTGGTCATGGGCCGCCCTTGAACCGTGGGACTATTCGGTTGATTTTTCGTATCCGTTCTGGGTGATCCGGGTTTTCGCCGGTCTGGCTATGTTTGCCGGATTGATTGCGTTCCTGCAGAACATCTGGCTGACGACTCGAGCCGCGGCAGCTGCAAAAGCAGCCGCCTGAGAATTGGATACCGCGTAGATACTCCTGTTTCCACTCTGATCACGACATCAGTTGAATTGCGAAAGCAATCAGCCCATTTGGATCATCAGACATGTTTGAAAGCAAGTCAGGTATTCTGTACGTCGCAGGCCTGGGCTTTTTCGCGCTGGCATTTGTTTCCAACGCCCTGGTTCCCGCTTTGATGTACAAGAATCAAAAGGAACTCACCGTCGAAGAACTGGTGTCTCCGAACCTGCGATACCAGTTCGAAGACCTTGCACGTCGGTTCCCCGATTCCTTCAGGGAAGCTTTTGGAGAGATTCCGGAGGCGGAGGCAGAGGCAGAAAAGTTCTGGGACGAAAAGTGCGCCGAAGCACTTCGATACGGACACAAGATTTACGTTGGAGAAGGATGCTGGCACTGCCACAGTCAGTTCGTCCGACCTGTCTCAAATGAGGAAGAGCGGTTTGGGCCGGTCTCGCACTCGTGGGAATACCAGAACGAACTTCAGCGACCAGTTCTTTTCGGAACTCGTCGGGTCGGTCCGGACCTCAGCCGCGAAGGTGGACGCCGATCAAACGATTGGCATGCGGTGCACTTCTACCGTCCGCTGGACTTGTCGGAAGGCTCTCCGATGCCGGAGTACCCGTGGTTCTTCGACGGCGCTCCCGACAAGCCGAACAAGAAGGGCCTGGCGATGTTGACCTACATTCAGTGGCTTGGGTCGTGGCTGGATGAGTATCCCTACTATGAGGCCTATGTCGAAACCAAACTGGCCTCGCCTGATGCAGAAGGCGAAGATGAAAATGAATAACGAACAGGAATCGATGCCGCCGGGGACGATTAACAATCGCTCGATGGCCTGGACCGTGACAATTGGCTTCGGAATCCTGATTCTGATTCCGAGCATGCTGGGCTTCGTGATGAAGTTTGCCGAGCTGATGGAGCTGACGAAGAATCTTTCGAAGTCCGGCACAGAAGGTGGATTTGCCATAACCCCTGTCGTGAATTACCTACTGGCCAGTGCAGGCTTTTTCTTCCTGCTGCTGTGGGCAGCCGTCAATGGAATGTTTAAAGATCTGGAACAGCCAAAGCACTTTATGCTGCAGAATGAACGGGAGCTGGATTGCCATGACTGAAGTGTCTCAAGCCGCGGTTGCGGATCCGGATTCGCCGGAGGCAGAGCACGTATACCACCACTATCGTGGCAACGTGATTCCGTGGTACGTTCGAATGATTTGGGTTGGGTTCTGGATCGGATCGGTCTACTACATTATCAAGTACTTCTTCCCGGCAATGCAGGTTGAGCTTGTGCTGCCTCCATAAAGAAGCTGGCTACGATGCTCATGATTGAAGGCAACATTCACGGAACAAATTCCGGCGACCAACGGAACTGCCAGGAATCTGTTCAGGCCGAATGTGCCTGGTGTTCTTTGCCCGTTGCTGGCGTCGCACCTTCAGATCCGTCTTCCAATGAATCAATCTACTGCTGCTATGGATGCCGATTTGCCCACGCAGTGACCCAGGAAAAAGGGGATGAAGGGGCGATACGCTGGACGGTTGTTCGGCTGGGAATTGCTGTTTTCTTCACGATGAATTTGATGGCGTTCACGATGACCATGTGGTCACTGGACGTTTACGATGTGAAGGTTGACCCTTTCCAGCAGAAGCTTTTCGAAGTTTTTCGATGGCTGAGTATGCTGTTTGGTCTGCCCGTGTTGATGCTGCTTGGCTGGCCTCTTCTGCAGGGGGCCTTAGCCAGCTGGAAACAGAAGATTTATTCCACAGATCTTCTCGTCGCCACAGGGGTCGCTTCAGCCTTTGGTATTTCCGTATTCAATGTGCTGACCGGTCGTCCAAATGTGTATTTTGAAGTCGGCGCAATGGTTCTGGTCGCCGTGACACTTGGAAGATGGCTTGAAGCGACCGGGAAGCAGAAAGCAACTGAAGTTCTGGATCAGCTTTCAGCGATGTTGCCAGCCAAAGCACGGCTTTTGACTTCAGATCGAAGCAGGGAGTCCGGCCGGGAAGAGGAAGTCGATTCTGCGAGTCTTCAGGTCGGTCATCACATCCGAGTGGCCGCAGGGGACCGGTTTCCTGCCGATGGAAGGGTTGTTTCGGGACATACGACCGTTGATGAACAGATTTTTACAGGCGAAAGTCGACCCGTAGGACGAGAGCCTGGAGACTCCGTGCTCGCAGGCACTGTCAATCTTGAAGGCGACGTTATTGTTGAATGCAGTTGCGCATTTCGAGAGGGGTCATTCGGCCGCCTGCTGAAATTGATGCAGGAGGCCCGCGCGGCGCGGGGACCGTACCAGAAACTGGCGGATCGAGCGTCCATGTGGTTCTTTCCGGCCATCAGCCTTTTGTCCCTGGTCACGCTGATTCTGCATTGGAAAACAGACGTTGGTCAGGCTGTTCAGCACAGTCTGAGCGTTCTGCTCATTGCATGCCCCTGTGCTCTGGGGTTGGCTACTCCGCTAGCTGTATGGACCTCTTTAAGCACTGCAATCAGGAACCAGGTGTTGTTCAGGAGTGGCGAATCCATTGAGCGATTAGCGACCGCGGGCTCGGTATTTCTGGATAAGACGGGCACATTGACGACCGGGCAGCCCCGAGTTGTTCACGTCCTGAATCGTGAGACAATCAACCAGCCACTCTTCACAAATCCGGATCCTGCTGAAACAGATTTCATCTGTGCTCTCCTGTCAGCGCGTTCGATGCATCCATTTTCGAAAGCTGTCACACAGTATCTTGCATCTCATTCCATGACGCCGCGTTTCGCATTATCTGCGTGTGGTACCGCTGCAGAAAGTTCACAGGACGGAATCACCGACGTGATTCATTCTGTCCGCACATTCTCAGGCAGGGGCGTTGAGGCTCTTGATCAGCATGGTCACAGACTTCGGCTTGGTAGCCTGTCATTCGCAACATCGGGGACTGAAAGCCCGTTGTCAGCTCTGGCAAGCCGGAATGCTGACCAACTGGCGGCTTCCGTCGTGGCATTTTCAGTCGATGATGAGCTGTTGCGAGTGTTCCTGATCAATGAATCGATTCGTGAAGAAGCTGTCGAGGGGCTCTCCAGTCTGTACACGATGGGACTGCCTGTGACAGTCTTGACCGGAGATCGAAAAACGCGAGCGGATGCATTGGCGCAAGAACTGGCTGGTCACCTGGGGAAGAAGAATGCCGTCAGTATTCTTTCTGAATTACGACCGCAGGACAAAGTCGCCGCCATTCAGTCAGATCGCCAGTCCCAGGGTTCGACCGTGATGATCGGTGACGGAATCAATGATGCTCCTGCGCTGGCGGTTGCCGATGTTGGAATTGCCATGGGTTGCGGCGCTGATGTTTCGCGAGAATCGGCACAGGTCTGCTTGCTGAGTAACGACCTGCGTCGGATTGCATGGGCCATCCAGTTGGCTCGATTGACTCGCCGTATTATTCGGCAGAATCTTTTCTGGGCTTTTGGCTACAATGCGGTTGGCGTTGTACTGGCAGTATTCGGGCTGCTGAACCCGGCATTCGCTGCCGCGCTAATGATTATCAGCAGCTTGCTCGTCATTTCCAATTCCCTGCGACTGATGGCGTTCGACGGATCTGGGAGCATTCACCATGCCTAGTCCGATCACAATTGAAACCCTGACCCTGCCTCTGGTTTTTATCAGTGGGGTGCTGGGCTCTGCCCACTGCATTGGAATGTGCGGAGGCATCGCGGCCACGATGAGTCTGGGAGCCCGGTCAATGCATTCCGCGCTTTTGCGACAGATCCTGTGGAGCATTGGGCGGACATTCACGTATGTGTTCCTTGGAATGATCGCATCGACTGTAGGCGTTCGTGTGATGAGAGCCGGTAGCCAAACCATTCTGCTGCAGGCGAGTTTTGCAATACTGGCTGGTGTGCTGCTGATCCTGCAGGGCATGCATTCTGCTGGTTGGCTCTCATTTGGGAAACTTTCCAGGAAGCATTCACCCTGTTTGACCACCACCTTGTTTGCTCAATTGCTGAAGGGAGGCTCAACGTGGGGCGTCATGCTGGCAGGAATCATGACCGGCTTTCTTCCCTGTGGTCTGGTCTATTCCTTTCTGGCGCTCGCAGCGAGCTCTGCCAGCCTCCCACTGGGGATCGGAATTATGCTGGCCTTCGGTCTGGGGACTTTTCCCGTCATGATCCTGACCGGCACCGGGTTCTCTCTGGCAACACTTCAGCTGAGGCAAAAGCTAATGCGCGTCGCCGCCATTTGCGTGTTGATCACCGGCATAATGACAGTTGGCAGGGGCATTACTTTCGCCTCGGGGGCAGCGAATTCGCAGCCTGATGAATCCGCCGAAAAACTGTGTCCACTTTGCACTGCAGATAATTCGAGCAGAAACAATGATCGCTGAAGACCCTTACAAATCCGGCTTTTACGATGGAATCAGTCCGCAGCGGACGGCGAACAGCCTTGACGTAGCGACGGCGCCACTGAATCTCATGCAGTCGAATGGCCGGAATGCAACTTCAAAGCCGGAGCCCGATGCACTCCGGAAAGCATTCCCGGCCAGTGCCGCGACTGAGCATGATCACGAACACGATGACGGTCACAAAGACAATGGCCGCATACCGCGTGCTATCATCAATTTCTGGCTGGATGCGTGGCTGCTGGTGAACTTCGTTCTCCTGGGAGTTTCTGCGGTCATTGTCCAGTTCGTTTTCCCTCCCGGTATTGCTGCTCGAGGATGGCTGCTGTGGGGAATGTCGTACGGACAATGGTGTTCAACTCAGTTTGCGATGGTTGCTATGCTGGCAGTTGGCGTGCTTGTTCATATCATGCTCCACTGGACTTGGGTCTGCAGCGTTGTGGCGAAGAGATTACTTCGGAAAGCGGAAGTGCCTGACGACGGCATTCGGACAGTAATCGGTGTAGGATTGTTAATCGGCATCCTGGTGACATCAGCGTTGTGTATTGGCGTTGCCATGCTCACCATCCAGGAGCCACCAACTCTTTAGTAGCGAGCGGACAGCCAGTGTTCGTTCAGTCTTTGCTGGAAACAGGGAGCGTTTGAAATGATTCGACTCGAAAAGGTACTGGTCCCGACAGACTTTAGTGAATTCAGTCAACCCGCAGTGAATTACGGGTGTGCGATCGCAGCACGGTTTGGAGCTCAGTTGCATTTGCTTCATGTTGTGCCGGATCCGGCCATGCTGGTGCCGGAAGCGCATGCATTTTCCGTCGAAGCCATGCAGTCCCAGACTGCGAGTCTCATCGATGATGCGAAAGAACGGCTTCAGGGAATGCCATCCAATGGATGGGAAGATGGCAAGCCTGTTATTCGTGAAGTGCGGACAGGTATCGTGTTTATGGAAACAATCGACTACACGCGCGAGAACGATATTGACCTGGTCGTCATTGGGACGCACGGACGAACAGGACTCATGCATGTTCTGATGGGAAGCGTCGCCGAAAAAATCGTGCGAAAAGCCCCGTGCCCGGTGCTGACGGTTAAACCGGAAGGTCACCAGTTTGTGATGCCGTAAACTGGTCCAGTGCCGACGGCGAACGCCTGGTATCCCGAGTGAATTGCTGATCAGACCATCGTCGAAGCGGATGAATGGCTGTTGCTGCCCGGAACCACGCCGTTCGATTCGGCAAGTGATCGAAGCCGGTTATCGTCAACGACGGATCCCTTCGGCAACAGCTTGATCTGGTCCACAATTCTGGCCACCAGCGACTCGTCTGTCGGCAGGTTCAGTTCGCCCAGCCGGTGTGCCACCGCGCGGCGACCACTGTGTCGACCGAGTACAAGTTGAATCCCTTCTGCGCCCACGCGCTCCGGGCGATACGGCAAATAGGTATCCGGATTCTTGATCAGGCCATCCTGATGAATTCCGGCTTCGGTGGCGAATATATTCGCTCCGCCAACCGGTTTCATTCGGGAGATGGCTACCCCGGTTAATTCGGCCACCATCTGGCAGAGTGGAGCGAGTCTGGAAGTATCAATGCGAAACCGACGTTTGTACTGATCCTGGTGGAGTGCCAGCGCCATGACAACCTCCTCCAGCGAAGCATTTCCCGCGCGTTCTCCAATGCCGTTTACCGTACACTGGACCACATTCGCTCCTTCTTCGATGCAGGCAAGCGTGTTGGCAACTGCGAGGCCGAGGTCGTTATGAAAATGAACGGCCAGCAGTGCTCGGTCAAGATTAGGGACATTTTCGTGAATCGCACGCATGAATCGGCGGGACTTCTCCGGCGTCAAGAGACCAACCGTGTCCGGAAATCCAATTGTCGATGCTCCGCATTCGATCGCAAGCCTATAGCATTCACAAAGAAAATCCGTTTCTGTGCGGCTCGCGTCTTCCGGGCTGAAAGCCACGATGCGAAACTTTGATGCCGCGTATGTTACCGTGTCTGCAATAATGTCCAGGACCTGCGACTTCGTCTTGTTGAGCTTGTGCTCCCGGTGCAATGGGCTTGTGCCACAAAACAAACTGACGCCGCGTTTATGCGGTGGATTGCCGTCCAATGCTCGATCCGCTGCATCGATATCGGATCGTAAGGTACGACACAGGGCGGTCAGAACGGGCTTTCGGATTACGCCAATCATCATGCGAATGGCTTCAACATCTGCTTCCGACGACGCCGGAAAGCCTGCATCCAGTGAATGAACACCCGCATCCTGCAGCGCTTTAGCGATCTCGAGCTTTTCATGGGGCTCCAGGGTTGCCCCGGGCATTTGTTCGCCATCACGGAGAGTTGTGTCACTGAATAGAATCGTGCCTGAACGTTTGTGATGCGAAATGATGGCATGCCGAATCGTACCGACAATCTGGCTCGACAGTTTCTTACCAAGTGAAGGTGTTGTCATAGCAAAGCGATCATTTTGACTGGCTGCAGCCAGGAGAACATGAAGAGTTCACGGCGTGAACTGATTCTGTAAACGCATTCACAACGGTCCATTTCCGATCTGCGGACGAAGATCCGGCCCTCGGAGTTCGGCAGGATAGTTCGCGGTGCCCCGAAAATCCAACAGAAGAACTCCGTCCCTGCCCGGATGATGCAACCCGCGTGAAGCCAGAACATCACGAAGCGAACATCGGTGACAACTAGTTCCGCCGGTGATGTCCCGGAGTTGAAGATGCCACGACTCTTCCTGTGACCGCGGAGGCGTTCAAACTGGTGGAGGATCTCAACAATTCATCTGCGGCTTCGTTGTGTAATCAGCACCGATCCAAGGAGTGTCGAAACAACCCCTGTGCCCATGAGGATACCACACGGGACCAGCATTTCAGTCAGGCTGAATCCGCGCCAGACGGCACCTTCGATGCTGATCACAGCCCATTTAACAGGATCCAGGTTGCTTAATGACTTCATAAAATCGGGCATAAACGCGACAGGGATCATACCTCCCCCAAACATGGCCATAATCACGCATGCTCCCCACGCAGCACCACTGACTGCCTGCTCAGTTCGGCCGAGCAAAGAGAGCAGCATCATAATTCCCACAAAACAAATGGCGGTTGAGATGGCTGCCATGACCAGGTGCAGCCAGTTGCCGGGCCTCATCCCGAGAAACGTACCGACAAGCATCATGAGCATCACTACACCGGATACGGCGATAAAACAGCCAACACCTTTGGCCGCCAGAATATGCCACTGGGGAAACGGGGCGACCTGCAGTCGAGTCAGCGTGCCGATAGACTGTTCCCGAACCATCAACGTCGCAAATCCCGCCACACAGCCAAGAATTCCCCATACAACAGACTGAGGAAAACTGATATCCCATCGCGAACGAATATTCTGCATCAGTGCTGCCTGACTGCCCGGTTCGACGTCTCGCGTTACATCGATGCGTTTGATATTCGCCAGCCGAAGCCCGGTGGAATTACCGCTTGTGGTTGTTGTCCCGTTCCCGACGACTGCAACATTCTCCGAGTTTGTGGTGATCCTGTCGGCATCCGTAGCTGCAACGCCTGGATCGTCGTCCGACGAGTTTACCTGATCATTGGCTTCCGCCAGCGACTTCAGAAATGCATCGACAGTCCCCAGAAATCCCGCGATGACAGTGCGGCTGGCAATCGGTATCGACTGGTCTTTCGAAACCTGCGTGCGGAAATCGGCAATCGCGGAACGCATTGATTGAGGGTCCTGAAAGCGAGCATTGATCAGCTCCCCCATAGACCGCATGATCATACCTTCCAGCATTGCCGATTCGGCAGTGCGGGAGGGATCGAGTCCCACTTCGATTTCAGATTGCTTCGCCCAAAGAATGCCGGCCGATTCGCCGAAGCGCTCGGGCAGAACGATCATTCCCACAAGCTTGCCGCGTCGAACAGCATCCATGGCCTCGTCGCGAGGCAACGTCTGGACATTCACTTGAGGATCACTCTGAAGCGATTTCAGAAATCGCAGCGACATTGGTGAACGATCCTGATCCACGACGGCCAGAGACACTTTGGTCGAGCCCTTCTGGCCGACTCTCCCCATAACGAACCCGAAAAAGACACCCATCAGAATCGGAAAGGCCACGATAAAGAACATTCCAACACGATCACGGCTGAGCAGTTTCAGATCTTTGATCGCCATCAACAGGATGCGTTTCATTCATTCCACCTTTGAAAGACTCGTTGCGAGGGGCCACAGAAATCGAAGAGGTGCAGAATGCGAAAACGTTCACTCGTCACGAAGTTGTCGGCCGGTCAGGTTCAGAAAGACACATTCGAGGTTGGGCTGGCGAATCTGAAGACTGGCAACTTCGACGCCTGATCTGGACAGGTTCAGGACTTCCTTCATGGGCTCAGAGCAGCCAAAGATCAGGCGTCCATCTTCACGAATTCTGCCGGGCAGAACAGATGGGTCAGGGGGCTCTGTCGCGAATTCAATTTCAACAACGGTTTCGCCCCCATGCTGATCAATAAGGTTTTTCAGGGTATCCAGAGCGAGAATATGGCCGTTGTCCATGATGGCGATTCGATCGCAGACTCGCTCTGCTTCTTCCAGATAATGGGTGGTCAGGATGACTGTGCGTCCCTGTTGTTTCAGATGAGCGATGCCGTCGTAAATATGATTGCGGGATTGCGGATCCACACCCACGGTTGGCTCATCCAGCATCACGATTTCCGGGTCATGAATCAATGCGCAGGCAATGTTCAGCCGTCGCTTCATACCGCCCGAAAATGTACCGACTCGATCGTTGCAACGATCCTGCAGTCCGCTGAAATCCAGCGACCATCGGATCCGGTCGTCCAGTCGTGCCCCCTGCAGTTCATACAGCTGACCGAAAAATCGGAGGTTTTCAACGGCAGTGAATTCATCGTAAAGGGACAATGTCTGGGGGGCGATCCCAATCTTTTGTCGACACTGTGCACTTGTTGGCTGGAGCCCGTCAATGGTCACATGTCCGCTGTCGGGAGACAAGAGCCCGGTCATCATACTGATTGTCGTGGTCTTCCCTGCGCCATTGGTTCCCAGAAGTCCGAAACATTCGCCGCGGGCTATCTGAAATGTGATGGAATCCACCGCCCGGTGCACTCCAAAGGTTCTGACCAGAGAAGATACGTGAATCATTGACCTGAAGCATCCTGATGACAGTTTCCGTTTTCCACAACTTCCGCAAACTCGTTTGTCTTTCGAGCCACGGTAAACCAATTTGACCATCAAACTGCCTGCCCTCGCATGCACATCAGATGCGCAGGAAGATGCGCTGCCGATAAAGCCAGAACAGGAACAGCCAGAAAAGCAGGAACACCCCGGTTGACTCGACGATCGGAGCATACCACTCCGGGTCCAGCGCTGTGGAACCAAAGACGGCTTCGATAAGCCCGGTGAAGTGAACTCGAAGTATCTGGCTTGCGGTCCATCCCCGGATCAGCTGTCCCATCATGTAGATCAGAATGGAATTCATCCCAACCACCACCAGCGGAAATGCAATTCTTCGGAAAGGAAGCAGGTCAAACGCCAGATAAAACAGGGCCAGCATTCCGATAATAAACCCTCCGCTGAAAAACACCCAGGAAGGCGTCCAGATTCGCTTCACGATGGGGCACATCGTGTGATGCATCAGAAGCCCAACTCCGTAACAAAGGGCGGCTGCACCCACGAGCATCCAAAGTTTTCGCCATGCGGGGACCGCACCCGACAACAACAATTGCCCGCACATGATGCCGATCAGCGTGGTGCCAATCGACGGCACGAAGTTCAATGTCGTGTAGCCACCACGATTTGGTCGATAGGGCTCAGGGTTCGAAAAAAGGAGTCTCCGCAAGAGTGCAGGTTTCTTCGGATTGGAGTCCTGAGCAAGTTTCTCACTGCCATCTTTGTCGGCCGTTGAGGCTGCTGCGGAATCATCCGTGGCGTTCGAGGTCTCCGCATCACTGTCGGCAGATCGCAGTTTCGGCAGCAGCCACGCGTCAAATTGATATGCCGTGTTGGAATTCTTGGACCATTGCGCGAAGCGATCTGTAAATACTTCGCCGTCTTCCTCATGGGCTTCCACAGCGCTGTAATCGAAATCTTTCGGCGGCGTATTGACATAAAACATCAGCCAGTTCACGCCGAGAATCATCAACAGAGAAATGACCTGAACGGAATACGATCGATTCAGTAACAGCCATGCGAAGAAATAGCCGAGTCCGATCTGGCACAGCACATTCGGGAATGCCCAATCAGTACGTTCATCACGGATGGAATTCAGAAATACCCCCATCAGAATGAGCACAACCGAACGCAAAATCGCGTGAAGCATTCGAGAGGAATCGGATTGTCCCATCATTGAGCGGCGTCCGTATGAAAAGGGCATAGAGACGCCAACCATGAACATGAAAGCGGGTTGAATTAAATCCCAGAATGCGACGCCATAACTGCCCTTCAAACTCACCCAGAGTGGATGTTCAAAATTTTCTGCAAGTCTCTGCCACCAGTCGTAGTCGTGGTGCTGCCAGACTGGAGACGAAGCGTCAATGCGCGAGAATGCCAGAATC
>JAGQQE010000128.1 GCA_020426345.1 Planctomycetaceae bacterium
CATTGCAAATGACCATGTGATTCAGAATGCGATCGATCCCGGGGATCCGTCGAATCGAGTCGCCTAAATCAAATTCTGCACCATCGAATCGAATGACTCCCTGCAGGCAGACACCGTTATCCAGACGCCGGACAACCAGCGACTTGACGGTGACGCCCTCAGTTGCCAGAAGTTCACGACGAACATCGGCTTCAATTTCATGACAACTGGGCAGCTGTTGTTGTTCTTCGGTCTGTTTGAACATCGAAACCTCCATGCGTTTCGCAGAGTAGAACAGAGGCGGGAATAGCTATCCCAAACGGTCAATCATCATACATTGCCTTCGGAGAATGGATAGACCCGATTTCAACAATCCGCCAGATTACGCCCCGAGGCGATTGCAATGTGCCCTGGAGCACACAGTTGTGCTGAAAAGAAACATCAGGATTGTTGTTCCGAACAGTTCTTTGTCTCTCCGGCGTCTGTTCGATCCGATGTTCGGGGTAAAGCAATCCGGGCTGCGACCCACGTGTCGACAAACAGTTGTGAAGCATGAAACATCAGCATCGGCACAATAGCCAATGGCACGCCACTGGCCTGGGCAACTGCGACACCCACAGGCAAAGTCTTCTGACTGCCGGCAAAGATCACGGCAATTTTATCCTCCGGTCGAATGCTGAAGAAGTAACAGGCCAGTGAGCAGACAATCATTCCGCAGATATGAAGTGCGTTGCAGGCCAGCAGCACCGTCAGGAATACGCTGACGTCGGGAGGTCTTGCGTCTTCGGAAAACTGCGTTCCTCCGGTGAGTGCGGACATATAAACAATAAACAGCAAAATGATTTGAGCAGAATTGCTGTACACTTTTTTCCTGCGATCGACTTCCGATCGAATATGGGGAATCAGGCGAACGAGTTGCCCGAAAAAGACAGGCAGAACCGCCCCTTTCACCAGGCGGGCCGCCATCGGGGTAAAGGCGAGTGTTTCTGCGACGGAGTTCAGTTGCTGACCAGAGACTGCAAACGAAAGCCAGATGGGAATCACAAGAAAACAAAGTGAATTGGTCAGCAGAGTGACTAGTAACGAAACCGCATCATTCCCATTCGCCATGCGCGTCCACACCGAAGCTGCCGCCATCGTGCAGGGGACGATGGAAGCAATCAAGAGCCCGAGTCTCAGGTCGGGTGAACTAATCAGCGGAAGAATCGGCATTGCCATCAACGGCATGATCAACTGGTTGATCAGCGTTGCCAGGAGAACGGCTTTGGGAGAACGTACCGAGGCTACCAGACGACTGGAATCAAGCGTGATCGACATCAAGAACAAAATCACAGCCGTCAGCAACGTCCCGGGAATTTTTCGCAGGGAATCAGCCATCTCTCTGGCGGTTTCCGAGGTTCCCAGAAGGATTCCAGCAGGGATCACCAGCATCAGTCCACAAAGAAACCAGTGCTGTGTCACCAGGTGAAAGATTTGGACAAACGGTTTGCGACTGTTGGACAACGGTGAATCAGCTTTCGCGAGGCGTCGAGAAGGATGTCGTGTGCTGGGTAGCTGTGGTGTTCATGCGGAAGGATAGTCGGTTTTCAGTCGACGCTTAAGCTCAGCAAGTTCTCCAGGCGTATTGATATTGTTCAACGAACGCAAATCGGGATCAAAAGATCGCAGTTCGGAACGTGGTACCCATCTCGGATGACTTGCCAGCGCGAAGGAACGACATCGGGCAACATCGGCTGCCAGAAGTTGCTGTGCCAAAGCATACAGACCCGCGCGATAGACAGCGCAAAGGGGATAGATCTGTGACGAAGGAGCTGGAACAAGCACTCCCTTGCCGTCTTCGATGCATTCGTCACAGGGTACGACGGATGCGTCGTCGTTCAGACAGTTCAGCAGATACAGGAGCACATCAGACAGGAGTTCCGGAGAATCACACGCTGTGACCAGTGTCGCGGTTTCTGGGCCGTAACGCCCGGCAATGAACCGGAGTCCGGTTGCGAGTCCCATGAGAGGCCCCAGATCGGGTTGAAGATCACGGACGATTTCGACGGAGTCAGGCAGTACCGGCAGTTCCTGTTCGGATGCAGCCACAACGACAACTGCCCGTTCTGCCCCGGAATTGCCCGCGACAGATTCAGCACGGGTTTCCTGAACAATCCGAACCATCCTTTGCAGCAGAGTTTCGCCGGCCAGTGACAGCGTGGCTTTGTCGGTCCCCATTCGAGAGCTGTGTCCTCCACACAGAATGATGGCAGCAGTTGTGGAATCTGTGGCCCGCATGTTTGATCCAGTCAGGTGGCCCGTGAATTTTGGGACAACCGTCAGTGAGAGCTACCAAAAACACAGGAAAAGAGGAGCCAAATCGAGCGACAGGGGTAAATGTCGGCGGTAGGATCTTCACCAAATATTAACAAATAATTCACAATCCGGTTCAGGTTCAATGTCAGCAGACAATCTCGCGAAACTCGTTTTTGGTCTCATCGGAGGCCTCGGAATTTTCCTTCTGGGCATGAAGTATATGTCAGAAGGAATGCAGGCTGTAGCAGGAAGCAGTCTGCGTCGCATGATTGGGGCAGTGACGAACAACCGATTTCTGGCCACGGGTGTTGGGACACTCGTGACGACTTTAATTCAAAGCAGTTCCGTCACGACAGTCATGGTGGTCGGATTTGTAAACAGTGGTGTCATGACGTTGCAACAGGCGATTGGTGTGATCATGGGTGCCAATATCGGCACGACAATCACCGGTTGGATCATCGCCATCAAGATCGGAAAATACGGGTTACCAATTCTCGGTGTCTTCGCTTTTGTCTATTTGTTCTCAAAGGGCGATCGCTGGCGCAGCTGGGCGATGGTCTTTATGGGTATAGGCATGGTCTTCTTTGGACTTGAGACCATGGGCAGTGCCTGTAAAGTCATCAAGGAAGTCCCGGAATTTGAAGCGTGGTTCCATCGATTTCAGGCCGACAGTTACTTGGGGGTCGTGGGCTGTGCCACCGTTGGTTGTGTGCTCACAATGCTGGTGCAGTCTTCTTCCGCGACACTGGGTATCACGATTACGCTGGCTCAAACGGGTGTAATTGAATACCCGACCGCGGCAGCCCTGGTGATCGGGGAGAACATCGGAACCACAATCACAGCCTACCTGGCGACACTGGGTGCCACGACAAATGCGCGAAGAGCAGCCTATTTTCACATCATTTTCAATGTGCTTGGATTTCTTTGGATTACCGCCATTTTTCAATGGTACACCAAACTGATTCTGTCCTTCGTTCCGTCAAATATAGAGACCCAGATTGCAGCCACACATACAGGCTTCAACATCGCGAATACACTGTTGTTTATCAGTTTTGTGCCTTTCTTCACCCGAATGCTGGAACGCATCGTTCCATCGAAAGGGTTCAAGGAGAAGCCACGCCTGACGGACCTTGACATCGTGATGCTGGAAACGCCGCTGCTGGCGATCGAACAATCTCGCAACGAAATCCTCAAAATGGGTGACGGGTGCGTGAAGATGCTGGGCTGGCTTCACGAGTTGCTGAACCAGAAGGAACACGATTCACCACTTGTGCTGAAGCTGCGAAATCGGGAGAAGATTCTCGATAGTGTTCAGGACGAAGTCTCACACTTCATTACCGACATCCTGTCAGGAAGCGTGCCTCACAATGTTGCGGAAGAATGCCGTCAGCAGTTGCGACTTGCTGATGAATGGGAGTCGGTCAGCGACTACA
This sequence comes from Planctomycetaceae bacterium, assembly GCA_020426345.1. Classification (GTDB taxonomy): domain Bacteria; phylum Planctomycetota; class Planctomycetia; order Planctomycetales; family Planctomycetaceae; genus F1-80-MAGs062. The sequence goes on from JAGQQE010000128.1 coordinate 3,708, forward strand.
TCGAAACCATTCTCCGATTTGACGAAAAGCTGCGAAAAGAGGAGCTTCGGTTCACAGAGTCACAAACGCAGGATCTGAACACGCTGCACCAGTTCGCTGTCGATTATGTGGTTGCCGTCAGTCAGGCGTACCGCAAGCAAAATGTCGATGCGACAGAATCCGTCAATCCGCTGGGCAAGAAGATCCGGCAGCAGATCAAAGAGATGAGGCGAACACATCTGAACGATCTGTCTGAGACAACGCTGCCTCCGCAGGTGACGGTTGCCTTTCTGAACGCACTGAATGCCTATGACCGCGTCCGCGATCATGCTCAGAATATCCTTCAGATCGTGACAGGCGAAAAATAACGGATGCAGGTACGATTCTGTGCCGGGAGTCGTCAAACTACCAAAGAAGGGGAAAGACGGAGCCGGAGATGGTTCTTCGCCCATCACCTCGGGCAACACGGGATCTGATCACAGACTGCCGGTGAGGGGGAGAGACCTCCCGGCAGGTAGAACTGCACGACCTCAGAACGAAGAAACCCGCACAAATGACGTCCGTTGCGCCACTGCTGGAGATGTCCGGAATCAGCAAATCCTTTCCGGGTGTAAAGGCGCTTCAAAACGTCAACCTGCGCGTTGAAGCGGGACAGGTTGTCGCGTTGATGGGAGAAAATGGCGCAGGAAAAAGTACGCTCATTCGAATGCTGGGTGGCGCACATCAGCCGGATGCGGGTTCCATCCGAATGAACGATCAGCCCATCATTCTGAACGACCCATCCGATGCCATCCGTGCGGGTATTGGAGTGATTTATCAGGAGTTCAACCTGATTCCAGCATTGACGGCCTGGGAAAACATCTTCCTTGGTCGCGAGTCATCGCGGTTCTTTGTTCAGAGGAATGCAGAACGGAAGCGAGCCGGCGAATTGTTCGAACTGATGGGAGTCACCATACCACTCGACGTGCCCTGCCGGACTCTGTCGATTGCTCAGCAGCAATTAGTGGAAATCGCAAAAGCTTTGTCGCAGGATGTTCGGATCCTGGTCATGGACGAACCGTCTGCGGCACTGACGCCGAAAGAAGTTCGACACCTGTTTCAGATCATAGAAGAGCTCAAAGGCCGTGGCATCGGTATCGTGTATATCAGCCATCGCCTGGATGAAGTCTTCGAAATCGCTGATGTAGTCACTGTGCTCCGCGACGGTCAGCACGTTGCTGATGAACAATGCCGCTCTCTCTCCAGGCAACGCCTTATCGAACTGATGGTGGGGCGTTCTATTGAGCAGGAGTTTCCAGAGCTTCCTCACGAAATTGGTGAGGAGCGTTTTTGTGCACGGCACCTGAACCGGGGAACTGCTGTTCGTGATGTCAGCCTGTCGGTTCGGCGTGGTGAAATTCTGGGAATCACCGGCCTGGTAGGTTCCGGCCGAACAGAAACGCTGCGACTGATCTTCGGCGCGGATCCAATGGATTCCGGAGAAATGGAGCTTGATGGACGGCAACTGAGGATTTCCAGCCCGCGCATAGCCATTCAGAACGGCATCGTGCTGCTGACGGAAGATCGAAAGTCTCAGGGCTTGGTGCTGGGACGCAGCGTGCGTGAGAACTTTTCGCTGGCGAACATGCGACAGTTTTCTTCTATGGGCGTTGTTCATCAGGGCAGGGAACGCGATGCATTTGCATCATTCGTGGAATCACTGAATATTCGGATTCCCGGTCAGGAACAACTGGCAAAGAACCTGTCAGGAGGCAACCAGCAAAAGGTCGTGCTTGCACGATGGCTGCAACGCAATGCGGAACTCATCATGTTCGACGAACCAACTCGCGGAATCGACGTTGGTGCACGATATGAGATCTATCTTCTGATTCAAAAACTCGCTCAACAGGGCAAAGCCGTAATAGTGGTCAGTTCGGAGTTGCCGGAGATTATCGGTGTCAGTGACCGGATCCTTGTCATGCACGAAGGTCAGATCACCGGGGAAGTCACGGACATGAACAATGTGACTCAGCCGGATCTGCTGAAGTTAGCCGTTGGTGACGTGACCGCAGAAAGCATGTCCTGAAGAGAATACGAAAACGCTGTGGATGGCTGGCGGAACACGAATCTCACGTGAACTGTCCGTTGAAAACCAGGACAGGCACGCAGGAGGACTGGAAACCATCGTGTTTTCAGGTCTCCTGCTCGAGCCAGTCCCGTTCTTCAACGGGCTGTCCAGTTAACGCTCCGGCATGATTCCATACTTGCGCATCTTGTTGTAGAGAGTCACCCGGCTGATGCCCAGATGCCGAGCCGTGTTTGTTCGACTGAAATTGTTCTTCAGCAGGGCTTGTTCGATAATGTCTTTTTCGGTCAGTTCGATTCGGTTGCCCAGCGAGTCGCCCTGACGCACAGCGAAGAAAGCAGACACGGAGGGATCATTACCTGGCCCAGCCATTCCTTCGACAACATGCTGAGGCAGAGCAGACGGCTTCATGACACCATGGTCGCTGTAGATGACGGCGCTTCGGATCGCATTCTCCATTTCCCGGACATTACCGGGCCAGGGATAGTGCAACAGACATTCAATGAACTCCGGCGCGATCTCCCGGATCTCAACACCCAGTTGCGTGGCATGCTGATGAACAAAGAAACGCGCGAGCGGTTCGATGTCCGGCAGCCGTTTTCGGAGTGGTGGCAGGTGGAAACTGAGTGTATTGAGGCGATAGTAGAGGTCGGGGCGAAACAAGCCCTGTTCCACAAGCGGTTGGAGCTGCAGATTGCTTGCGGCAATGATCCTGGCTTTGACGTGGAGTGTCCGGTTCGAACCCACAGGTTCGAATTCACCTTTCTCGATGACTCGCAGGAGTTTGACTTGCTGTTCCGGCGACAGGACATCGATTTCGTCAAGCAGGATGGTCCCGTTTCCAGCAGCAAGAAACTTGCCATCCTTGTCCGCATGCGCACTGGTGAATGCACCTTTCACATGACCGAACAATTCGCTTTCGATCAGATCACCAGGCAGGGCTCCGCAGGCCAGATGCAGAAATGGTTCACCGGCCCTCGGCGAAACGTCGTGGATGAGTCTCGCCAGGTGCGTCTTTCCTGCACCGGTTTCTCCGATCAGCAGGATCGTGACGTTATGCCGCGCAGCGATTTCGAGTCGACGCAGCATGGAACGCAGTTCGGGGGTTCGTGTGCGGAATTTGTCTGACATACCAGAAGCGGGTTCGTCATCCGGTACCGCAGTCGGACCGGAGTCTCGCTTCGATCCTGCGGGAGCAGCATGGGACCTGTTGCCGGACTCCGCAATGGCCGAAGCAGAGGGCGATGAAGTTTCCGGAGTCGGCACCGTGACCTTTGAGTGAAGAGGACTCAGTGTGCGGTTCTTCTCTGTTGGGTTTTCGCCGATTGCAATGACGTGTTGGATCAGTAGCTGAATCGCTTCCTCGCCCGGCTGCAGAGAATGAATGTTGACCCTTTGATGAATTTCAACGGGGATGTCCGAGTCGGAGATCTGCCCGGGGTTTGTGACAATGACAAAACTTGTGGTGGCAGCAGACTGAGCCGTGGCCCATGTGCGAGCCACTTGTGTGGGTAGTGATCCGCGAAGATCGATGATGGCCAGCTTTGGCTGATGCAGATGCATCATTTGAGCCGACTCCTGGATCGTGTAGCATTCCAGCAGCCGAAAGTGTTCTCCCAGTGCAGAGCCGAGACTGCGAAAGAAGCCAGGTGAGCTACTGCACATCAAAGCAAGTTCGGGGGACTTCACAACGAATACCTCATTCAGCCAAAGGAAGACACCCATCAGCGCATCCGCGCGACGGTTTACTGAATGGAGATGTTTACAAATCCGGTGCCATAAGGCTGACAATCGTGTTCAGTCGATGAAACACGGGATTTTGATTGTCGGCTCATTGCCAAACATGTTGTTCCCTGGCAACATTTGGTGCCCCACGACAACAGCCTTTTGAGATCCAAAGACTGCCGAATGAAAACGTTGATTCTGATGCGACATGCAAAGGCGGCTCCTTTACGCCCCGGCGAACGGGATTTTGATCGCTGTCTGACAGAGTCAGGGCTCGAACGGACAGCAGAGTCCGTGAAACATCTCAAAGAAGCAGGAATTCACATCGACTCGCTGCTTGCTTCCGCCGCTCGAAGGACAATGCAGACCGCTCAGGCAGTGGCAGAAGTCCTGTGCCCGGATACGCCGTTTCATGCTCTGGACGAATTGTACCTCGCGAGCCCCGAGAGCTATCTGACAGCAGTCAGCCAGTATGCAGAGGATCATTTTCAGACGGCATTTGTTGTGGGACACAATCCAGGTATCGGTAGTCTGATGTGCGGGTTGGCGAATCGGGGCCTGGAGGTTCCGACAGCGACGACATGCGTGTTTGAATTCTCGGCGGATTCGTGGTGTGATCTTTCTGAATTTCGCCATCAGCGTCCGAAGACGCGATTAAAACTCATGATACTCCGTGGCGAAGTTGTAGCGGAGAATTAAGTCAGGTTGTGCCTTCAGTTCGCGGCTGACACCATCCTTTTTGAGATGACCGGAGTAGTTTCGGAAATGACACGATTGCTGACAAGATATCAAGTGGTGCTGATGTTTCTGGCTGTTGCCGTCGGGTGCGGCGGCGATGCGCCATCGAAACAGGCGGCAAACCCGGTAGGCAACACGGATGCGAAAGAGAACTCCGACGATTCCGACCGGACAATGTCTCAGGGGACAATCGGATTTTCAGCGTTGACCCTGACGAATCCATTCTTCAAGGTCATCGCAGACACAATGAAGGAAGAAGCGGAAAAGCTTGGCTATGAAGTGATTGTCGTGTCGGGTGATCAGGATGTGAAGAAGCAGTCGGATCAGATTGAAGACTTCATTGTCAAGGGCGTCACTGCCATTGTGCTGAACCCATGTGATTCTCGATCAATTGGTCAGGCAATACGAAAGGCGAACGAAGCTGGCATCCCGGTCTTCACCAATGACATCAAGTATGACGGAACGGATGGCAAAGTGGTTTGTCATGTCGCAACGGATAATTTGCAGGGAGGGCGACTTGCCGGCGAAGCCATGGTCAGGCTGCTGGCAGAATCCGGTGGCAAGGTGGCCGTGCTCCATTATCCCGATGTGGAATCTTGTCAGATGCGAGTTCAGGGATTTAACGAAATCCTTGAGTCCCACAACGCAAAAGATGGGGCAGCGAAGATCGAAGTGGTTGCTACGCTGAACGGAAAGGGTGCACGCGACGCAGGGTTTGCAGCTGCAAAAGACACAATTGAGGCCAATCCTGATCTTGCAGCCATTTTTGCAATTAACGACCCCTCAGCGCTGGGGGCCCGAGCTGCTCTGGAATCTGCGTCCAAAGCCGATCAGGTGACGATCATTGGATTTGATGGTCAGATTGAAGGCAAACGCGCGATTCTGGATGGCAAGATTCTTTGCGACCCGATCCAGTTTCCTGATCGAATTGGCAAGACAACAATCGAAATGATCCAGAAATACTTCGATGGCGAGATTGACGACGATCAGACAAACGAGATCCTGATACCCTCAGAACTGTATTACAAAACGGATGCAGAAAAGGACCCGGCATTACTGTCGACAAATACCGGTGAAGAGAAATGACAGACGCACCGAAAAAGCCTGCTGAACAGCTCATCGCTGACAGCCCGGTTGTCAGGGAATCGCATGAAACTGTTTCGGAAACCGATGCGGTGTCAGAATTCGAGTCGATGAACGAAGAGCCTCAGTTGTCCCTTCCGATGGAATTTGTGCTTTTCCTGCGCGACAACAAGAAATGGTGGCTGACACCTATTCTGCTGGTAATGCTGCTGATAACGGTCTTTGCGTGGCTCAGCGCGACAGGGGCAAGCCCCTTTATCTATTCCATTTTCTGAGGTGCTGACGGCTCCGGTATCGAGGTCATCTACTGGTGGACTCGGCTGCGTCAAAACGGCTGTTCAGGATTGCCGGTAGTACCGCTTCAGGTCAGTGGTCGGCTGGACAGCGGAGAAATAGCTTTCCGCGGATCGATCGATCTTCCGGTGCAGAACGTCGCGACCGGTTAGCCGGAAAAATAAGGCAACAGGAGTGAGCACACAGAAAAACATCATGATCAGGGCGATTTCGCTGACCACGATCCCAACAGGAAAAAACAGTAGTGAAAGCCCAATGAACACTGGTTTCAGGAGTTGGGGTTTGACAAAACCGGCTGAACACAGGGTGGCCCCCGCAATCAGGCTCCACTGAACCGTTGGAACGTCGCGTGTCCACAGCCAAGCCAGTGCGGGCAGGGCAACGACAGCGACACCGCCGAATTGTCGGAGTTGTCGTTCTGTAGGTGACCAGTTGAATGAAATCATGCAGCTATTGTGCGCTGCCGGACTGTCGGGAGGTACGACGGGTCTGCAGAGCGCGGCGATAATCGGAAAAAACGTGTTCGGCCAGAAGGGTTGTTTCGGCAGTGAGTTCTTCAATGCGGTTGCGGAAAATGGCAAATGCTGCCAGCGCAGGCACGGCGACGCCTAGTCCCATCAGTGTCGTAATCAGAGCGCGATAGATTCCCGGCGCCAATTCGCTTACTTGCGGATTGGCTTTCTGCTCGAATTCCAGAAAGGCCTGAATCATTCCCCATACCGTTCCCATCAAACCCAGCATGGGTGCCAAAGCGCTAATGACAGACAAGTATTCAATGCGTCGAAAAAGTCGGGCCGACTGTTCCACAGCGGCGTCTTCCATCGCTTTTTCGATGGTTGCATAGCCAAGCCCGGCTTCGTCAAGTCCGGCGTAAAGCACACGGCTCAGAAAGCCGGGATGTTCTTTGCAGTACTTTTTGCCTTCTTCGAAGCGTCGTTCAGTAAGGCATCGATGAACCTCTTCCGCGAGTCCCGGCGGCATGAGGGTACTGCGCCGGATATTCATCATATGGTCAATGATCAGTGCGACCATCAGGAAGCTGAACAACACGACCACATACCCAATCGCTCCGCCAGCCGCCAGCATTTCCCGGGGACCGAGCATCGCAGAAGGTTCATTGTTGACGACGACGTTGTTCACTTCATCTGCGACGACAGTGTTACTCAGAGCGAATAAACAAAACATCGGCACCAGAATCGCAAACGATGTCCGCACAGCAGTTGTTCGACCGAGGGTCCGAAGACGGTCCCGGAATCGAATTTCTGTAGAATCGTTTGAAGTGACATTTTTCATCCGGCAATCCATTTTGATCCCGCAATTCGTAGTCGTCCCGCAATCCGTTGTCCCGGAGCCTCAAGCGTTGAGTGACGGCAGTGCATGCGAGGAAATATAGTGCAACTGGCATTCGTCCCGCTACCGGTCGCAGGTGAACGTATTTTCGCTATCATGATCGCGAGATTCCGATTTAAATCGACTGATGCAGGCACCGATGCAGAGACTTCGGATGAGCGAGTGTCGGACCACCGGATGATAAACGGAATACTCTTACCGGATCCGTGATTTCGCTGTGAGTTCTTTGGGTTCGGACGGTTCTTTTGTGCCGGAATTCGACAAGTGTTCGGGGCAGAAATCACCTAAAGGTTGTGAGATTTATGCGTGCACTGCAGCTGGAGAAGCCACAGAGCTGGCGGATTATCAATATTGACGAGCCCTCGGCCCCGGCAGCCGGTGAAGCGCTGGTGCGCGTTTTGCGTGTAGGCATCTGTGGCACGGATCTGGGTGGTTACCTCGGGAAGATGCCCTTTTTCTCCTATCCACGTATTCCCGGCCACGAGTTGGGCGTGGAAGTGATCTCGACGGGAGAGGGTGTGTCGCATCTGAATCCGGGGGATCTCTGCGCAGTGGAGCCCTATCTGAATTGCCAGCAATGTTATTCGTGTCGGCGAGGATTCACGAACTGCTGCGAACACCATAAGACCCTGGGCGTCATGTGTGATGGGGGGCTGACGGACAGAATTATTTTGCCAGCCAGAAAACTTCATCCCGCAGGTGGTTTGTCGCCGGAGCAATGTGCATTGGTCGAAACGCTGGCGATTGGATGTCATGCCGTCGATCGATCCCAATCGAAGTCGGGCGAGAATGTCTTAATCATTGGTGCGGGACCGATCGGGCTTTCCGCTCTGGAATTTGTAAAGCTCAGTGGCGCGACCCCGATCGTGATGGATATCGCCGAGTCACGGTTACGATTTGTTCGGGAGAGAATGGGTGTCGAGCATACGATCGCAGTTCAGGGCGATGATTCGGATGCGATTGCTTTGTCCTGTGCGACAAACGGCCAGCTGGCTGATGTGGTCATTGATGCGACCGGCAACAACAAGTCGATGATTCGAGCGATGGAATTCTGCGCATTCGCAGGTCGGCTGGTTTACGTGGGAATCACCCAGCAGAATCTCGAGTTTGCTCACGCACCCTTTCTTCACCGTCGTGAACTGACGTTACTTGCGAGTCGGAATGCCTTGTCGTCCGACTTTTCACGGATCGTGGACCTGATCCGCAACAAGAGAATTGATACGGATCCCTGGATCACGCACCACGCTCAGTTCGAAGAAGTACCACACGTATTTCCATCGTGGCTGAGCCCGGATGCCGGAGTGATCAAGGCCGTGGTTCATATGGATTAGGTGCGGGCCCCGGTTTCAGTGGTCGTCTCTGGTTTACGTAGCGTATTTGGGCGTCATTTCGATGACTGATGAATCGGCGTCGGGCGATTCGATGATGGGCAGCAGCAGCTCAAAAGTGGTCCCGGATGCATCAGATTTCACCAGACGAATGTCGCCCTGAAGTGTTTGAACGGCGAGTTGTCGGCACACAAAAAGTCCAAGGCCTGTTCCCGTCGATTTGGTGGTGAAGTAAGGTTGAAAGATCTGCTTTTGAGCTTCCGGGGCGATTCCGCATCCCTCATCCGCAACGGTAATGGAAATCCACGGTTGTGGCACGCCGTCCTTGTATGGACGAGAAGTCGCGATCGTAATCCTTGCACCTTCTTCAGTTGCGTCCAGGGCATTCAGAATCAGATTCAGGAGAACCTGAACGAGCTGATCGTAAACAGCCCGGGTTGTTGGCAGGCCTTCCTGCAGTTGTGAATGAACATGCTTCCCTTTCCAACGCTTGTAGTACTTGGCAATGTTCAGCGATTCCTGGATGGCGGTGTGGACATCAACGCTTGTTGACTGGCGGCTGGTGGGGCGGCTGAATCCGCTAAGCTCCCGCAGGATCTTTTGAATTCGTGTGAGCTGTCCATCGACCATCTGAAGTCGTTCACCAAAATACGGATCTTCATTCTTGCGGCTCAACAGTTGAATGATCGAACTGATCGAAGCCAGGGGATTGCCGACTTCATGGGCGATTCCGGAGGCCAGCAATCCGAAAGCGGCCTGCTTCTCCTGCTGGACGAGCATGGCCTGCGATTCCTGCAATTCCCGCGATCGCGCGGCAATGCGCGCTTCCAGTTGTTGCTGGTTCTTCTGAAGTTCCCGATTCAGCTTGAAAAGTCGCTTATCTGCGGATTTGAGTAAACCTGTCAGAGCTGTAATTGCCCACGCGGTCCAACCAAGGAAGACCAGTGTGAGAATGACCGTCACGCCCTCGTCAGGAGTGTTCGGTGTTGCATACATTCCCAGCACAATGTAGCTGATGGAGTGCAGCGCGTAGGACGAAAACGTTAGTGACGGCGAATGACGGATCGCGCAGACAAGCAGAGACAGGAAGTAATAAAACCGAAAGGGACTTCCGACACCCTGATCGAAGAAGCACAGTAGCCCGATGAACAATGCCTCCATCATCGAGATACCGATGCGGTAGTGTGACAGCAGAATTCGACCTCGAAGGCTTGCGAGTGTATCGAGCATCGCGTAGAGCATTCCGAGCGTCAGCATGGCGTTTAGTTCGGGTCTTCCGGTAACACGGTAAACCATGTTGACGTAGAAGAAGCCGATTGCCAGGCCAAACCACCGGATTCGAACCGTGATCGATTCGGCCTGCAGCTCACGACTGACGGGGTCCAGCGCAGCAGACTGGGGGAGACCCGCGAGGTCTCGAAAAAAAGTGAATCGTTTCGGTGTCGAGACGGATGATTCAGTGCCCGCAGAGCCTGTTAAGTCATCTCCGAGGGCCGAGTTTTCCAGTGTGACGGAAGATCCTGCTGCAGAATCGGCGGAACTCATTGCTGATCGCAATCTGTGTCTGGTAGCTCGACGGATAACGTCCGCAATCACACGGACGGAAATCTACGTATCCATCGTTCCGTCGATGATAGCGAAATCTGTCGGAACTTTACAGAACCGGCCATTCGTGCCGAACCAGCGTGCGTCTCGTCAGGATCGCCTTAACGAACGGGAAGACTGGTTCGGCGTTAACGTCTGTGTGTGGTTTACTTTGAGGCGGCGAAACGAAACACCGATAAGGGATGTCAGTGTTCGCGTTTCAAACTCGGGAGCTTCAGACAGGAGGGCCCGTCTTGCATACGGGCGCGAATTGCGGCGATCACCCGTGAGCATTGCAGGGAGGCAATCGAATGAGCAGAGCGGTCAATGTCCTGGCGCTGGTCCGTGATGGACATCGGTTTGTCTTTCTTTACGACGACAACAGCGTCGAAACCGTTCTTGCCACGCTAAGCGAATACGCGAGTGACCCGGACCTCGAATTCACCTGGTACGACGCAGCCGTACTGGCTCAGCGTGTTCGGCGTCTTCGGCAGTCGCAGGATTCTGTCAGCTATGAAGAATTTGAGCATTCAGAAGATTTCCCTTCCTTCTTCTGACGACCCGCATCAGTCGATCTGCATCAGATGATGCGTCCTGAAGTGGTGATCTGAAGCGGACCTTTTCAAGTCGTCGATGCGTGATGCCATGCAAAGTGCAACAAAGGCGTTTCTGAATTACCTGCGAATCGAACGAAATGCTTCGGACCTGACCATCAAGTCATACGCCGATGATATGGCACACCTGATGGAGTTCTTTCAGGAGCAATATGGAAAAGTACCGGCTCCACGCGAGATTGAAGTCGGTGTCCTGCGAAATTACGTGGCTTATCTGCACGAATGCGGGTACGCCCGGACAACTGTCGCCAGACGACTGGCATGCCTGCGCAGTTTCTTTCGTTTCTGCAATCGCGATGGTCTGTGCGACACCAATCCGGCGAAACCATTACGTACACCTCGCGCAGGCCGGAAGCTGCCCCATTTCCTGACGACGGATCAGGTTGGTGCATTGTTGCTGGCTCCGCCCGCGAATAGTGACCAGGGAATTCGAGACAGAGCGATTCTCGAAACCATCTACTCGGCCGGCCTTCGTGTCGCGGAACTCGTGAGTCTGAATCTAAGCGACTGGGATCGAGCGGCCGGTGTCATCCGGGTACTGGGCAAAGGACGCAAGGAGCGGATCGCCCCTGTGGGAAGTTACGCCACGAGGGCGCTTCTTCACTGGCTGGAAATCCGTACTCCTGGAGAAAAAGTTCCAGAGAAGGACCGGGACGCGCTTTTCCTGAATCGTTTTGGAGGGCGACTGACCACGCGCAGCATAGGAAGAATGCTCGAAAAGCATATTCAGACAGCCGGTCTTTCGCAGCAGACTTCGCCGCACACACTTCGACACAGTTTTGCAACGCACCTGCTGGATGGTGGAGCAGACTTGAGAAGTGTTCAGGAATTGCTGGGTCACAAGAGCCTGACCACCACTCAAATCTACACACACGTCAGCACCAGACGCCTGCGAGAAACTTACGAGAAAGCTCACCCGCACGCGGCTCGCAATCGTGCATCCTAGCTCCCACCAATGCTTCGCGCTGGGCCTGTTTGCAGTCAGAGGATGTTTCGGGCCGTTCTGCGATGATGCCGACCTGCTATGATGACGACTTCACACCGGCGCCCGAAGGTTCGTTCCCGGGGCCCATTCGTTTATTCGGAACATCGTCATCCTTGTTTCTGTATCAAAAATATGTCTGAACAGCATCAAGACGAAAAGGATGCAGTTTCCGCGATCTTTGAGTTCGCGATTCATGTGACGGCCGATGTCATCGATGGTAACGGGCATGTGAACAATGTTGTCTATG
>JAGQQE010000129.1 GCA_020426345.1 Planctomycetaceae bacterium
GAATCACAGCCTTTGCCGTCGATCTCGATGGAACAAACAGCAACGTTACCTACTCACTCGATGACGACGCCGCAGGAATCTTCCAGATCGATCCCAATACCGGAGTCGTCACCACCGCCAGCGCCATTGATTTCGAATCCGTCGGAAACAACATCAACATCACCGTCAGGGCAACATCCGAGGACGGATCAACATCCACTCAGGCATTCAACATCGGCGTCAATGATCTCGATGAATTCGATATCACACCGGTCACAGACACCGATGCCACACCCGACAGCATTGACGAAAACAGTGCTGTCGGCACCGTGGTTGGAATCACAGCCTTTGCCGTCGATCTCGATGGAACCGACACCGTCTCCTACACACTGGACGAAAGCGCCGGAGGCCGGTTCTCCATCGACAGCGTATCCGGGCAGGTCACAGTCAATGGGCAGATTGATCGGGAAGCCGCTGGCTCATACGCAATCACAGTTCGCGCGACATCGACCGACGGCAGCTATACAACAAAGACCTTCACGATCAACATCGGCGACGTGGATGAATTTGACGTATCAGTCCCCATAGATCTGGACACGGCTCCGAATGCACTTGCCGAAAACGCTTCTTCAGGCAGCCTGACTGGCATCACGGCCTTCGCCGTCGATGCAGACAGTACGACAAACATCATCACTTATTCACTTGTCGATGATGCTGGCGGGCTGTTTAGTATTGATTCAAACTCTGGTGTCGTCACGCTGATCGGTTCGCTGAACTACGAAGCGCAGAACCAGCATATCATTACTGTCCGTGCTGACAGTTCCGACGGAAGTTCATCTATCCAGGACATTGTGATCGCAGTCACAAACGTCAACGAAAGTCCGGTACTGCAGAATCCAACGCCGTTCATTCTTGACGAGAACACTCCGGCGGGAGCAATCGTTGGCGTGATGACAGCAAGCGATGTCGATGCGATGGATGAGCTTCGTTATTCACTGAGCATGACATCGCCAGGAGTCGCAGCAGCGTTTGATATTGACCCGATGACCGGAATTATTCGAGTGCTGGATGCCTCACTTCTGGATTTCGAAACTTCACCCGTCTTCTCCGGAATTGTCACCGTCACGGACCTTCAGGGACTAAGTGATCAAATCGGCGTGACGTTTGTACTGCAGGACATCAATGAGCAGCCTGAAAGCATTCTGCTCACCAACGCCACAATCAATGAGAACAGTTCGGCGGGAGTATGGGTTGGGCAGGCCGCAGCACTGGACGTTGATGCTGGCGACCAGATCACCTACAGCCTTATCAATTCCGCAAACGGCTTTTTCGCGATTGATGCGGTGACGGGAGACGTTTCTGTCGCTGCCGGTGCAATTCTGGATCATGAGGCGACGCCAGCCGTAGGCATCGTCGTTCGGGCGACGGATGCCAGCGGACTCTTTCGCGATCAGGGATTCAGTATCACGGTACTGGATGTGAATGAGGCTCCCGTTGCTGTCGACGATTCATTCCAGGGATTGCAAACATTTGCCATCGACAGGTCAGCTGGCACATTGACGGCAAATGACATGGACGTTGATGGAGATGCAATTACTGTTGTCCTCGTGTCCGGAGCAACCAGCGGCTCGCTGACCGTTCGCCCAGACGGAAGTTTCTACTATATGCCAGCTGGCGTCTTTGCCGGCAACGACTCGTTCACTTACCGAGTCACCGACGGCCAGTATCTCAGCGATATCGCAACGGTCACACTCAATATTCAGGTCAGCATACAGCCACCGGCAACAACCACGCCGACAACATCCACGGCATCAGCCTCAGGTCCGTCCAGTGGAATATCGAATGAATCCAACAATGGTATAGACGCAGAATCTGATCTCATTCCGGATATCGTCCCTGGCACCTTCGGCAACAGTAATTCGCCTGAACCCGAAAGCCGAGTGACAGACAGGCGATCCGGTGATTCCGGAAGCGAAGAAGACTCAGGAACTCAAACCGAGACACAGATCGGCAGGAACGCCACAGGAAACTACAAATCCGGAGTCATGTTCCCGGGCGTTCTTTCAACGTCAGACGAAGACCGCAATCTGGAAACGACGTTCTTGATTGCTTCAAATCTGGACGCGGTACCGGACCGACCAGTTTCCAATGACGGACTTCGCGGACCGCATAGCTCACGATCACACCTCAAGAGTGTCGAATCTCCGATGTGGGGAGGAACAACTTTCCTCATCGGTCCATCTGAATCGATTATCCCAATCGGATCATTGAAGCTGGACAACCCGTCTTTCCATCAACAGATGATCGACCAGCAATCTGAAACGCTCTTTACGAACAAAGTCGTCGTGGGCACGACAGCAGCAGTCTCAACATCAGTTTCTGTGGGCTATGTTGTCTGGATGCTGCGAGGGGGAACCCTACTCAGCACATTCCTGTCAGCGCTTCCGGCCTGGCAGGCGTTTGACCCGCTTCCGGTTCTCGATTCATTCGAACGAAATCAGGAAGAAGATAACGAATCACTGCTTTCGATGGTGACCAAACCTGCTCCCGACAAGGGAGGCAGCGGGAATATCGAGAGTTAAGACTAGCAAAGACCGTACATGAAGCCCCTCTCATCCACATCACGGATCGTGGTTGGCCTGGTCAGTCTGGCAATCAGCAGCGTGCTGGTTGCCAGTCTGATCGGTCTGATCCCGGATTCGCAAACGGCATCGATTGCCAATCGAGCAGCGTTTTGCGAATCGACATCTATTTCGTTCATGGCCATGGCTCCTCGGATGAGCGCTGCGCAGGTCCAGGAAACCCTGCAGCAAGTCGTCAACCGGCAACCGGAGATTGATTCGCTTGGCATTCGCCAACTGAGCAATGAGCTGGCCATCAACATCAATGATCACTCGTCTCGCTGGGATCCGACAGACGTTGCATCCAACAACAATCAGTTCATTGTGCCGATTTCAGCAGACGGACAGCCATGGGGACAAATGGAAGTCCGATTCAAACCAACGACGGGCCCCTTCGGGCTGCCTGTCCGGTTCGACATTGCACTTGTCGCGTTCATGGGGGTCGGGCTCTCGATCGGATTCTACTTTTACCTTCAGCGCGTCCTCAAACATCTGAATCCATCGCATGTTGTCCCTCCACGCGTCCGCGAGGCTCTGGATGCGCTTGCGGAGGGGCTACTGGTGTTAGACCTGAAAAAGCGAATTGTCCTCGCGAACAAGGCATTTTCACACTGCACCAACATTTCCGTTGACGCATGGATTGGCAAGGACGTGGGAATGACGGGCTTCCAGATTGCCTCAGAAGCGACCGAACCACACCTCCCCTGGGAGGCAACACTGCGTGGCGGTCAACCCATCCGCGGCGTTCTTATGAAGTTGTTTACGGAAGGACGCGAAAAAACATTTTCCGTCAGCGCCGTACCGATCCATGATGACCGAAACAACGTTCGAGGGGTCGTTACAAGTTTTGAAGACGTCACGGTCCTCGATCAGAAACAACGCGAACTCAAGGACGCTCTGACATCTCTGAAACAATCAAGTGAAGAAGTCCGACAGCAGAATCGTGAACTCGAATGGCTGGCCACACGCGACGCGTTAACGGGCTGTGTCAACCGCCGCAGCTTCTTCAAGATATTCGAAGAAGACTGGGACCGATTCAGCACAACGTCTGCACAGTGCTGTGCAATGATGGTCGACATCGACCACTTTAAGTCCATCAATGACAATCATGGGCACGCGATGGGCGATGAAGTTCTGCGCCGCGTTGCTGCAGCTGTCATGCAAACGGTAACCGACCCGGGTGTCGTGTGCCGTTACGGGGGTGAGGAGTTTTCTGTCTTCCTGCCCGAAACGGATCTGGATGAAGCAGAAATGGTGGGCGAACGCATTCGACTTGCCATCATGTCACTGAAGATCTCGAGTCTGAAGATCACTGCAAGTCTCGGAGTGGCCTCGACCGAATGCGAAGCGACATCGCCCCAGGATCTGCTCGACAAGGCCGACAAGTGCCTTTACGTTGCCAAGCGACATGGCCGTAACCAGGTGATTCGCTACGACAAAGCGCAACAACAGATTGCTGCACTGGGCGATAGTCCTGCTCCAATTCGCCGAGAAAATGCTGAACCGCAGAAATCCAGGGCAGCCAACCGAACCATTCCATTCCAGGCGGTCTCTGCACTGGTTTCGGCCTTGTCATTCCGCGACCACCGAACAGCTGCACATTGCCGTCGCGTCGCTGATCTTTGCGTTGCAACCGCAGAAGGCCTGCTGTCGATGAAAGACTGCTACAACCTGGAACTGGCCGCACTTCTTCATGACATTGGAAAGATTGGCATCCCCGATAACATTCTTCACAAATCGGGTAAACTAACCGACGAAGAATGGGAGATCATGAAACGACACCATTCTGTGGGTGTGCGTCTTGTGAAGTCTTCCTTTGCTTCCAGTGTGCTTACGGAAATCATGGAGCAGCAATCGCTCTGGTTCGACCTGAGCAATGCAGGGCACGCATTCCCGGAAGGCACACGCCCAACACTCAGTGCTCGAATTCTGTCAATCGCCGATGCCTACGATTCAATGTCCTCAGAAGCCAACTACCGACGACGCCTCACCCCGGCCGAAGCATTCTCCGAATTGCGGAAGTGTGCCGGGACACAGTTTGACCCGGAACTTGTCGAACGTTTCATTACCGCTGTCAAACTTCAGAACCAGGACCAGCACAGCCTGCCACAGGTCTCCACCGACACCGCGCTGGACATCGGCCTGCAAATCGAACGGTTTGTCACTGCACTCGATGACCAGAATACGGACGATCTGAAAGAGTTAACCGATCGACTCCATCACACTGCAGTAGAGTCGGGAATTGACCATATGGCCCACGTAACAGAAATGCTCAAACAGGCGCTGGACGAGGGTAACGACATCATTGAAGTAATGCAGATTGCAAACGAACTGCTCGATCTTTGCCGCCTAACCCAGGTTTCACTCATTCAATCGCGGCACAGTGGGGGCTACTACGTGGGTGACCCCGAACTTGCTTCTGCCTGCTGATCTCACCATACAGCGCGGCTGCGCACCGGGCGACCGACAATTCAGTTTCAGCTGTCCGTTGGAAAGCCAGGGCAGGCACGCAGGACGACTGGAAACCATCGTGCTTTCAGGTCTCCTGATCGAGCCAGTGCCGTTTCTCAATAGGTTAGGTTAGCCTGCAGAACCGAATATCCTGACGGCTATTCATACTCCCATTTGGAAGCCCAGGGGTCGCGAGTCGACTTCTGCCACTCCTGCACCTTCTTCTGCATGCGGCTTAGTCGCTCCGCAAACTCCGGCTGCGTTGCCAGATTGACCAGTTCATCGGGGTCCGAGACCAGGTCGTACAATTCATGCCGTGGACGATGCAGGTATTGATAGACCGGCCGAACGCCATACATCGGTTCTTCACGTTTCAGCACCCCCTGCCAGGTTGGCGATGCATACAAATCGGATGCAAACGGATAGGGCAGCTGATGTGCAACATTGAAGATGTATTTGTAGTTGTCCTCAACCACAACCCGCATCGGATAGTAGGTCGTAATCTCATGGAATGTGTGTGATGCAAAGACTTCACGAAACTCATCGTCATGCCGGCCGTCGACAGCATCAAGGAATGAGCGACCGGCAAACTTCACAGGGCGAACAGCATTCCTGCCGCCAGCCGAAGCGGATTGATCAGCACGGCCCTTGTTTTCTGCCGGACGAATTGGCGATCGTGGCTTCGGTGTCACACCACAATAGTCCAGAACAGTCGGCGTAATGTCCACCCAGGAAACCATGGCCGAAGAAACGACGCCTTCCGGCTGTCCCGGATTTCGAACAATCAACGGCAAATTCATGCCGGCCTGATACAAAGTGGTCTTGGCCGCAGGAAACGGAGGGCCATTGTCACTTAACAGCATGACCAGTGTGTCGTCCCAGTGCCCGGTTTCAACCAGCGCGTTGAGCAAGTGGTCCACGCCCTGATCAAATCGTGTAATGGCCTGATAGTACTCGGCCATCTCTGAACGGGCTTCTTCATTGTCGGGAAGCCATGAAGGCATCGGAATATCTTCAGGACGAAACCGAACAGTCTCCACACCGGGGTAATGCTTCGGATCGTTGTTGAAGTTCGCAAATCCGCCGGGACCGCCACCACGATGCGGATCACTCGAACACCAGTACAGGAAAAATGGTTTTGTGTCGTCTTCCAGAATCCATTCCTTCGCATTGGCGGCCATGACAACACTGTTTCTCGCGCCAGATGTCCCGTCGTTCCTGTAGTCCTGAAAGAAATAAACGTAATCCGGTGCGAGGTGATACTTACCAATACTGCAGGTGCGATAGCCGGCATCACCAAGAATAGCAGGCAACGTTGGTACAGATTCATAAGTACTGAAATGATTGTAGCCGTGGGCATGACCAAAATGCCCGGTCGTGTGATTGAACTGTCCTGTCATCAACACAGATCGACTCGCGCTGCAACTTGCTGTGGTACAGAATGCCCGAGTGAATCGGGTCCCGTGTGCTGCGAGGCGATCGACTCCGGGAGTTCTCGCGACGGTGTCTCCATAGCAGCCCAACTGCATTCCGAGATCGTCCGCAACAATCACAACCACATTGCGTCGTGGCTGTTCCTTCGCCGATGTTTTTTCCTGAGCTGAAAGATTGCTGGAGACTGCAAGCAACAACACGCCCGGAAATGAAAACAGAACCAGGGTGAGTCGGGAGACTGAGGTGAAAACTCTGAACATTTTAGACGTCCCTTGTTCATGAACAGTCAACAGAATCGAAGAAGTGCAGCAGAGCTGAATTCAAGGCCTTGCTTCCAGCGCCATCAGCAACGCGGGAATCAAGCTTCTGGACGGCTGCACTATTCGAATCCAAATAGAACACAGATGGCGGACGGCGCATGGACAATGCTTCGATTGTAAGTCAGCCTGCCGGACTGCTGATCAATTTCAAAGCTCGCAAGCGTATGCGAGTCCTGACCACCAACAATCAGCCAGTGGCCCGTCGGATCCAGGTTAAAATTCCTCGGCGTAGCACCTCGCACATGAACATTTTCCAGCAGTGTCAACGCGGCCGTTCGAGGTTCGAAGTGAAATACGGAAATCGTGTCGTGTCCTCGATTCGCCGCGTAGACGAAACGGCCATTTTCGTGGATCCGAATTTCGGATGTGCTCAGCCCCTTCTCGGACAAATCAGATTCCGGAATCGTGAAGACCGTATTTACCGGTGTCATCGTGCCCGCTTTTGCGTCCCAGGCAAAAACGGTGACGGTCATACCGATTTCATTCAGCACCAGTATATGTTTACCATCCGGATGAAACTTCATGTGCCTTGGGCCACTTCCGGGCGGCAGGATGCCTGCTCCATGCCTCACCAGCTTCGGAGACACTGCATCAAACTGATAAATCACCACCTGGTCCAAACCCAGGTCCGGTACGAGGACAAAACGGCGATCGGCTGAAAAACCGGCCCAGTGCGCGTGCGAGGAATCCTGCCGGCCAGGTGTCACTTTCGATCCACCTTCGTGATCCACAATCTGAATTCGCTGTTTCAGAGATCCATCCGTATTCAGGGTAAACAATGCAACAGAACCGCCGCCGTACTGCGCTGTCACCAGGAATTGCCCGGTCCGATCGACGCTCAAATGGGCCGCACCACCATCCCCGATCTCAATAGTATTCAACAGCGCCAATGACCGCTTCCCGGGAGCCCCTTCTATCGAATAGGCAGCCACACACGGCTCATCCTGGATTGTTGCCACAGCGTAGATCACCGGACGTTTGGGGTGCATCGCGAGAAAGCCAGGAGCATCCGCTTCTGCGGCGAGAACGGGAGAAGACAGCTTTCCCGTCTTGCAGTTGAGTGTCGTGTGGTAAATCCCTCGACTCAGTGAAGATCGACCTGTCCCAATCCAGACATCAATGATGTCCTGAGCAGAAACGCTTTGTGGAATGAGTGCAGTGCCAAATACCAGGAAGCAGGTCCACACAAACGACAGACCTGAACGGAAACATGCATCCACACTCGGATTTCGACACTTGGAAAATCGAACCGCCATCATTGTCGAGCCCCTGCTTTAACGTTTGGGGTGCGGTTTCGGCCCCTTCAGAAGCTGCCGAAACCGGAATCACACTGTCACGGGATCGCCAGGATTGCCACTGGCACTGGCACTGGCACTGAATTGCTGCCGTTGCTGGATTGCCACGGTCGCCGGATTGGAAACGAGCGATTCAGACGGCTCGTTCTGAAGATTCGAATCCACAACCCTTGTGAGCGCCATCGCAAAACGGACGTCTTGCAGAAGCCCCGCAGCGGCAAAGAGCGACCATCTCTTTGCCCTGACAATCAAAGGTGTTGCCTGCGGCATCACAGATGGTCACCGGCCCGGCGACAAGAAATGGGCCATTGTCCCGAACATCAATTTTGACTTCCGCCATGAGATTGCTCCCGTCAATGCAAATTGACCTGAATTGAAAAATGAAAGTTTGCCCCGCGTTCTGGACGCAGACGTGGACCTTATACTGAAGCGACCAACAATCCGGAATTGTCACAACCACGGAATGATTTGGAAAGCCATGGGGCACCTTTGATCCGCAAGTACGATCGACGCAAGCCAGAGGATTCCACAACGGATTCGCCCGGTGGGCTCGACGCCTCCCGTATTGGCGTCATACTCCACAACGGCACAGCAACACCATGATGGTACGCGGCAGAATTCCCGACCCGGGAACCCGATTCAGTAAGAACAGCAAGAGAGTTCACGGATTCATGAGTACGACGCACAATGTTGAGGGAATTAATCTCCGACTCGCGACGCCGGACGCAAGCAAGGCCGAATGGATTGGCCAGACGGAAGTTCTGCGACAGCTTCTCGCCTGCTGGCTGGTGGTCGATGAACGAGACCTTCCGCTCACTCCCCGACTGGTGGGCACCCCGGGTATCGGCAAGACCACGCTCGCCATATCTGCCGCACGCAAACGCAATCAGGAACTGTATATCTACCAGTGCACTGCGGATACACGCCCCGAAGACCTGCTGGTTACGCCTGTGCTCGCCGAAAGCGGCAAGATCGCCTATCACGCTTCGCCCATGGTTACCGCCATGATTCGCGGTGGCGTCTGCATTCTGGATGAAGGCAACCGCATGAACGAAAAGTCATGGGCGAGTCTGGCACCGCTGCTCGACTATCGACGCTATGTCGAATCGATTGTTGCCGGGATCACGATTCACGCGCATCCTGATTTCCGATGCGCTGTCACAATGAATGATGATGAATCGACATTCGAAATTCCGGACTACATCCTCAGCCGATTGCAGCCAACGCTAACACTGGGACATCCGTCCCGCGAAGATGAACTCACCATTCTGCAGTACCATCTGCCATTCGCTGATGATCAGATGCTGAATTTGACCGTCGACTTCCTTCAGCAGGCCCATTCGCTGAATCTTGATTTTTCAACCCGTGACGGAATTAATATCCTTCGCTTCGCACTCAAACGATTATCACAGGACCCCACACACCCGGTGGCCAGAGATGACGTCTGGCGCGAGGCGCTGGAACGCTGCCTGGGAGAAGATGCCAGTGATCTTCAGTCGTTAGCTGACAAACGCAGTCAGTCGCTGGGCGGAAATCAGATTCCAATGGGCCTCGGTGATTTCTTCTTTTCACCGGACGACCCACTTCATCCGGATATGGACGACCTTGATGACCTCGATGAAATGGATGACCTCGACGACCTGAACGACTGACGATTACGACGCCTGACGAAATCCCCATCTTCTGACTGCTCCTGATGCTATGTGTTCGACAACCGCTTCTGTCATCATCGACTTGTCAAAAGCGGCGAATGCGTTGCGAAACGGTCAACTCGTCGCATTCCCGACCGAAACGGTGTACGGACTTGGGGCCGACGCCACCAGTAGTGCGGCAGTGGCTCGGATTTTTGAAGCCA
This sequence comes from Planctomycetaceae bacterium, assembly GCA_020426345.1. Lineage (GTDB taxonomy): Bacteria > Planctomycetota > Planctomycetia > Planctomycetales > Planctomycetaceae > F1-80-MAGs062. The sequence continues at coordinate 9,956 of JAGQQE010000129.1, forward strand.
AACAACGCCCCAGCTTCGACCCTCTGATCGTTCACATTGCATCACAGCAGCAGTTGCCGCAGGTGGTGCAGATATTCCCCGACGTCGCCAGAAGACTGGCCGATCACTTCTGGCCCGGACCACTGACGATGGTACTCCCCCGAAGTGCCAGCATTCCCGACCTTGTCACTTCCGGACTGCCCGGTGTTGGCGTGAGGATTCCGGCCCATCCGATCGCCCGAAAACTACTTGAGCTGACCGATCGTCCCATCGCCGCCCCCAGCGCGAATCCTTTCGGACGCATCAGCCCGACCACAACGGCTCACGTGCTTCAGGGGCTCGGAGATCGGATTGACTTTGTGGTTGAAGGCGGTCCCTGTGGAGTTGGTCTGGAATCGACCGTGATTTCTCTGATGCAGGAACAGCCCCTGCTACTGCGTCATGGAGGCATCCCACTGGAGTCCATCGAGCAGATTGTGGGAACCATCGCCGTCGCAGTTCCGAATTCGTCTGCCGATGACGCAGCTCAACCTGCGCCTGGCATGCTGAGCCGCCATTATGCACCGCGAAAACCACTGATTCTTCTCCCACATGAAGCTCGCGCCATCCCTGTTTCAGGGCAAAAATGCGGCCTGCTCACGGAATCAACGCGAACGTGGGACGACGGGTTCAGCCAGATCCTCCTGCTTCATTCCGATACAAACCCGGATATCGGAGTCCGACTGCAAACGTGTGCAGCAAACTTCTTTGCAATGATGAGAGCACTCGACTCAGCCGATCTTGATGTTATCATCGCACATGAGTTTCCGGAGGTTGGACTGGGGCGAGCCCTGAATGATCGGCTCCGTCGCGCGGCCGCTGGAAGCCGTCACGCTTCGTGATGTACTGTCTGACGAACGGTACGGTTCCTGATGCACCGTCACCTGGTCCTCCTTTCCGTGAAATCCCAGCGATCCCAATGAATAAGCCCCTGCAGCTCTTAGTACTGTCTGCCTGCCTGATTGCAGTCATCCCCCGACTACTATCGATGCCATTCGAATGGAATCTGTCTGCTCTGGGCGCCCTGGCTTTGCTTTGTGGGGCCACGGTCCAGCCGCGATGGCTGGCACTGCTGATTCCACTGGGTTGTCGTTTCCTGACCGACTGCTGGCTGGAAGCCAGGACTGGCCACGGCTTCTATAACAGCATGCTGTTCGATTATGCCGCTTACGGGCTCATCTGTTTGCTGGGCTGCTCCGTTGGTCGTGTGGGTCCGCTGGGATCACTTCTGTCCGGAATTGGCTCAGCCATTTTATTCTTCGTGGTCAGCAACTTTGGCGTCTGGATTCTGGCATCAGACCACTATTACGCTCGCGATCTCAGTGGATTGCTGAATTGTTACACGGCAGCGGTTCCGTTTGCCCGCGGGACATTTCTAGGTGACATCGCATTCAGCCTGATCTTTTTTGGTCTGCTCAATTACCTGCCCGGGTTGCAGACACGTTCAGCGGTTTCCGAGGAACCAGCAATGGAGACTCCGGGAGCCTCTGAATCCTGAGCCACACGGAAAACAGAAAGTTCTTCCGCCATGTCGACCGCCGAAACACCTCAGACGACTGAAGTTGGCAGCTACTTTATTTCCAACTACCCACCGTTCTCACTGTGGACAAACGAACGCGTCCCGGAAGTGATGTCGGTCTTTGACAAGTCCGTCGAAGACACACGGCAGACACCGCTGGGCCTGTACATTCATATTCCGTTTTGTCGCAAACGATGTCGATTTTGCTACTTCCGCGTCTATACCAATCAAAACGCGAAAGCGATCGAAGACTACGTCCAGTCGCTGATTCGCGAAATTGAACTGGTCAGTCAGAAGAGCGCCGTCGCCGGTAGGGAACTTTTGTTTGTCTACTTCGGCGGTGGCACACCTTCCTACCTGAGTTCCAAACAACTGCGTTCGCTGCGTGAGCGCATGAGCGAATTCATCACATGGGAGAATGCAGAAGAAGTGACGTTCGAGTGCGAACCTGGCACGCTGAGTCTCGAAAAACTCCAGACGCTTCGAGACATCGGCGTTACCAGAATCTCCCTGGGCGTCGAAAACTTCGATGACCGGATTCTGGAGGAAAACGGTCGAGCGCATCTGTCGCCGGAAGTATTCCGGGCGTATGACTGGATCCAGCAGGTTGGTTTCTCTCAGGTGAACATCGACCTGATTGCGGGGATGATCGGAGAGAACGACGAAAACTGGCAGAAGTGCATCGACAAAGCTCTGGAAATGAAACCAGATAACATCACCATCTACCAGATGGAACTGCCGTTCAACACCGTCATCTCCAGGGAGATGAAAGAGCAGGGACTGGCCTCTCCGATTGCTGACTGGCCAACGAAACGACGGTGGGTGAATCAGGCCATGGATCAGCTGACTGAGGCAGGATTTCATATCAGCAGCGGTAACGAACTCGTCCGTAACACCGATACAGATCGGTTTGTCTACCGGGATAACGTTTGGCGGGGTTGTGATCTGATCGCAACCGGAGTTTCGTCGTTTGGCCACTTTCAGGGAGTTCACTATCAGAATCTCGACAAGATCGAAGATTACATGGAAACAGTGAACACAGGCGTCTTGCCTATCAATCGTGCCATGTCCCCAACGTCCCATCAGCTCCTGATTCGCGAATTTGTACTCCTGATGAAAGAAGGCTTTGTCGATACAGACCGCATTTCCAAAAAGTACGGAGTAGACGTCCTGAGCGAATTTGCCGTTGCCCTCCAGAACCAGCAAACAGCCGGTTACCTGACGGTGGACGGATCGACCGTTCGGCTCACACGAAAAGGCCTCCTTCAGGTGGACAGCCTGTTGCCCGAGTACTTTGAACCTCAACACCGAGCGGTTCGGTACACCTGAGAACGACGGCGTGGGTCTCATTCGGTGACAGACGGAGCGGTACGATGCAGGGCGATGCGTGCCGCAAATCGAACTCGGCCAAAGAAATCTGCTGTTCGGATCTCTGCCGAGATCGACTTTGCTCAGAACGCAGGATAAAGCGAACCGCCTGCGCCGCGCATAAAAAAACCTCACCAGAACGGTGGTGCATCACAACTGTTGACACCCAGAGAAATCATAGGTGGGCACCCGACGCCCGGGTCATGTGATCCGAAACATGGTCGGCGTGACAGTCGGCCGGAATCAGACCGGGTTCCCTGTTGGGTAAAATCTGTAGGGTCAACTTGGTATGCAGCCAGCAGTGCTGGTAGAGGTCATGCACAGAGTGCACTCGGTGACGATAGACACTGGCCGGTCGTTTCGCAAGAGATTGTTTGAACACACTGAACAATTCGATCGGTGAAATTCGTGACAAGCCGCAGACTTTGAAAATGCTCGGCGAATCCTGCATCTTCTGCGAACGCCATGCAGTGAACTGGTACACATTCGCATGCCAACCGTGTATCTTTTTCTACCATTCTCGCTCCGAAATCGTTTTCGCAGGCTTACCCCATTTCAAAGTACGAATCTGCAATGAAACAATACCCTGTTTTCATCGCCGTTGTGTTCGCGCTGGCCGCGTTTGCAACCGGCCAATCGATTGTCTCAGCACAGGATGCGAACGATAAGCCGCTGGTCAGCGAATTTCAGTATCCACTGGCAGTCGCCGCAGCTCCCGATGGCACAGTTTTCGTCGCTGACCGCACAATGCCCGGGATCTGGAAACTGACAGAGGGTAAGAAGTCTGTTTTCTTTCAGGCCTCCAAACGTTTCCGAACACCCTTAAATGCCGTACGGTGCCTGGCCTTCGACCACGAAGGAAAGCTTCTGGCAGGCGACTCGTCCACGCGCGAAGTCTATCGATTCGATGATCAAGGCCAGCCACAACCGCTCACAAATGGCTGGATCGGAATTCCCATGGCCATCGCGGTTGCTCCGGATGGCACCATCTACACGGCCGACCTGGAACTTCATCGCATCTGGAAAATGCCAGCCGAAGGTTCAAAAGAACCCGAAGAATTTGCGGTCATCAATTCACCACGGGGGCTGACACTGGATCCGGAGGGCAATTTGTGGGTCCTGTCAACATCCAGCAAGAATGGTCAGATTCAAAAAGTGAAACCCGACGGAACGATTGAATTCTTTATCAAGGGACACCCATTCAACCTGCCCCACAACATTGTCCGTACCGATGATGGTTCGTTCTTTGTCACAGACAACTACGAACACTGTGTCTGGAAGATAACAGCAGACGGTCAAAAGCAACAATGGATTGCAGGGGCCCCCATGGATCGACCAGTGGGGCTATGCCGCAGTGGCGAGAATCTACTGATCGCAGATCCCCACATTCGAACCATATTTTCGCTGGCTCCGGACAAGACTCTCTCTGTACTGGCCAGCTCACCCGTCGATCCTCCGGCAAACCTGAAGCCAACTCTGGCCAAAGAAAAACCAGCTGACGACAAGTAATAAAGATCAGTAACCTTAAAACAAGATCTGATACCCCATTACCGTTTGACGGATTTTTTCATGATTTCTTCTCGTCATCTGCGCATGATCGCCCTCTCGCTCTTGAGCATTGTTGGTTGTTCCATCCATTGTCTGGCCGATGAAACTCGCGGCTTTGTCGCAGCCGATTCGTCAAGAAAGCGAATTGCAATCGTTGACGAATCCGGCCAGACCAAATGGGAACACAAAATTGGTCCGTTGCACGATCTTCACGTCCTTCCGAATGGCAACGTGCTGTTCCAGGATTCATGGACACACGTACTTGAAGTCAATCCGGCAACAGATGAAATCATTTGGGACTACGAAGCCAGGAAAGCACCAGGAAACGAAGGAAAGCGCATCGAAATTCACGCGTTTCAGCGTCTGGACAATGGGAACACAATGGTGGTTGAGTCCGGTACTAGCCGCATTCTTGAACTCGACTCCCAAAATAAAGTGCTTGTGGAAATTCCGCTCAAAGTTTCGAAACCCGATGCTCATCGCGATACACGACTCGTCCGCAAACTCACCAACGGCAATTACCTGGTTTGCCACGAAGGCGATGGACTTGTGCGCGAGTACAATTCACAGGGCCAAACCGTGTGGGAATTTGCGGTTCCGCTGTTTGGTCGTCAACCCTCTCCCGGGCATGGTGTTGATGCGTTTGGTAACCAATGCTTCACTGCGTTGCGTTTGGCCAACGGGAACACTTTGATTGCAACCGGCAATGGGCATGGAATTATCGAAGTTACACCTGCAGGACAGGATGTCTGGAGTGTTCATCAGAATGATTTGCCCGGAATCCAGTTGGCATGGGTCACTTCGCTTCAGGTACTTCCCAACGGAAATATCCTCATCAACAACTGCCACGCAGGCCCCGAAAATCCTCAACTGATTGAGATCGATCGACAAAAACGAGTCGTTTGGACATTCCGGGATTTTGATCGGTTTGGCGATTCCACGACCAATTCGCAGATCCTGACCAGCAATGGCAAACCGGTTCGCGGCATCCGATGAATGCGTGACCCGCTTCCGAAAGGACGGCTAACTGTCCGTTGAAAAACCGGGACAGGAACGCAGGACGACTGGAAACCAACATGTTCTTAGGGTCTCCTGTTCAAGCCATTCCCGTTTTTCAACAGGCTGCTGAACACCAGACCCATCACGACGTACAGAATAATTTTGCCAACTCCGTCAGGAGCGGCTGCCGATGTTTCACTGCCACGCCGGGAAAACGTGTCCGGATCAACAATCGTAACTGCCAACGGTTGTTAAGTAGAACATCATCCCACG